>DASXIJ010000012.1:0-64230 GCA_036498045.1 Solirubrobacteraceae bacterium
CGCCCCGCTAGACTGCCGCGTTGACCATGGCAAGCAGCGTCCCACCAGAGCCGGTGGGGTCCGTGTCGCCACTCGAGCACCCGCGGCGCGGACCTGCGACATCGCCGACTTCGGCGATGGGCGGTCGGGTGCTTGTCCTCAACGCGACGTACGAGCCGATCAACGTGTGCACCGTACGCCGCGCGGTTGTCCTGCTGCTGAAGGAGCGCGCCGAGCTCGTCGAGCGCGGCCTGTCCGAGCTGCATTCGGAGACCTCGACGCTCGCCCGTCCCGTCGTGATTCGCCTGGTCAGCTACGTCAACGTGCCGCGCGACGCCCACCGGCGCAAGATCACCCGCCGCGCGGTGTTTGCGCGCGACAGCTGGACCTGTCAGTACTGCGGCTCGCGCTCGAACCTGACCGTCGATCACGTGATTCCCCGGTCCAAGGGCGGTTCGTCGAGCTGGGACAACATCGTCGCCTCGTGCGCCCCGTGCAACCGGCGCAAGGGCGACCGGCTGCCGCGTCAGGCCGGCATGCACCCGCGCCGCGCTCCGCGCACGCCGCGCGCCGAGATCTTCATCCACGTCGCCAGCCCGACGATCCCCGCGGCGTGGCTGCAGTACCTCCCGCAAGCCGCCTAAACCACCCAGCAGGCGGCTCAGTGGCGGGTGGGGTCGCCCTGGTGGGGTCGCCGCGACCGCTTTCCGGTGTCACGTCGGTCCGCTAATCTGAGCGGACCAGAGAAAGGAGGTGGTCCGTACGTCTGACAGTTCTTGCGGGACCCTGGAGGTGACCGGCCGCTAGGTCGGAAAGGCTGGTCCGCTCAGCGGAATCCAACCCGGGACACCCCGAGACGGCTGCCGGTCCTGGTCCCTCCGGCTGAAGCACCGCTCGTCTCGGTTTTCCAGTCAGAGCAGCGCGGCAAAGGGCGCCCACGTCGAGGCGCCCTTTGTCTTTCTGGTGGCGTGCGTCGCTGCGTTAGCGGACGATCACGCCGAACTCTTGCGTGTACAGCGCGCCCTGGGCGTCTTCGGCGAGCGACGCCGGCGCTTCTGCCCTGACGTCGATCCCCGTTTCGCGGTAGCTGCCTTCGAGGATGTTGGCGAGGTGCTCTGGCGAGTTGATCCACGCGGCGACGATCGCCGCGGGCGTCGACAGCGCGAGGGTCCCCCACGCGAGGTTCTCGCCGATCACGTAGCCGTCTTCGGAGCTCGGGATGTAGCCGGTCCGGCGCACACGATCGACCGGGGTCATGCCCCCCGGCGAGACGTGCGCGAAGTAGTTGTCGGCGATCATTTCGCGGCCGTGGCTTTCGGCGGCTTCTTCCAGATGCGTGTTCGACACCAGCGGTTCGCGCCCGTTCTGCGTGCGCTCGGCATTGATCAGGCAGAGGACCGCGGCGCGGACCAGCGGAAGGTTTGCGGGTTCGGGGGTCAGGTTGGTGTTCTGGCAAGGCTGAGGGACCACCTTCGCGATCGTCACGGTCGCGCCCGCCTGGACAGGCACCGCCCGCAGGCGATTGGAGGATCCGCCGCGCGCCTTCTTCGGGAGCGGGCGAGCGACCGTGTTCCGTCGCGTTGAGACGGTCGGTCGGGTCGAGGAGGTCAGGCTGGCGCTCGCGGAGCACGATGTCTTCCTCGACGCGCGGGCGCGGCGGGCCCTCGCGGCACTCGACCTACACGGAGCGTTGGCGGCACGGCGGTGTGTGCGATGCGCAGCCGTCCTGGCGTGGCTGACGGCCGGGGCCTCCGCAGGCAGGCAGAGAACGGCGCTCGCGCCGATCGAAGCAGCAAGCACGAGCGTCGTTGCCAGGCGGGTCATTCACTGGCTGTCGGCCCCTTTCGGGCAACCTGTGAGGGTTTTCGTCGGAAACTGGACGCTTTTAGCGGCTTACGAGGCGTCGGCGGGAGCCGAGCCGTTGTCTCCGCTCAGCGCAGCCTCGTCGGGCAGGGGCTCCCCGTCGTCGGCGGTTACGCCATCGCCGGCGTCGATGACCAGTGCGACGGCGCTGACGAGGTCATCGTCCTTGAGGTTCATCACGCGCACGCCGGTCGCCGAGCGACCCTGCTGTGAGATCCCGCCCGCCGACGTGCGCTGGACCATCCCGCCGACGCTGATGAAGACGAGCTCCTGGTGGTCGCGCACGACCAGCGCGCCGGCGAGGCCTCCCTTGCGCTCGGTCAGGCCGATCGTCTTGACGCCTTTGGCGCCGCGGTTGGTCTTGCGGTACTGCGCGACCTGGGTGCGCTTGCCGTAGCCGTTTTCGGTCACGACGAGCAGGTCCATGTCGTCGCGCGCGACGTCCATCGCGATCACCTCGCCGGTCTTGCCGACGTCCATCCCCCGCACGCCGGTCGTGTCGCGTCCCATCGAGCGCGCGTCGGACTCGGCGAAGCGAACGGTCAGGCCGGCCTTGGAGACCATGATGATCTCGTCGTTCGGGTCGACCGCTCGCACAGCGAGCAGCTCGTCGTCGTCGCGGATGTTGATCGCGATTATGCCGTCCGCTTTGATCGGAGTGTTGTAGGCGAGGAACTCGGTCTTCTTGACCGTGCCCGACTTCGTCGCGAACACGAGGTACTTCGTCTCTGTGAAGTCGCGGGTGGAGACGACCGCCT
Organism: Solirubrobacteraceae bacterium; assembly: GCA_036498045.1. Lineage (GTDB taxonomy): Bacteria > Actinomycetota > Thermoleophilia > Solirubrobacterales > Solirubrobacteraceae > Palsa-744. The sequence continues at coordinate 2,601 of DASXIJ010000012.1, forward strand.
GGATCCGCTCGCCTTCGCGCAGCGGGAGGATGTTGACGAGCGCGCGTCCCTTGGCTGTACGCGACGCCTCGGGCAGCTCGTAGACCTTCGAGCGGTAGACCTTGCCGCGGTTTGAGAAGAACAGCAAGTAGTCGTGCGACGAGCAGACGAACAGGTGCTCGATGAAGTCGCCGTCCTTCATCTCCATCCCGGTCACGCCGCGCCCGCCGCGCTGCTGCTGGCGGTAGGTCGCCAGCGGCAGCGACTTCACGTAGCCGCTCTGGGTGATCGTGATCACCATCTGCTGGTCGGCGATCAGGTCCTCGATGTCGATCTCGTCCTCGGAGTGACTGATCTCGGTCCGGCGCTCGTCGCCGAACCGCTCAGCGATCTCGGTCAGCTCCTCCTTGATCACGTCCAGCACGCGTGTCTCGTCGCCGAGGATCGCGCGCAGCTCGGCGATTCGCTCGGTGACGTCGGCGTGCTCCTGTTTGATCGCGTCTGCCTCGAGCGCCGTCAGCTGCGACAGGCGCAGGTCGAGGATCGCGGTCGCCTGAATCGGGCTGAGCTCGAAGCGCTCGACGAGCTGCTCGCGCGCGGCGTCGCGGTCGCGGGAGGCGCGGATCAGTTCGATGATCGCGTCGAGGTGCTCGAGCGCGGTGAGCAGGCCCTCGAGGATGTGCGCCCGGGCCTCCTTTTCGGAGAGCTCGTGCTTGGTGCGTCTGACGATCACCTCGCGCTGGTGGGCGACGTAGTTGTGGATCACCGCCTGCAGGGGGAGCGTGCGCGGCACGTTGTCGACGAGCGCGACCATGTTGACGCCGAACGTGGCCTGCATCGGCGTGTGCTTGTAGAGCTTGTTCAGCACCACCTTCGGGATCGCGTCGCGCTTGAGCTCGATCACCAGGCGCATCCCGCGCTTGTCGGACTCGTCGCGCAGGTCGGAGATCTCAGAGATCCGTTTGTCGTGCACGAGGTCTGCGATCTTCGAGATCAGCCCGCCGTCGCCGCCCTTCTTGACCTGGAACGGCAGCTCGGTGACGACGATCGCCTCCTTGCCCTGCTTGAGCGGCTCGACGTGCGCACGCGCCTGGATCCGCACGCGGCCGCGGCCCGTCTCGTAGGCGTCTTTGATGCCGCCGTGGCCGAGGATGATTCCGCCTGTCGGGAAGTCGGGGCCTTTGATGTGGCGCATCAGCCCGGCCGCGTCGATCTCGGGGTCGTCGATGTAAGCGATCGTCGCCGCGATCACCTCGCGCAGGTTGTGCGGCGGGATGTTCGTCGCCATCCCGACCGCGATCCCCGAGGAGCCGTTGACCAGCAGGTTCGGAAAGCGCGCCGGCAGCACGAGCGGTTCGCGGCGCGAGCCGTCGTAGTTCGGCGCGAAGTCGACCGTGTCCATGTCGAGGTCGCGCAGCATCTCGGTGGCGATTCGGGCTAGGCGGGCCTCAGTGTTGTGGCTGACGAAGCCGTTGGTCAGGAAAGAGTGGTCGTCGGTGTCGACCCGCAGCGAGTACACGGGCTGGATGCCGGCGTCCCCGACGCTGGCGACCTCGGCGTAGTAGTAGTCGCCGCTCACGAGCGGCGAGACGACGTCACGCACCTCCTGCGAGGTGATCCGCTCCATGATCGCCGTTGCGGAGCTCTCCCACCGCTCGATTCGGTCCACGTTGTGGCGCCTCAGCCAATCGCGCTCGGCGTATGTCGACCCGCCTTCTGAGCGGACGTAGCCTGCGACGTGCGGAACGTGGTCGTGGCTCAGCGCACGGCTCTGGAGAGGGATCGTCGCCAGCGCTCGCTCGAGCTTCCGCTGCTTGACCCCGAAGAATCCGACGCGCTCGGCGAACAGACGCGCGTCACGTCGGTTGGTGATCACGACCTTGATCTCGCCACGCATCGACCGACTGAGGCGCGCGATCACGCCGAACTCGAGCAACAGCTGTTGCACGTCGCGCGCCAATCCTGAACTGCGGGTCGAGTAAGAGATCTGAATGGTGCTGCGAGGGAGCAGTGAGCATGAGCCATCGCCCTCGAACAGCGCCTGGAGAAAAGTGCGCTTGAACGTGCTCCCAGCCGTCCACACGACCTCGGGAACGCGCTTGTGCTCGCTGGCAAGCCCCTCAAGCTCGGCAAGCGGGCTCTCGAGCAGCGCGCCTACGTTCTGCACGTCCAGCTCGTGACACAAGCTCCCGGACGCGATCGTGCGTGAGCTGACATAACGGGGCCCGCCGACGACTTGATCGTACGCGTCGACAACCGCGTCGAAGAACTGCTTGTCGACATTGTTGAAGCCGGCGCGGCGGTCGCCGAACCAACCCTCTGAGACGAACGCGCCCGCCAGCAGAGCCAAGCTGCGCGCAGCGTCGCCCAGCGCTTCCTCACACGTGCCGTTCGCGCGGTGGAGCAGCACGCGCTCACCCGGGCGGATCTCCTCGAGGAGCTTCCACATCAGTAACGGCACGCCAGCCATGTCGACGAGGCACAGGACCGGGTGGTTGGCCGTCCCGGTCAGCTCGTAGCCCTCAGTCGTCAGCAGGCGAAGCGTCGGGTGCTCGCCCGAGTGAAACAGGACCGATGCGCGCACCGGCCGGCCCAAACGATCGAGAACCTCGATGTCCACCGGAGTGTCCGAGTTTGGCTTGGCGCCCGGTGAGATCGCATCGATCCGCACCGTGCCCGAGCGGGTTCGCACGCGCGTGTCTCCCGTAACGCAGTAGCGCATGGCGGCAGCCGGGTCGTCGTCGACGGAGCCGAAGTTGCCCTGACCGTCGACGAGTTCGTTGCGCATCGAGAACTCCTGCGCCATGCGCACGAGCGCGTCGTAGATCGCTGAATCGCCGTGCGGGTGATAGTTGCCCATCACCTCGCCGACGATCTTCGCGCACTTGGCGTACGAGCGGGTGGGCCCGAGACCGAGCTCGTTCATCGCGTAGAGCACGCGGCGGTGAACCGGCTTCAGCCCGTCGCGCACGTCGGGCAGCGCGCGTCCGACGATCACCGACATCGCGTAGTCGAGATACGCGGTGCGCATCTCCTCCTCGAGCCCGCGCGGTTCGATGTTGCCGCCGCCTATGACGTCAGTCGAAGCCACTATGCCTCCTCACGACCGGCACAGCTCGGCGTCCTGGGTCGCTCCCTGCGTCCTTGATCTGCTTGATCCAGAGGCATAGGCGCGCGCGGCTCAGACATCGAGGTTCGCCACCGCCCTTGCGTTGTCCTCGATGAAGGCTCGGCGGGGCTCAACCTGATCGCCCATCAGCATCGAGAAGATGCGGTCGGCGGCGAACGCGTCCTCGAGCGTCACCTGAGCGAGCGTGCGCGTGGCGGGAGCCATCGTCGTTTCGCCAAGCTGTTCGGCGTTCATCTCACCGAGGCCCTTGAACCGCTGCAGTTTGACGCCCTTCTGCGCGACAGTCATCACCGCCGAGCGCAGCGCCTCGAACGTCGGCGCCTGCTCGCTGACGTCGCCGAGGCGCACCTCGAACGCCGGCGTGCCGGCGAGCTCGATCAGCTGCGCGTGGACGCGCGCGAGCTGGCGGTACTCCTGGGAGTCGAACAGCTCGTGCTTGATCCGATGCGTCAGCGCGAAGCCAGTCTTGGCCTCGACCGCCTTGACGCGGATCTCGCCGTCCTCGTCCCCGAGCAACTCGGTCGCGTGCGTCTCACCCTGAAGCCCGACGCGCCCGAGCAGCTCGACAGCTGCCTCGGCATTCATCACCTGCTCGCCGAGCAGCGAGGACTCCTCGAGGAACTGGACGACGCCGTGGCCGTAGCGGCCGCGCAACGACAGCGCCCAGCCTTCGTACTGCTTGAGCAGGCGCGAGAAGCGCTGCCAGCGCGCCTCGGTCAGCTTGAACTGTGTGCCGTGACGATCGAACACGCCGATCTTCTCCCACTTGTCGGCGAGCAGGATCTCCTCGAGCTCTGAGTCCTTCTCGATGTAGCGTTCGCGAGAGCCCTGCTTGAGCTTGTACAGCGGCGGCTTGGCGATGTACACGTAGCCCTCTTCGATCAGCTCTTTCATCTCGCGGAACAGGAGCGTCAGCACGAGCGTGCGAATGTGCGCGCCGTCGACGTCGGCGTCGGTCATCAGGACGACCTTGTGGTAGCGGGCGTTCTCGAGGTTGAACTCATCGCGCACGCCCGTTCCGATCGCCGTGATCAGCGCTTGGATCTCCGTGTTCTGCAGGACCTTGTCGATCCGCGACTTCTCGACGTTGAGGATCTTGCCGCGCAGCGGCAGGACGGCCTGCGTGTTGCGGTCGCGGCCCTGCTTTGCCGAGCCGCCCGCGGAGTCACCCTCGACGACGAACAGCTCCGCCAGCGACGGATCCTTCACCGAGCAGTCGGCGAGCTTGCCCGGCAGCGTCGAGTTCTCCAAGGCCGACTTGCGCCGCGTCAGGTCGCGCGCCTTTCGCGCGGCCTCACGGGCGCGCTGGGCCTGGACGGACTTCATGATCACCGCTTTGGCCTCGCTCGGGTTCTCCTCGAGAAACTCGCTGAGCCCTGCGTTGACGATCGACTCGACGAAACCGGCCATCCCGGGGTTGCCGAGCTTGGTCTTGGTCTGACCCTCGAACTGCGGGTCGCGAAGCTTGACGGAGATCACCGCTGTCAGGCCCTCGCGCACGTCCTCGCCGGAGAGGTTTCCCTCTTTCTCCTTGAGCAGGCCGTGGTCGCGCGCGTACTTGTTCAGCGTGCGCGTCAGCGCCGAGCGGAAGCCCGACATGTGCGAGCCGCCCTCACGCGTGTTGATGTTGTTGGCGAATGAGTGAATCGACTCCTGGTAGGAGGAGTTCCACTGCATCGCGACCTCGGCGGCGCCCTCGTCTGACTCGCCGGTGAAGAAGATCACCTTGCGGTGGACCGTCTCCTTGTTCTCGTTGAGGTAGGAGACGAAATCCTCGATTCCACCCTCATAGCGGAACGTGGCCGAGTGGCCCTCGGCTCGCTCGTCGACGAGCGAGATCTTCAAGCCGCGGGTCAAGAACGCCGTCTCGCGCAGGCGCTCCTCGAGCGTGAGGACGTCCAGGTCGAGCGTCTCGAATACGTCCGCGTCCGGCAGGTACGTGACCGTCGTGCCGGTGGGCGCGCCGGGTGGCAGCTCTTCGACCTCGATCAGCTCGGTCTGCGGGACGCCGCGCGCGTACTCCTGCCTGTAGACGTGCCCGTCGCGACGGACCTCGACTTCGAGGCGCTCCGAGAGCGCGTTGACGACCGAGACGCCGACGCCGTGCAGGCCACCGGAGACCTTGTAGCCGCCACCGTCGCCGAACTTGCCGCCCGAGTGCAGGACGGTAAGCACGACCTGGACCGCCGGCAATCCCTCTTTCTCCATGATCGCGACGGGGATCCCGCGGCCGTTGTCGGTCTCCGTGACGGAGTTGTCGGGATGAATGGTGACCGTGACTTCTGTGGCGAAGCCGGCCAGCGCCTCGTCGACGGAGTTGTCGACGAGCTCGTAGACCAGGTGGTGGAGGCCCATCGGGCCGGTCGAGCCGATGTACATGCCGGGCCGCTTGCGCACGGCCTCGAGACCTTCGAGGACGGTGATGTCCTGGGCGTCGTAGCTGGAGGATCCGTCGCTCATCGACGGATCGTTCTTACCGCCCTTGCGCGTGCCTTTGCTCGTGCTGCGCTTGGGACTGTCGCCGTTTGTGTCGCTAGTTGCCAATCGTCCTCCGATTACGTCAGAACGCCCCGGATTCCGCGGCGCTCAAAGGTGCGGTCCGGGGCGAGGCTCGTGTGTACATAAGAATAGCACGCAGCGAAGTCGCTCCCGACCGCCAGGCGGGGCTTAAGCCCTGCAAAATGCAGGAAAATACGGCGCTGGGGGCCGCTCGCAAAACTCAAGAAACCGACTGGCTGAATCGGCCAACGCACTGTACGCTTGGCCGATGACTCAGAGTGACCGCCTGATCGCCGAGAAGGACCGGTGCTCGGTCTGCGCGGGCGCGGGCTGGACGTGGTTCGAGGCCGAGCCAGAGGGTCGGTGGATCGTGTGCCGCGAGTGCATCGGGACCGGCCGGGCCGACCACAAGGGTCGTAAGCGGATACGCCCCGACGAGGTCGTCGGCGCTTAGCCGACGGCAAACGACTCAGCCCGTCCGACAGCGCAGCTCGCGCACCCGAGGACCGCCGAGCTCAGCGTTCAGGCGGGGGAGGATCTCGCCGGCCATCAGCTCGAGCTCCTGAGCCCACACGGAGGCCTCGCACAGGACCGTCAGGACGCCGTCGCGCTCGGCGACCGGACGCGCGGCGGCGGCGACCGCCGGGCCGGCGGCGCGCTCCCATGCCTCCTGAACACGCGCGAGCGTGGTCGCCGGCGCGAGCTCGCCGACCAGGCGGTCCAGCGCCGGCGACAGCTGCCTTGGGGCTGGCCGTCTCACGCCGCGATCGCCTCCTGCAGGATCGTGCCTGGCGAGACGCGCAGGCGCGCGACGTGCGCCTCGCCGGCGCCCGGCACGTGCGCGAGGTCGGTCGTCGCGATCACGCTCTGGCCAGCCGACGCGAGCTCTCCCGCGAGCAGCTCGCGGCGCTCGGCGTCGAGCTCGCTCATCACGTCGTCGAGGAGCATCAGCGGCATCCGTCGTCGCTCGCTCGCGAGCACGTCGCGCTCGGCGAGCAGCAGCGCGAGCAGGGCCAGGCGCTGCTCGCCCTGCGACCCGTACAGGCGCAGCTCGCGCGAGTCGCGCACGATCGCGAGCTCGTCGCGGTGTGGCCCGTGGCCGGAGAAGCCGCGTTCGAGGTCGCTGGGCAGGCGCGCGTTGAGCTCGGCGACGAACTCCTCGACGTCGCTGGCGCGCGTACGGGGTCGATACGCGAGCTCGGCGTCTCCGCTCAGCCCGAGCTGCGCCGCACGGCCGTGAAACGGGGCCTCCAGCAGCGCGACCGCGCGAGCGCGGTCGTCGCGCACGGCGAGGGCGAGCTCCGCGAGCTCGCGGTCCCAGGCCGACAGCGTCGCGTCAGAGGCGCGTCCGCTGCGGATCCGCGCGAGGAGCGCATTGCGTTGGGCGAGCACGCGCGAGTAAGCGCGGCGCTCGTTCGCGCGCAGTGGCCACAGCGCCGCGACGACCTGGTCGAGGTGCGCGCGCCGGACCGACGGCGCACCCTTGAGCAACTCGAGCCGGTCGGGCTCGAAGAAGCTCAGCAGCGGCCGAAAGTCGACGTCGAGCAGCCGCTCGACGGGTGCGCCGTCGGCGGTCAGGCGCTTGACGCCCCGCTCGCCGTCAGGGCCGGCCCCGTACGCAACCGCCAGCTCGTGCTCGTGCTCGTCGGCGCAGCAGCGCACGACGACGCGCGCGACGTCGGCGTCGAACCGGATCAGCTCGCGCTCGTTGCGCGTTCGCGGCGAACGGCCGGTACAGCCGAAGTACAGCGCCTCCAGCAGGTTGGACTTGCCGGCGCCGTTGGGACCATGCACGACGGTCAGGCCGGGACCGAGCGCCGCCTCGGCGCGCGCGTAAGTGCGAAAGTCGCGCAGCTGCAGCGACAGGACGCGCACGTCGGATGCGCCGGCCACGTCAAGACCACGCGCCACGTGTGACGTCAGGGTCAAGCAGATCAAGGACGCAGGGAGCGTGGCGTGCTACGCACGCGAGCGACCGAGGACGCAGAGATGCGCCGGCCATGACGTCACACGTTCAGGCGGATCGGCATGATCAGATAGACGAAGTCGCCGGTGTCGGGTGATTCGATCAGGCCGGGGCGCAGCGGGCTGATCAGCTTCAGCACGAGCTCGTCGGAGTCGACGCTCTCCAGGCCGTCGCGCAGGAACTCCGGGTTGAAGCCGATCTCGAACGGCTCGCCGCTGAACGGCACCGGAATCGCCTCGCTCGCCTCGCCGACGTCGGGTGTCTGGGCCGAGACGGTGAGCGTGCCCTCGGCGAAGCTCAGCCGCAACGGTGCGTTCTTCTGCGCGAGCAGGCTGATCCGGCGCACGACGTCGGTCAGCTCGGCGCTGGCGAGCCGCAGCTCGTGCTCGACCGACTCGGGCAGCAGCTGGCGGTAGTTGGGGAACTGGCCGTCGATCAGGCGGGAGGAGAGGATCGTGCTTCCGAGCTCGAAGACGACCTGGTTCTGGCCGACGCTGACGGCGAGCGAGTCGTCGGGCGCCTGCTGGGCAATCCGCGCGAGCTCCTGCAGTGCGCGCGCCGGCACGTTCGCCTCGAGGCTCCCGGTGAGGGCCGTCTCCAGCGCTGTCTCCTTGACGCTCAGCCGATATGAGTCGGTCGCGACCATCCGCAGCTCCTGTCCCGAGGCCGACATCAGGATCCCGGTGAGCACCGGCCTGGTCTCGTCGCGCGAGGCCGAGCGGGCGACGCGTGAGACCGTCTCGACGAATGCGCCCGCCGGAAGCGCGATGCGTGTCTCCGGTGAGGGGTCGGGAAGCGTCGGGAAGTCTTCGGCGCGAAGTGTACGCAGGTGGAACGTCGCCGGCCCGGAGATCAACTCGACGTCCTGCTCGGCGCTGCGCAGCTCCAGCGACACCTCGTCGGACGGAAGCGAGCGGACCACGTCGAGCAGCAGCCTTGCCGGTAGGACCGCGCTGCCGGGGCGCTGGGTATCGGCCTGAAGTGGGACACGCAGGCCGATCTCGGTGTCGGTGGCGCGCAGCTCCGGCCCGCGGTCCCCGTCGGCTGCAATCAGCACGCCGGACAGTGCGGGGACAGCGCTGCGCGTCGAGGCGACGCGAGTTGTCGTTTGCAGCTGCGCCAAGAGCTCTGGTGTGGAGAGGGAAAGCTTCATTGAGATGGCGAAGGAGGATTGAGTAGGTAGTAGGGGTTGTGCAGTTGTGCAGTGCGCGCGTTGACGCGTGCAGGACCTGGCCGCAGCCTGTGGATCGAGCTGTGGACGCCGCAGCGCAGTCTCTCAGGCGAAGCGGTCGCGCGTGGCGCCGAGAGGGTCATGGACGGTCGACTTCGAGCGTGCGACACAACTTCTCCACAGCGGCGCGTGCGTCACTGTCGGCCTCGAGCCGCCGCGCGGCGCGGCGGCAGGCATACAGCACGGTCGTGTGGTCCCTGCCGCCGAAGTCCCTGCCGATCGTCGGCAGCGACTGTCCGGTCAGCTCCCGCGCGAGATACATCGCGAGCTGGCGCGGCCAGGCGACGCGTGCGGTCCGCGAGCTCGACAGCAGATCGCAAGCCGAGAGGCCGAAATGGTCACAGACGGCCGTCTGGATCTCCAATGCCGAGCAGCGCCGTGCGGGGGTCGTGGCCTTGCGGGGGTAGAGCGTGTCAAGGACCTCGTGCGCGAGCTGCTCGTCGAGCGGCCGCGCGGTCAGCGAGCTGTAGGCGACGACGCGGATCAGCGCGCCCTCGAGCGAGCGGACGTTGTCATCGATCCGCTCGGCGATCGCTGCGATTGTACCGTCGCCGACAGCGCACACGCCGTCCTGGTGGGCGCGCTTGTTGAGGATCGCGATCCGCGTCGCGAGGTCGGGCGGCTGGACGTCGGCGACCAGACCGGCGCAGAAGCGCTCGCGCAGACGGTCCTCGAGTGCCTGCAGGTCGCGCGGCGGGCGGTCGGAGGTCAGCACGATCTGGCGCCCACCGTCGTGCAACGCGTTGAACGTGTGGAAGAACTCCTCCTCGGTCTTGGTCTTGCGCTCGAGGAACTGGACGTCGTCGATCAGCAGCACGTCGACGTCGCGAAAGCGCGCCTTGAAGGTGTCGATGCCACCTCCCGCAAGCGATTCGAGGAACTCGTTGGTGAACGACTCGCCGGTCGTGCAACGCACCGTCAGGCCGGGGTCGTGGGTCTGCAGCATCGTCGCGATCGCGCTCAGTAGATGCGTCTTGCCGACGCCGGGAGGGCCGCAGATGAACAGCGGGTTGTACGCGTGCGCAGGCAGCTCGGCGACGGTCAGCGAGGCGGCATGGGCGAGCCGGTTGCTGTCGCCGATCACGAATTGCTCGAACGTGAGCTTAGGGTTGGCCCGCGGCGCGTGGCCGGCGCCGATCGTCGCGGCGGGGCGACCCCCACCGCGACCCGGCTCGCGTCCGTAGCGCCGGACCGGCTCAGCCGCGCGCGCGCGCGACGGGCGCTGCTCGGCTTCGTGCGCGCGTGGCGCGTGCAGCAGCTCGACGCTCGCGCCCGGGCCGAGGACGCTGACCGCGCACGTGTCCAGCAGGCGCCCGAAGCGGTCGCGGACCCAGCCGCGTGCCTGTGGCGGCGCGTCGAGCAGCAGGCACGAGCCGTCGATTTCGCGTGGCCGCAACGGCGCCAGCCAGATCCGGTAGGTGAGCTCGTCGACGCTCGTCGCGAGCTCGCGCTGCACGCGTATCCATATGTGCTCGAGCTCGGCGCTCACGGCAGCGTGGATCCGTTCCTCTCCCAGAAGAAAACGACGAACCTATTCTTGGAGGGGCCCGGCGGCCCCGGCGAAGCGCGACTATAACGAACGCCCAGCGATCGCTTCCGCGACTCGCCGCAACTGCCGAAGATTTTTCCGGGGTGCGCGGCGCGACTCCCGACCGCCCTATACTTCCTCGCCGACGCGCCGCCGGGGCGCGCTCGTGGCTGCCGGGACGCTTGGCGCCGCGGAAGGAATCGCGCCGAGGATGACGAACTGAGATGAAGCGCACGTATCAGCCGAAGAAGCGAAAGCGTGCCCGTGCCCACGGGTTCCGTGCGCGCATGCAATCGCGCGCCGGTCGGCTGACGCTGAAGCGGCGCCGCGACAAGGGTCGCAAGCGACTCTCAGCCTGAGGGTGAGGGTTGACGTCGTTTCGACAGCGCTCGTCCGACCGGGGCCGCCTGTCGCGCAGCGCCGAGTTCGAGCGCGTCTACCGGCAGGGCCGCTCCACCGCAAACCGCCACCTAGTGCTGTACGCGTTCCCGAACGCCGCCTCTGACCGCCCGCGGCTGGGCCTGTCGGTATCGCGCAAGGTCGGCGGCGCGGTCGAGCGCAACAAGGTCAAGCGGATGCTGCGCGAATCGTTCGCGCGAGTCGAGCCGACGCTGCGAGACGGTCAGGACGTGGTCCTCGTCGCGCGGCCCTCGGCCGCTGAGCTCGTCGAGCGCGAGGGCCTTGCAGGCGTCGATGGCGCGCTGGAGGAGCTGATCGTCAAGGGAGGCCTGCGCGAGCGGCACGAGGCCAACGCTGACCCTGCACCCGAGGCTCAGCTCGAGCTCGACGCTGACGCGCGCAGCGAGCTCGACGGCAAGCGATGATGACCGCCGCGGCAGCCGACCCAGCGGCCGGACGCACGGGACGGATCGCGCGCGCCGCGCGCGGCGTGGCGATCGCGCCGATCGTGCTGTATCAGCGGGTGATCTCGCCGGCGATCCCGCGACGGTGCAAGTACGAGCCGACGTGCTCGCGCTACGCCGTCGAAGCGATCCGCGAGTTCGGCATCCTGCGCGGCCCGGTGCTCGCGGCCTGGCGACTGCTGAGGTGCAATCCGTGGAGCTACGGCGGATACGATCCGGTGCACGCCCAGCGGGTGTTCCGCACCGCCGACCGCGACGACGCGTGAGCTTGCGACCGCTCGCGTCCACCGAGGCGCCGGCTAAGGCTGTCGCGGCCAGCCGGCCAGGGCGTAGTCGACGACCCGAACATAGAGAGCTGACCAGCAGCATGCCAATCCTCGCCACACAGAGCGGACCCGCAGCGTGCCGATAATCGCCAACGTCATCGAGGACGCGTTCTCGCCGCTGATCAGCTTCTTCGAGTCGATCATGGTGTTCATCCACGACAACCTCGTGGGTGGCAGCTGGGGCCTCGCGATCATCGGCTTGACGGTGCTCATTCGCGCCGTGCTCGTGCCGCTGACCTACCGCCAGCTGAAGGGCATGCAGGAGATGCAGCGCCTGTCGCCCCAGATCGCCGCGCTGAAAGAGAAGTACAAGGACGACAAACAGCGCCAGCAGCAAGAGATCATGGCGTTCTATCGGGAGAACAAAATCAACCCGTTGGCGTCGTGCCTGCCGCTGTTGCTGCAGCTCCCCGTGTTCATCTCGCTGTTCTACATGCTGCGGACCGACCTGAAGCTCGACATCTGCGGCCAGCAGCTACGCCAGTTCTACTCCCAGCAACTGGGCAGGCACATCGTTTCGAACGCCCAGATCCCTCAGAACGCGGTGACCGTCCCGGGTCACGCCGGCAAGCTGCCGGGCCTGACCGAAGTCGGCTGCAGCACGCCTTTCCACTACAACGGCGCGCTCCACACGATCGCCCCCGGCTCGGCGAAGTTTCTGTTCCTGCCCGACATCACCTACAAGGCGACGGGCGCGGCGCTGATCGTCCTGATCCTGCTGTACGTCGGCTCGCAGGTCGCCTCGACGCTGGTAGCGACCGCGACCGCCGATCCCAACCAGCGGCGGCTGATGCTGCTGCTGCCGGTCGTGTTCGTCGTGATCCTGTACCGCTATCCAGCCGGTCTGCTCGTGTACTGGATCACGACCAACCTCTGGACGATCGCCCAGCAGTATCTGATCAAACGGCATATGGGGCCGCCGCCGGCGAAGGTGGAGGCTACGGGCACGACCAACGGAAAGACCACCCGCCAGCTGAAACCTGCGCTCGCCGGCGTGGCCGGCGGTGGAGGTGGAGACGGCGGCGCAGCGGCGAGCGGCGGCGGTGGTTCGGGCCTGCTCGGAAGACGCTCTCGCGCAAGCGCTCCCGCCGAGCCCGAGCGCAAGCCGGCCGCCGCACCCCCACCGCGGCCACCGCGCAAGAAGAAGAAACGCTCGGGCAGGCGCAGATGAGCGCCGACGAGGACGTCGGCGCACGCGATCTCGACGATGACGAGCTCGACCCAGCCCAGCTGCTCGCCGAGCTGCTCGAGGAAGTGACGGCCGGGCTCGGCCTCGACGTCGAGGTGGAGGTCGAGGAGCAGGCGGGCCTGTTGCGAGGCCGGATCGTGGGCGACGACGTCGGCCTGTTCATCGGCCGGCGCGGGCAGACGATCGACGCCGTGCAGCACCTCGCGCAGCGGATCGTCTTTCCCGACGGGCCATCGTCGACGCGCGTGGAGGTCGACGCCGACGGCTACCGCGAGCGCCGCGCCGAGCTGCTGCGCGCCGACGCCGACGACGCCGCCGACGAGGCGCTCAGCGAGGGGCGCGCGGTCGAGCTCGACCCGATGCCGGCGTCTGAGCGACGGATCGTGCACGAGCACCTTCGCGACCGCGGGGGCGTCGAGACCCACAGCGAGGGCGACGAACCCGAGCGGTACCTCGTCGTCACGCCGGCCGACGCCTGACGGCCAAGCGTTTACGCGACGTGCCACGCGCGCTCACGCCGCTGCGTTTCACGGGAAACGGGTCGTATGGGCCGCGCCAGCGGCGTTTCACGGGAAACATCGGCGCCGCGCGGACCGTCCGGCGATGAGCGCCCAATCCCAACCCTGGACAGCGCTCCTCGCGAGGTTCGGGCTCGGCGCGCGGCAGATCGAGCGCCTGGGAGCCGTGCTGGCGGAGCTCGAGCGCGACGAGCACGCGCCGACGGCGGTGCGCGACACCGAGGAGGCGGCGAAGATCCACGTTGCCGACGCCCTGGTGGCGCTGGAGGTCGACGGCCTGCGCGCCAGCCGCACCGTCGCTGACCTCGGCTCGGGGGCCGGATTTCCCGGGCTGGCGATCGCCGTGGCCCTGCCCGACGCGGAGGTTCGCCTGGTCGAGAGCCAGCGGCGGAAGTGTCAGTTCATGCTGGCGCTGGCCGCAGCGGCGTCGGTCGCCAACGCGACGGTCGTCTGCAAGCGGGCGGAGGAGTGGGACGCGGGAATCGGCGCCAACGACGCGGTGCTCGCGCGGGCGCTGGCGCCCCAGCCGGTCGTGCTCGAGTACGCGGCGCCGTTGCTGCGGCTGGGCGGGACGCTGATCGACTGGCGCGGCCGCCGCAACGCGGGCGATGAGCGCGCCGCCGCCGGGGCGGCAGAGCAACTCGGGCTACGGCTCGCGGAGGTGCACCACGTCGAGCCTTTCGCGGGTGCCACAGATCGGCACCTGCACGTGTTCGTCAAGGAGTGCGAGACGCCCGATCGCTTCCCGCGACGGGCGGGCGTCGCGCGCAAGCGCCCGTTCGGATGACGAGCGTGGGCCACGACGCGCCCGCGACGACGTTCGTCCGGCGGACCGGCGGCTCTGACCGCAATCGCCGCTAGCTTGCATCCGATGTCGACGATCTATGCGATCGCCAACCAGAAGGGCGGTGTGGGCAAGACGACCACGGCGTTGAACGTCGCCGCGTGCATCGCCGAGGCGGGCTACAAGACGCTGCTCGTCGATGTCGACCCGCAGGCCAATGCGACGGTCGGGTTGGGGATCGCGCGCACGCAGTCGCCCGGGCTGTACGAGGTCCTGACAGGGCAGGCGAGCGCCGAGGACGCGCTGACAGAGTCGGTCATCGAGGGCTTGCAGCTGCTACCGGCGGGCGCAGGGCTGGCGGGGGCGAACGTCGAGCTGCCGCGGATCGACGGCTTCGAGCAGACTTTGCGCGAGCGCTTGGAGCCGCTGCGCGAGCGCTTTCGCTACATCCTGCTCGACTGCCCTCCGTCGCTCGGTCCGCTGACGGTCAGTGCGCTGGTCGCGGCCGATCGCGTGATCGTGCCCGTCCAGACCGAGTACTTCGCGCTCGAGGGCCTCGCCGGTCTGCTGGAGACGCTGTCGCTCGTCCAGCGCGAGCTGAACCCACGCCTGACGATCGCGGGGATGCTGCTGACGATGCACGACAACCGCACTCGGCTTGGACGTGACGTGGAGCGTGAGGTTCGCGAGCACTTCCCCGACCTGGTGTTCTCGACGGTGATCCCGCGCAACGTGCGCGTCGGGGAGGCGCCGAGCTATGGGCTTCCGGTGACCCATCACGACCCCCACAGCGCGGGGGCGGAGGCATATTTCGAGCTGGCAAAGGAGGTTGCGGCGCGTGGCTAAGAAACCGAAACCCGGGATCGGTAGGGGGCTGGAGGCGATCCTGTCGGTCTCGCGCGAGACCGAGCGCGAGCGCGAGCAGGAGCTGCGTGAGCTGCCGGTCGAGTTGATCGTCGCGAACCCGAAGCAGCCGCGGCGGCGCTTTGACGAGGACGCGCTGCAGGCGCTCGCGGGGTCGCTCGGTGAGCGCGGGGTGCTGCAGCCGGTCCTCGTCCGTCCCAAGCCCGGCGGCACCTACGAGCTCGTTGCCGGCGAGCGCCGCTGGCGCGCGGCGAAGCTCGCCGGGATCGAGCGCATCCCCGCGCTCGTGCGGATGCACGACGATGCCGAGGCGATCGAGCTCGCGCTGATCGAGAACATGGCGCGCGAGGACCTCAACCCGATCGAGGAGGCGCGCGGCTGCGCGGCGCTCGTTGAGGAGCTCGGCATCACGCGCGAGGAAGTCGGCCGCCGGATCGGGCGCAGCCGCGTCGCCGTCAGCAACCTGCTGCGACTGCTCGACCTGCCCGACGAGGTGATCGAGCTGCTGACGAAGGGAACCCTCAGCGAGGGCCACGGCCGCGCGCTGCTGCTCGCCGGCGATCACGGTGCGCGCGTGCGCCTGGCGCGAGACGCCGCCGGTCAGGGATGGTCGGTCCGCGTCACCGAAGCACGTGCGCGCAGCGAGAACGCCGGCTCCGACGACGCTGCCACGCCCGGCCGGCGTCGCCGGATGACCAGCGAGCTGCACCCCGATCAGCTCGCGGCGATCGAGGAGATCGCAGACGCACTCGAAGCCGCCCTCGGCGCGGAGGTCGACGTTCGCGCGGCACCCGGCGGCGGCTACCGCGCGCAGCTCGCGTTCGCCACGCCTGCCGAGGCGGTCGAGCTGGCGCGGCGGTTGCGGCCGCGGGCCGTGGCGTAGACAGCAACACACCTGCAATTCCATTCATCGGAACTTGCCCACGTGGCGACAGGTGCGCGCGGCCGCCTCTGACGGCGCGCCGCCGCCGTGCCGCGCACGAGGCTCGGCGATAACATGGGCGCTCGCCGTGCGTCCGCTTCGCCCGGCGCGTCGGGCGATTAGCTCAGTCGGTTAGAGCGCTTCTCTGATAAGGAAGAGGTCCCTGGTTCGAGTCCAGGATCGCCCACTCGAACGTCACCGCCAGGAACCGAGTTGCGTCACACCCCCGCCAGGAACTCGAGCAGCGCGGCGTTCACCTCATCCGGACGTTCCTGCTGCACCCAGTGCCCCGCGCCGTCGATCAGGTGCTCGGCGCGCATGTCGGTCACCCACCCGCGCATCGCCTCCGCGGGCATGAACTTGCGCACCGGGTCGCGCTCACCGGTTAGGAACATCGCCGGCTGCTCGATTCGCCGGTTCGCGAACGGCGCGCTCAGTTCCCAGTTGCGGTCGATGTTGCGGTACCAGTTCAACCCGCCCGTGAAGCCCGTGCGCTCGAACGCGTCGACGTACACGCCCAGCTCGTCCTCGGTCAGCCACTCCGGCGCCTGCGGTTTTGATCCGTCGTCCTGCGCCCACTCGGCCGTCCATACGCGTTTGGTCGTCAGCGTCCGGCGGACGTCGCGCGCGAGCGCCTCGTCGGCCACGCCAGGCTGCTGAAACCAGACGATGTAGAAGTCCTCGCCGAGGTGACGGCGCATGATCGGGATCGGCGCCGCCGGCGCGCGCGGGACGAACGGGACGCTCAGCCCGGCAACCGCGCGCACGCGCTCCGGCGCCCGCACCGCCAGCTGCCAGACGACGTTCGCGCCCCAGTCGTGCCCGACGAACACCGCGTCGCTCGCGCCGACCGCGTCGAGCAGCCCGGTCATGTCGCCAAACAAGCTCACCATGTCGTACGCCTCGACGGCCTCCGGTGCCGAGCTCTCGCCGTAGCCGCGCATGTCCGGCGCCAGCACACGCCAGCCGGCGCTCGTCAGCGCCGGGATCTGGTGGCGCCACGAGTACGCCAGCTCGGGGAAGCCGTGGCAAAGCGCGACGATCGGCTGGCCCTCGTCGCCCTCGTCGACGAAGCTCAGCTCGATCCCGTTGACCGCGGTGCGACGCGTCGGCACGGTCGAGACGATACGCCTCGGCTACTGTCACTGGGAGCGATGTCCGCGCAGGCCGAGCCCGTAGTCACCGACCGCCCTGAGCCGTCGCCGGCGCGGCGCCCCGCGATCGTCGCCGTCGACGACGAGCCGCCCGTTCTCGCGGCCGTCGCGCGCGACCTGCGCCGCGGCTTCGGCGAGCGCTTTCGGATCCTCCGCGCCGGGTCAGGCGCGGAGGCGCTTGAGATGCTGCGCGAGCTGCGCTCGCGTGGCGACCAGGTCGCGATGCTGATCGCCGATCAGCGGATGCCCGCGATGCCCGGCACCCAATACCTGATCGAGGCGCGCAAGCTCGTGCCCGACGCAAAGCGCGTACTGCTCACCGCATACGCCGATACCGAGGCGGCGATCGAGGCGATCAACGACGTCGCGCTGGACTACTACCTGCTCAAGCCGTGGGATCCGCCCGAGGAGCAGCTGTACCCCGTCGTCGAAGACCTACTGACGACGTGGGAGTCGGGCGCTGCGCTGTCGGCCGGCGGCGTGCGCGTGATCGGCCACCGCTTCTCCAAGGAGTCACACGATCTGCGCGACTTCCTCGTGCGCAACCGCGTTCCCGCGCGCTGGCTCGACGTCGAGCGCGACGGCGAGGCGCGCGAGCTGCTGCAGGTCGCCGGCGTCGACGCCGACCGAGTGCCAGTGGTGCTGCTCGAGGACGGGGCTGTGCTCGAGCGCCCGACCGTGCTCGAGCTCGCCGAGCGTCTCGGCGTCGCCGGCGCGCCCGCGCAGGACCACTACGACCTGGTCGTCGTCGGCGGCGGTCCCGCCGGGCTCGCCGCCGCCGTCTACGGGGCGTCGGAGGGGCTGAAGACGATCATGGTCGAGCGCGAGGCGCCCGGCGGGCAGGCCGGCCAGTCCAGCCGGATCGAGAATTACCTCGGCTTCCCCGCCGGACTGAGCGGCTCGGACCTCGCGCGTCGCGCGACCGACCAGGCGCGCCGCCTCGGCGCCGAGCTGCTGACCGTGCAGGAAGCCGTGCGGCTGCGCGTCGAGGGCTCCGCGCGGATCGTCGAGCTGAGCGGCGGCGAGACGCTCAGCGCCAGCTGCGTGCTCGTTGCGTCGGGCGTCTCCTACCGGCAGCTGACGACGCCCGGCTTTCCCGAGCTGACCGGCGCCGGCGTCTACTACGGCGCGGCGATGACCGAGGCGCGCGCATGCACCGACCAGCACATCGTCGTGATCGGCGGCGCCAACTCCGCCGGCCAGGCGGCGGTCTACTTCAGCGGCTACGCCGCGTCGGTGACGATGCTCGTGCGTGGGGCCTCGCTGGAGTCGTCGATGTCGCACTACCTGATCGAGCAGATCGCAGAGCTCGACAACGTCGACGTGCTTACGAGCACGACCGCGACCGCCGCCGAGTCCGAGGACGGCCACCTCACCCGCGTGCTGATCGACGGCCCCGGCGGCGAGGAGGCGCTCGGCGCCGACGCGTGCTTCGTGTTCATCGGCGCGTCGCCGCGGACCGACTGGCTCGAGGGCGTGATCGCGCGCGACGAGCGTGGGTTCATCCTCGCCGGGCGAGACGCGCAGGCCGCCGGCTGGCCGCTCGAGCGCGAACCGTACGTCCTCGAGACGACCGTCCCCGGCGTGTTCGTCGCCGGCGATGTCCGCGCGCGCTCGATCAAGCGCGTCGCGAGCGCCGTCGGCGAGGGCTCGATGGCCGTGTCGCTGATCCACGAATATCTCGTCGAGGGGTGAGGGAGATGGCCGAGCCGCCGAGCCCCGTCACCGAGCGAGCGAGCGCCGCGAGCGAGCCACCCGTCACCGTCGAGGAGCTGCGCACGGTAGACCTGTTCGAAGAGCTCGACGACGCGCAGCTCGCTGAGTGGGTGCCCGTCGCGCACACCTACCACGTCGCCGCCGGCGGGATCATCGTCGAGCAGGGCGAGGAGAACCGTGGGATGAACCTGCTGCTCGTCGGCGAAGCTCAGGCGACGATCATCGACCAGGGCGGCTCAGAGCCCGTCGGCCGCCACAAGGCGCCGACCTGGATCGGCGCGATAGCGGCGCTCACCGGCGGTCGCATGGGCGTGCGGATGCAGGCCGAGACCGACTGCCGCCTGGCGCTCGTCAAGAACACCGACTTCCGGCAGTTGGCGTTCGCCCAGCCGGCGATCCACCGGCGCGTGATGCAGGCCGTCGCGCCCGTGATGAGCCGCGTGACGAGCGTCGAGCAGAGCCGCGAGCGGCTGACTTCGCTCGGGACGATGGCCGCCGGGCTCGCGCACGAGCTCAACAACCCCGCCGCGGCCGCTCGCCGCGCGGCGCAGCAGATGACCGAAGCGCTCGACGTGCTCAGCTCGACGATCGCGCGCTTCGTCGACTCCGGGATGGAGCGCGAGCAGGCCGAGGGGCTCGTCGCATTGCAGCGGCGCGCCGTGGCCCACAGCGCGTCGTGCAGCGCGCTCGACGCGCTCGACGCCGCCGACGCCGAAGAAGACCTGATCGCGCGCCTGGAGGCGCTGCAGATCGACGAGCCGTGGCGCCTGGCAGAGCCGCTCGCCGTCGCCGGCGTCGACCAAGCTTGGCTCGACGAAGTCGCCGCGCTCGCCGGACCGGCGACCGACGCCGCCGTTGAGTGGGTCGCCGCCACGGTCGCCGCCGGCCGCCTCGCCGCCGAGCTCGAAGAGTCGACCGAGCGGATGTCGAGTCTCGTCGGCGCAGTCAAGTCCTACGCGTACATGGACCGCGGGGACACCGTCGAAGTCGACCTCCATGAGGGCCTGGAGACAACCCTCAAGGTGCTCGGCTACAAGCTCAAGCACACCGAGATCAAGCTCGTGCGCAACTACGACCGCGACCTGCCCAAGCTCACCGTTCGCGGGTCCGAGCTCAACCAGGTCTGGACCAACCTGCTCGACAACGCGATCGACGCGCTAGGGCAGACCGGCACGATTACGATCACCACGCGCGCCGACGGCGACTGCGCAGTCGTCGAGATCTCCGACGACGGTCCAGGCGTGCCCGAGGACGTCGCGCCTCGAATCTTCGACCCGTTCTTCACGACCAAGGACGTCGGCGCCGGCACCGGCCTCGGCCTCGCCACCGCGCGGCGGATCGTCGTCGACCGCCACGACGGCTCGTTGACGCTCGACTCCAAGCCCGGGCGCACGACGTTCACCGTGCGGCTCCCGTTCACCCAGACCTGAGAGAGAGGACGACCAACACATGCCCACCTGCACGCATCTCGACCAGATTGAGATGACCGAGCTGCCGGAGTCGGTCGACGGCTGCGAAGACTGCCTGCGTACAGGCGAACCATGGCTTCACCTGCGGATCTGCCTGGAGTGCGGCAAAGTCGGCTGCTGCGACGACTCGCCCAACCGCCACGCCAGCGCGCACGCCCACTCCACCACCCATCCGATCATCCGCTCGATCGAGCCCGGCGAAGACTGGTCGTGGTGCTACGTCGACGAGGTGATGATGCGGATTCCCGAGGTCCACGGCGAACCGCGGATCCCGCCGTCGCCACTCGGCGGCTGACGCGCCGGATCGTCGGCTACGCGCCGGCGCTCGCGCGCGCGGCCGCGAGAAACAGCGCGGCCTGCGCTCGCGCGACTGCCCCGACCGCCTCGTCAGGGACGAGCAGCTCCGGGTGGTGCAGCGGACGTTGCGCGAAGCCCGGCGCCCCGGCGAGCCCGACGAACGCGATCGCCAGCGGCGCGAGCTCGCCGAAGAACGCGAAGTCATCCGAGCCGAGCGAGCGCCACGGGGGCGCCGCGACGAGTCCGGCCTCGGCCAGCGCGGAGCGCGCCGCGGCGACGATCCGCGCGTCGTTCTCGAGCACCGGCTCGCCCGCGATCACCTCCGCCGTCCCGACGCAGCCGTGCGCCGCGGCGACGCCCTCGACCACCTCGACGACGATCCGGCGCAGCTCCTCGCGGTCCTCCGGCCGGTAGGCGCGCAGCGAGGCGCGCGCTCGGGCGCGCGCGGGGATCACGTTCTCGATCACCCCCGCCTCCACGACCCCGACGTTGAGAGTCGACGCCGACAGCGGGTCGAGCGCGCGCCCGACGCGTGCGTGCAGTGCGACGACGACCTGCGCGATCGCCAGCACCGGGTCGCGCCCGCGGTGCGGGTAGGCCGCGTGCGTCGGCTCGCCCTCGATCGTGATCTCGACCGAGTCGCTCGACGCGTTCACTGCGCCCGCGTCGAGCGCGACAGACCCCCATGCGAGCTCGGGGTGAACGTGCGCCGCGACGACCGCGGCCGGCTCCGCCCGCGCGAGCTCGTTCGCCAGCAGCTCGGCGCCCGACGGATAGGCCTCCTCGCTCGGCTGGAAGACAGCCAGCAGCGCGACCGGCAGCGCCGCATCCATCCGGTGCGCCGCGCGCGTGAGCGCTATGAGCGCCGCCATGTGGACGTCGTGTCCGCACGCGTGCATCACCTCGCCGTGCGCGCTGAACGGCGCTCCAGTGCGCTCGCGCAGGGGCAGCGCGTCGAGCTCCGCTCGCACGGCGATCGGCGCGCCCGTGTCCGGGCCGACGCGCGCGAGCCGACCCGTCCCGGCCACTGTCTCGCTCGCCACCGGCAGCCGCTCGGCGACGAGCGCCGCCGTGCGGTGCTCTGCGTGCGCGAGCTCTGCGTCGGCGTGCAGGCGATGCCGAACCTGGACCGCGTCCGGCAGCTCGTCGTCGACGAGCGCGAGCAGCTCGCCCAGCGACTCGTCAGTAGATCTCTGCATAGCGCCCGCACAGCTCGGCGAGATCGAGCCCGGACGTCGCGTCGAGCTCGGCGCGCTTGACCGACACGTACGCGTCATACAGCAGCGGCGACAGCCACCCGCGCACGACATCGTCGGCCGCGAGCGCCGCGAGCGCGTCGTGCAGCGACGCCGGCAGGCGCCCGACGCCGAAACGCTCGGACTCCGCCTCGTCGAGCTGCGTCGGATCGCGGTCGAGGATCGGCGGGGCCGGCAACGCGCGGCGCACGCCGTCGAGGCCCGCACGCACGAGCGCGCCGAGCGCGAGGTACGGATTGGCGGTCGCGTCGGCACCGCGGTACTCCAGCCGCAGTTGCTGCGCCGGATCACCCGCGTGCGGGATGATCGGCGGCAGTCGCAGCAGCGCTTCACGGTTCTGCTGGGCCAGGCACGCGGCACCCGCGCCCCAGCGGTGCGGCGCCAGGCGCGCCGCCGACACCGGGCTCGCGGCGGTCAGCGCGGTCAGCGCCGTGGCGTGCTCGAGGATCCCCGCGGCGAAGCTCGCGCCGAGGTCGCTCAGCGAAGCCGGCCGCGACCCGTCGTACAGGGCCGGCTTGCCGCTCGCGTCGAGTAGGTTGACGTGGACGTGCACGCCGTTGCCCGCCTCGCGGACGTCGAGCAGCGGCGCGAAGCTCGCGCGTGTGCCCGACCGTCGGGCGACCTCGCGTACGACCTCGCGCACGACGACCGCGCGATCTGCGGCCGCGAGGCCGACGGCGCTCTCCACCGGGATCTCGAACTGATGCGATGCGAACTCGGCCATGAACCGTTCCGGACGAGCGCCCGCCTGGTCGAGCGCGCCGAACACGCGCGACGCAAACGGCTCGGCGAGCCGCTGTGCCTCCAGCGAGAACGGAAGCCCCGCACGCCCACCGCCGAGCAGTTGGAACTCGTGCTCGAAGCTCGCGCGAGCGCGCAAGCCGAGCTCTGCCTCGAGCTCAGCGAGCCCGCTGCGCAGGAACTCGCGCGGGCAGCACTCCCACGGCCGCCCGTCGGTGTCGACGATGTCGCACAGCGCGAGCTCCAGCGCGACGGCGTCGCCGTCGGCGTCCACGCGCACGTGCGCGTCGAGGTCGGGGACGAGGCGCAGGTCGCCGGTCGAGTCGAACGGGCTCGGCTCCGCGAGCGGGCCGAGCGGGGTCAACGCGTGGTTGGCAGGAACCCAGCCGACGCCCAGCCGTGCGTGCGCCGCGAGGTCGGCGCTCGCCAGCGATCGTCCGCGGACGATCGCGCCGAGGTCGCAACAGACCAGCGCGACGAGGTCGACGGCGCTCATCGCGAGGGCGCGACCATCGGCGTGCCGTTGTCCCACACGCCCTCGGCCAGCCCGAGCTGGGCGCAGCCGGCACGAACGGCCGCGGCGTCCTCGGCCGCGACGACGGCGAGGATTCCGCCGGGGGCCATCCCGCGCCGTGCCAGCGCCAGCGCCAGTCGCTCGCTCGGCTGCATGTGTACCCCGCGGCGACCGAGCGACGGATACGTGTCGAGCACGCAATACAGGCTCCCGCCCGGCCCGGTTGTGCGCCCGGCGACGCACACGAAGTGCCCCACGTCCCAATCGGGCGGCAGCGCGTCGTCGGTCCCTTCGAGGAGGTAGTCGAGTACCTGGTCCAGGCGCGCGCCCGCGCCCCACAGCTCGCGCGTCGCGACGTTCGCGATCAGCGTCACCGGACGCTCGAGCTCGGCGACCAGCTCGAACAGCCCGTCGACCGTCGCAGCCGACCACGGGCCCAACAACGGCAGCGGCGTCAGACGTCCGCCCGACAGTCGCTCGAGCGCGCCGACGACGCCGGCGCAGCTCGTCCCCGACAGTGACGGATCGTCGATCAGCGCCGGCGCGATCCGATAGTCGCGCCGGCCCTTCTCGCCGGCCGGCAGCGCAGCAGGATCGGCGACCCGCGACACGAGCGTGCCGGCTGTCCGCGCGACGGCGTCCTGATCGAGCGGCTCGCCATCGTCGTCGGAGCGCAGCCCGGCCGCCTCGAGCGCGAGCGCCCCGCAGAACGCCCCGCACTGATCGTCGCGCTGGGGCAACTCTCGCGCGTGCGCGCGCATGAGCGTCCGCGCCCCGGCCAGCAGCGTCAGCTCGAGCGCCGCGGTCCTGTCCATGCAGCGCAATCTACTGGGCCGATGGCGTCCCGCCGATCGCGTCGCTCAGCCACGTGCGCAGACGACGCACGCGCGCGAAGCGCTCGCGACAGCGGACCATCTTCGAGCTGTCCGCGCCGTAGCGACGCCGCGCCCACGGCGACGTCGGCGAGGCCAGCCGCACCGCTGCCACCAGCGAGAAGAACGGGACGAACACTCCGAGCAGGCCAAGCAGCGGCTTGCCCTTGAGGATCGCAAGCGCCGCCAGCCCGATGTCGATCAGGATCGCGACAACGAGCGACGAGATCGACCCTTCCTGGTTTGCCAGGTCGAACGGCGCCAGCCCGAGGACGACGAGGCCGCCGAGCATCGTCGCGACGAGGACCGCGTCGAGCGAGCTGCGCCCCTCCTGTGACCAGTAGACGTCTTCGAGGTGCACCCACAGAGCGAACTCGTCCAGCGTCAGGCCCGCGCCGACGCCGAATGCTCCGGCGAGCACCTCCGACCACGGCGACAGCGGCGCGAGCGCGAAGTCGAGAAAGCCGCTCGCCATCATCAGGCAGATTCCCCACACGAGATGGTGCAGGTGCAGGCCGTCTTTCGTTTCGACGCTGCCCGGCCACCACGCGAATTTCGGGCTGCGGATCATCCGTGCGCTCGTCCGGATGAACAGGAACGACAGCAGCAACGCGCCGAGCACGACGAACCCCGCGCGCTGCCCGCGGTCGTCGAGGAAGTGCTGGGAGATCTGCAAGTTCAGTTCCATCTGGGTTCCGAGCCTAGTCCCGACGCGCGAGGTCCGCGAGCGGCGCCGGCTAAGCGCGGCATCCCGCCCGGCGCCTGGCGTCTGTCGTTGTTTGTCGGTCCCCTGCGCGTGGCGCTTGAGCCCGCCGTCGCAGCCGGGTGACGCGATTGCGTCGAGTGAGCTAAGGCTCTGTGCACGGCCTGCCGATGATGGGTGCGTGAACGCTCTGTACCGCTCGCCGCTCGCCCGCTCGCGGGCCCTGCTCGGTTTCTCCCTCACGGCGCTTGCGACGGTCGCGCTGATGCTCGGCGCAGCACCGGCCGGAGCCGTTCTGGCCGGTGAATTCGGCCAGGCGCGCCGCGGCGTGCCGACGATCAAAGTCGAACCGCTGCAGTACCACGGTGGTCCCGTCCTGCACTCATCGGACTCCTACGCGATCTACTGGGACCCCGCGGGCACCTACCGCGGCGACTGGATGCAGTTGATCAACGGATATCTCCAGGGCGTCGGATCCGACAGCGGCAAGCCCACGGACGTCTTCGCGCTCAACGGCCAGTACAGGGATGCCGGCGGTCAGGCAGCGAACGCCTCGACGTTCCGCGGCGCCTACACCGCCACAGACCCCTACCCGACGAGCGGCAACTGCTCGGACAAACCCGCCGAAGCGCCCGTGTGCCTGACCGACGTGCAGATTCGCGAAGAGCTGCAGCACATCATCAGCCTCGGCGCGCTTCCCGGCGCGACGGGCACCCCCGTCTACTACGTGCTGACGCCACCCGGCGTAACGGTCTGCACCGACGGTGGCGGCAGCGGCAACTGCTCGGACTCGACGACGACCCCGCCGAACGGCATTTGCGGCTACCACTCCGCGATCGGCCCGACCAGCGGGAACCCGATCGTCTACGCCGTGCAGCCCTGGGTTGCCGGCGACTCCGGACGGATCCTCACCAGCGAACCGCTGTCGACGGCCGGCTCGACGCCCGATGTTCGCGCCTGCCAGAACAACTCCAGCATGCAAGAGCCCAACCAGCTCGGCGGCTTGAACCCGTTCGGCGGTTACGAGGAGGGTCTCGCGGACGTGGTCATCAACGACCTCAGCGTCGAGCAGAGCAACGTCGTCGTCGACCCGCTGCTCAACGGCTGGTACCAGACGGCAACGAACGCCGAGCAGGGCGACGTCTGCCAGTGGGCGTTCGGACCGGCACCGAAACCGGCTCCGACGGTCTCCGAAGAACAGACGCCGGCAAACGCCGGGCTGATCAGCAACGAGTCGATCGCCGGCCGTCGCTACTACCTGCAGTGGGCCTTCGACAGCGTCGGCGTGACCGCCGGCAAGGGCGTCACCTGCTGGTCGGGCGTCACGCTCGAACCGCACTTCACGTCGCCCAACCCGGTCAACTCCGGCGACGTCGTCGGCTTCGACGCCAACGAGTCGAACATCACGCTGAACGCGCACACCCAAGGGCTTCCGCCAGACGAGCCGTACGTCGCGCCCGTCTACAGCTGGGACTTCGGTGACGGCGCGACCGCGTCCGGGCCGCAAATGGCGAGCGCGTTCCACTCATACCAGTACGGCGGCAGCTACAAAGTCACGCTGACCGTCACCGACAGCTCGGCCAACACGAGCAACTACACGCAGACGATCACCGTCGTCGGCCCGTCGCCCCCCGGACCTCCGGCGAGCCCGGCCGGCTCGTCGACGTCCTCATCGCAGGCGTCCGGCGCGACGACCCACGCCTCGACCACGACCACGACCGTGACGCCGACCACCGGGCCGCCGGCCGCGACCGCAAAGGTCGTGTCGCAGAGCCTCAAGACCGTCCTGCGCAGCGGCCTCGCCGTCAACTACACGGTCGACCGGCAGGCCGCGGGGCGCTTCGAAGTGCTGCTCGCGACATCGCTCGCCCACCGCGCGGGGCTTCGCGGCCCAGCCGCAACCGGCCTCGCGGCGGGCACGCCGCCGCAGATCGTGATCGCCAAAGCGGTGCTCGTTAGCGCCAAGGGCGGCCACGGCACCTACAGGATCACCTTCTCCAAGGCGACCGCGGCCGGGCTGCGCAAGCTGCACCGGGTGACGCTGATCGTGCGGATGGTCGTACACAGCGCGTTGAGCCCGGTCGCGACGACCGTCCTCAGCACCGTCAACCTGCACTGACCGGACCGTCGGGCAGCGGCCGCGCCCGGCGCGCGACCGTCCACCTGCTTTTTCAGTGTTCGGGCGGTTCGCCCCGGCGCTCTTTTGCCTTCGCGCTGAACACGTAGCGCCACAGCAGGTAAAGCATCACGTACCCGACGACGAGCGAGATCGCCGACACGACCGCGATCGCGGTGCCCGTGCCGCCCGATTCCACCGCCGCTTCGCCGTCGAGCGCGAGCGGCGTGATTCCCGCGTGCAGCAGCGCCGCCGCGGCCATCGTCACAAACCTCGAGGGTGGCGCACGACGTAACCCGCGTTGTTCGTCGGGCTTACCTGCCAGCGCGATGCGTACACGCCGCTGCGACCGGCCGTGTCGTAGAGGATGCCGTCGACGTACATGTACGTGTGCCCAGCGTTTGCGAGCACCGTGATATAGCGCCCCGGTCCCGGCGCGCCCCACGTCTCGAGTTCGCCCGACGTCTCGGGAGCCGCGATCAGGCCACCCGCCGCGAGCGCGTAGCTGACCGAGCCGGAGCAGTCGTACGCGTTGTCGACGAACGACCCATGGCCGCCGCCGAACACGTACGGGAAGTCGGCGATCGCGTTCGCGCCGGCGACGACGCGCTGGACGGCTTCTGGCACGTTCGTCGGGATCGGAATCGTTCCGTTGCCGCCGATCGACTGCCCGCCCGGGACGGGTGTCAGGCTCAGCTTCTGCTGGCGCTTGGCGCTGCGTTCGACAGCCTGCATCTGCGCGAGCTCGGCCTTGACTTCGGCGTCCGACGGCGCGCCCGCGGCGACGATCTGTTCGCCCGCGCTCGCCGGTGTCGCCGCTGACCTGTGGCGCACCGACGCCGGCGCCGGGAAGCTGCTCGCTTCCTGCGGGTCGGCCGTCTCGGCGACGCTCGCGCGCCTGGCGCCCGTCGCAACCGCGGTCGCCCCGCCGGCGGCGCCGCTTGCGGCTGCCGCGCCCTGCGTCTTGCCACCAGCTGCGAGCTTCCCTGCGCTTGCGCCAACGCCGGCTGCGCTGCCACGCGCCGAGCGGGCGACGGCGCGCTGTCCAAGCCGGCCCGTGCGGTCGCGTGAGCCGCCGGCCGTCACCGCGATCGCCACCGCCGCTGCGATCAACGCCACGACGAGCGCACCGACCAACAGCGACGTGCGCGACGGCTTGCCGGCAAGCTCTGCTGGCGCGGTGGCCTCACTCGGCTGCGTCACCGTTGCAAGGCTAGCGGGCGCCTCCGCGCGATGCGACCGGTAGCCTGCAGGCGGGCGCTGGCGATAGCGTGCTGGCACGGCTGCCGCCGCGACGCTCCGGCGCCGGCCCCACGGGCGCGCTTGGCGCCCGGCTACCCTCCACTGATGTCCCAAGAGGCCACCGCCATCGACCTGCACGCAAGCGAGCTCGAGCAGACCGCGCAGCGGCGGCCCCATGTCCGTCTCGTCCATGGGATGCGCAAGCCGGCCAACTGGCTGCAGCTCGTCCGCTTCGGGCTCGTCGGCGGAGCCGGCTTCGTCGTCAACGTCGCCGTCTACGCGCTCGTCGTCCATGGGGTCGGCGTCGACTACCGTGTCGCCTCCGTCGTTGCCTGGCTCGTCGCCGTGATGAACAACTTCGTGCTCAACCGGCACTGGACGTTCGACGCGGGCGATGGGCGCGCTCACCATCAGGCGATGCGCTTCCTGCTCGTCAGCCTCGCCGCCGAGGCCGTCAGCCTGCTGCTGCTGACCGTGTTCGTCGAGGCCGCCCACCTCCCGAAGGTCCCCGCGCAGGCGCTCGCGGTCGCCGCGTCGATGCCGTTCAACTTCCTCGGCAACAAGCTCTGGACGTTCAGCACAGCCGCTCGAACGCCCGTCGACGCGGCGCCCTGACGCCGCCGCGGACGCCCTCTGGCGGCTCTCTGCCGACACCTATACTCTGGCCTTTCCCCCTCTCGGAGGACTTTTCGTGCAGGAGATGGTCATCTACGGCGTCAGCTTCGACATGGTTGGCAAGCAGCCGATCGTGCTCCTGAAGACCGTCGAGGGCAACAAGTTCCTGCCGATCTGGATCGGCCATCCGGAGGCCGCGTCGATCCTGATGAAGCTGCAAGGAGCCGGCACGCCGCGACCGATGACGCACGACCTCCTCTGCGACATCCTCGGCGACCTCGAGGTCAAGTGCACCCAGGTCGCCGTCACCGAGCTGCGCGAGAACACGTTCTTCGCCTCGATCACCCTCAGCGTCGGCGACCGCGAGCTCGAGATCGACTCGCGCCCGAGCGACGCGATCGCTCTCGCCGTCCGCTGCGGCGCCCCGATCTACGCCGCCGAGGAAGTCATCGCCGAGTCCGCGATCGAGTTCGAGCACGACGTCGAGGAGTCCGAGGACGTCGTCGAGAAGTTCAAGGAGTTTCTAGACGAGGTGAGCCCGGAGGACTTCGCCGCCGGGGATTCGTAAGGGCGAGGTCCAGGCAGTTACGCCGGCCCGGATGGCCGGCAAAGGTGACTGCCGTGGCGGCCGGAACGGTCACAAATTGAATCAAGAAGTGGAGGCCGGCTCGGCCAGAAGGCAGGATGCCGTTCACAAACAGCGCAGTCGGGCACCCAACACCGGCCCCGAGCAGCCCACCTCAGCGCGTAAACGCGCTCTGCAAAACCCGGGCAATCAGCTCATCAAACCCGATCCCCGCCGCGTCGGCCGCCTGCGGGAGAAGGCTCGTCTCGGTCATGCCGGGGACGATGTTGGTCTCGAGCACCCACAGCTCGCCGGACTGCTCGTCGAGCAGCAGGTCCACGCGCGCGACGCCGTGGCAGCCGAGCAGGCGATAGACGTCGAACGCGAGCTCCTGCGCCCGCGCGGTCGTGTCGTCGGGGAGCTCCGCCGGGCAGACGAACGTCGTCATGCCGATCTCGTAGCGAGATTCGTAGTCGTAGAAGTCCTCCTCGCGCGGAACCGCCTCGACGATCGGCAGCGGCGTCGGCCCCGCCGGTCCGTCGAGGACCGAGACGGCCAGGTCGCGCCCGCGCACGTAGCGTTCGATGAGGATCTTGCTGTCGTAGGAGAACGCGCCGACCAGCGCGCCCGGCAGCTCGTCGCTCGTCCGCGCGAACTTGATTCCCAGGGCCGAGCCGAGCCTCGCGGGCTTGACGACGAGCGGGAAGCCCAGCGTCCGCTCGATCCGCGGCAGCGCATCGGCGGCGCCGAGTGATTTGATCGATGGCTCCTGGATCGGGTCGAAGTCCGGCGTGGGGATCCCCGCGCCGCGCATCAGCTGCTTGGCGAGCGCCTTGTCGGTGCAGCACATGCAAGCCGCCGGCGCCGACCCGGTGTACGGCACGCCGATCGCCTCGAGCAGGCTCTGGACGGTCCCGTCCTCACCGTCACGTCCGTGCAGCGCGATCAGCGCAGCGTCGGGCTCGGCCTCGCACAGCCGAGTGACGAGCTGGTCGTCGACGTCGATCGCGAGCACGTCGTGGCCGAGGCGCTCCAGCGCGTCCTCGGCATGCGCGCCCGAGCGCAGCGATACGGCGCGCTCGAGCGACTGCCCGCCCTTGAGCACTGCGACCTTGCGAGCGTCGCTCATCGATCCTGAAGGCGGCGCGAAGAGTCCTCGCGCGCGCGACGCGGAAGCTCGACCACGTCGGCCAGCTTCGCTGCGTCCTGCGAGGCAGAGCCCGGATCGGGCTCCGCGCCCCGGCCGGCGTGAGCCGCGTCCGCGGGGGACGCCGCCGCGCCGGTGAGCGTCCCGTAAAGGCCGACCTGCTCGCGTACGACCTTGCCGATCCGTCGCACGCCCTCGCGGATCTCGCCATCGGGCATCCCGGCGAAGTTCAACCGCATCGACGACGCGCCGTGGCGGCCGTCGACGAACGCGGCCCGGCCGGGCACGAACGCGACGCCCTCGCTGCCCCGCGCCTGGGCGAGCAGGTCGGTCGTGTCGATCCGTCCGTCGAGCGTCGCCCACACGAACAGCCCACCCTGCGGAGTCGTCCACTGCGCGCCCTCGCCGAAGTGCTCGGCGAGCGCATCGAGCATCGTGTCGCGCCGCCCGCGATACAGGTCGCGAAGCTGCTCGATGTACTCGAGCCACCGCGGACGCCCGTCGCGCGTGCGCTGCTTGAAGTACTCGGCGACGAACAGCTGTGTGACCGAAGATGAGCAGAGGTCGGCGCCCTGCTTGCCGAGGTTGAGCTTCTCGAGCACCGGGCGTGGCGCGACCGCCCAGCCCAGGCGCAGCCCCGGCGAGAGGATCTTCGAGAACGTCCCGAGGTAGATCACGAGGTCGGCCGAGCCGCCCGCGCCGGCGACCTCAGCGTCGAGCGAGTGCAACGTCGGCAACGGCTCGCCCTCGTAGCGCAGCAGGCCATACGGGTTGTCCTCGAGGATCAGCAGCTCGCGCTCGTGCGCGACGCCGATCAGCCGCCGCCGGCGCGCGAGCGACATCGTCACGCCGCCCGGGTTCTGGAAGTTGGGGATCGTGTAGATGAACTTCGGCGTGCGCCCGTCCGCGGCGAGCCGGTCGAGCGTCGCCTCGAGCTGATCGATCTGCATCCCGTCGGCGTCCATTTCGATCTGCTCGACGTGGGCCTGGTAGGCGCTGAACGTCGGCACCGCTCCCGGGTACGTCGGGGCCTCGGCGACGATCACGTCGCCGGGGTCGATCAACGTCTTGCAGACGAGGTCGATCACCTGCTGCCCGCCCGTCGTGATGAGCACCTCGCCGGGGTCGATCGCCGTGCCCTCGGCGGCCATCACGTCGACTACGCACTGCACTGTGCTCGCCATCCCTTCGGTCGGGCCGTACTGCAACGCGCGCGCCGTCGACTCGGCCGCGACACGTGACATCAGCGTCGCGTACAGCTCCGGCTCGAACGTGCTCGTGTCCGGTAGGCCGCCGGCGAGCGAGATCACGTCGGGGCGCTCGGTCAGCGCCATCATCTCGCGCATCGCCGAGCTTTTCATTCCGCGCGTTCGCGTCGCGAACAGCGTCTCGTAACGCGCCAGCTCGTGCGCGGTCTGGCGGGTCCTGCGCCCGCTTGAAGCTCCGCCGATCGGTCGGTCCATGTGCGTGCTCCTACCTATTCGCCGTCGTGCGCGCCGGACCTCGCGGCGCGATCGGTGCGCCAGCGCACCCGTCGTCTATCGTCCTGGCCGCGTGCGCCCGCGGCCAGAGTGAGCACGGTAGCGCACCGCTTGCAGCGCGTTTGCAATGCACGGCCTCTTCTTCTACATCGGACTCGGCGCCGGGCTCGCGGCTGCGTGCGGGCTGCGCCCGTTCCTGCCGGCCCTGCTCGCGGGCGCGCTCGCGAGCGCGCAGGCGCTTGGCGTGAGCTTCGCGCACGAACCGTTTCGCTTCTTGAAGGAAGAGTGGTGGCTGCTGGCCGTCGTCGTCGCGCTGATCATCGCGTACGCGCTGCAGCTGCTGCGCGGCCTGTCGGCGCTGCCCGAGCCGGGCGACCAGCGCACGCGCCCGCAGCCGCTCGCCGCCGCGCTCGCCGGGCTCGCCTACGGCGCCGGCGCGCTGCTGTTCGCCGGGACGCTCGCCGCCCACGGCGACGCCTGGTGGCCGGGCCTGGTCGGGGGCCTCGCGGCCGTCGCCCTCACCCAGCGCGCCGTCGTTCCCGTGTTCGCCCGCGCCCGCGCGCGGCTTGCCGACGGCGCCGCCAAACAGGCGCTCACCGTGTACCTCGACGCGGCCTCACTCGTGCTCGCCGCGCTCGTCGCGCTGCTGCACCCGCTCGGCTACGTGCTGCTCGCGCTGCTCGCGTGGTTTGCCCTTCGCGGGCGCGCGCGCGGCGATGAAAAGTACGCGGGACTTCGCGTGCTGCGGCGCTGATGGCGCCGACCACCGGCTCGAAGCCGCGCAAGCTCGTCCTCTGCGTGATCGACGCGATGGCTCCGGCGGTGCTCGAGCGCACCGTCGCAAGCGGCGCAGCGCCGGTCCTGCAGACGCTGATCGAGCGCGGCCGCTACATCCCCGACTGCGTCGCCGCGTTCCCGTCGGTGACGCCCGTGTGCGCCGCGTCGATCGTCACCGGGGTCGCGCAGGACGCCCACCACGTGCCCGGGATGAACTGGTTTCACCGCGAGGAACATCGCTACGTCGAATACGGCTCGAGCTTTCGCTCGGCGCAGCGGTTCGGGATCGCGCGCCAGCTGACCGACACGGTCTACAACATGAACCGCGCGCACCTCTCGGCACGCACGCCGACGGTGTTCGAGTCGCTCGACGACGCCGACGTGCGCACGGCCGGGACGACGTATCTGATGTACCGCGGGCGCCACCGCCACGAGCCGCAGCGCGACACCGCGCTGACCCGCGTCGCCGCGACGCTCGTTCGCCACTCCGTGCTCGGACCGCGCGAGCTGTTCTATGCCGACGTGTTCGCCTCGCGCCGCACGGGCTGCCGCTCGGGACTGGGGATGCCCGGCGTGCGCGATCGCCACTCCGGCTGTGTCTCCAGCTACCTCGTCGAGCACGACCTGTTCGACTTCCTGCTGCTGTCGCTGCCGGACAACGATTGGCACTCGCACAAGCGCGGACCCGATGCCCAGGAGCAGTCGATCGCGCAGGCCGACCTGCAGCTCGCGCGCGTATGCGAGGCCGCCGGCGGCGTCGACGAGTTCCTCGCGGAGCACGCGATGATCGTGATGGCCGACCACTCGCAGGCGCCCGTCACGGCGACGGTCGCGCTGCAGGACGAGCTCGCCGAGCTCGGCGTTCTCGGGCCA
This sequence comes from Solirubrobacteraceae bacterium, assembly GCA_036498045.1. Lineage (GTDB taxonomy): Bacteria > Actinomycetota > Thermoleophilia > Solirubrobacterales > Solirubrobacteraceae > Palsa-744. The sequence goes on from DASXIJ010000012.1 coordinate 35,938, forward strand.
CCTCGCTCGAGCGGCAACGGCGACGCCCGGATCGCCGTATGCCCGTCCCAGCGCGCCGCGATGGTCTACGCGCTGAACGAGCCCGAGCGCGATGCGATGCGCGCGTCGGTCGTCACGCTCGCCCTCGCGCTCGACGGCGTCGAGCACGTGCTGTGGCTCGCCCGCGATGCGCACGAGCAACCGGTCGAGGGGATCCTCGCGAGCGCCGAGCACGGCGAGCTGCGCTTCGCACCCGGCGGTCCGCTGTCGGATCCGCGCGGGGCGCGCTGGAGCGTCGACGGGCCGCTCGCGGTGATCGGCGCGCGCGTGCAGGACGGTGTCCTGCTGAGCCCCGACTATCCAGACGTCCTCGCGCGGGCATGGGCGTCGTTGACGTGCCCGAGCTCGGGCGAGGTCCTGCTGTCGGCCGCTCCCGGCTACGAGTTCGTCGACTGGGGGCGCCAGGCACACGTCGGCGGCGGCAGCCACGGATCGCTGCACGCATCCGACTCGCTCGGCGCGCTCGTCACCTACGGCGTCGAGCTGCCCAGCCCCGAGCCGCCCCAGTGGGCGATTCGCGACGTCGCGCCGCTCGTGCTCGGGCACTTCGGGCTGGCGCCGCAGCCGGACCCGGCGCCTGCCTGAACCGCGCGCCGCGTACGCCCGAGCCCGTTACCCTCGCGTGATGCGGCGGCTGACCGTCTCGACCCTGTGCCTGCTCGGCTTCATCCTGCCGGCGAGCGCGCAGGGCGCGGCCGGGTCGCTCGGGAGCGCCCCGCAGCCGGCAGGCGTGGCCGCCAGCGCCGCCGGTTCCACCGCCTCCGCGACCGGAGCGAGCACGCCGACGGGAACCGCGTCATCGCCATCGTCCTCGTCTTCGACGACGGCGGCGAATCCCGACGCGCCGGTTCCCGTTCCGGCGTCGGACACGCCGCCGGCCGGGCGCAGGTTGTCTGCCAATCAGGTGCTCGCGATCGCCGAACGCCTACCGAAGGTCAGGGGCGTGCGGCGGCGGTACCCGGGCTCTTACGGCGGCGCGTACCTCAAGCAGGCGTTTCACTGGCAGGTCAGCTACTTCTCAAAGAACGGCAAGATTGAGATCGCGCAGGTGATCCTCGACGACACGTCCGGCCGCGTGCTCGAACAGTGGACCGGCTTCCAGGTCGCGTGGACGATGGCGCGTGGCTACAAGGGCGCATTCGGCAGGCACGTCAACGCGTTGTACATCTGGCTGCCGCTGTGCTTCCTGTTCTTCGCGGCGTTCTTCGACTTCCGCCGGCCGCTGCGGCTGCTGCACCTCGACCTGCTCGTGCTGCTCTCGTTCTCGGCCTCGCTCGCCTTCTTCAACCACGGCGACATCTACCAATCGGTTCCGCTCACCTATCCGCCGATGCTCTATCTGCTCGCGCGAATGCTCGCCATCACCCGCCGGCGCTCGCGAGCTCGCGACGCCGGCCCGCTGCGCCTGCTCGTCCCTGCGCCGTGGCTCGCGCTCGGCATCGTGTTCCTCGTCGGCTTTCGGATCGCGCTGAACGTGACCGACTCGAACGTGATCGACGTCGGCTACGCGGGTGTGATCGGCGCGCAGAAGGTCGTACATTCAAAGCAGCTGTACGGCCATTGGCCGAGCGACAACGAACACGGCGACACGTACGGGCCGGTCAACTACGAGGCGTACGTGCCGGTCGAGCAGCTGTTCGGCTGGAGCGGCAAGTGGGATGACCTGCCGGCCGCGCACGCTGCGTCGATCATCTTCGACCTGCTCGCGCTCGCGCTGATGTTCCTGATCGGGCGGCGCGTGCGCGGGCCGAGCCTCGGCGTCGCGCTCGCCTACGCGTGGGCCGCGTTCCCGTTCACGCTGTACGCCCTGGAGAGCAACTCCAACGACACGCTCGTCGCCGTGCTCGTGCTCGGCGCAATCCTGGCCGCCACGTATCGCGGCCGGCTCGCGACGCCGCTGCGCGGCGCGTTCGCCGTGCTCGCCGGGTTGACCAAGTTCGCGCCGCTCGCGCTCGCGCCGCTGCTCGCGACACACGGCCTGGGCGACCAGCCGAGTCGGCGTGCCCGCGCGCGCCAGCTCGCCTCGTTCGCGCTCGCGTTCCTCGCCGTCGGCGCGCTCGTGGCGATCCCGGCGCTCAGCCACGACTCGCTGCACACGATCTACGAGCGGACGTTCGCCTACCAGGCCGACCGCGGCTCGCCGTTCTCGGTGTGGGGCCTGTACGGCGGGCTCGGCGGGGTGCAAGCGGCCGTCCAGATCGTTGCGATCGCGCTTGCCGTCGCGCTCGCCGTGCTGCCACGCCGCGACGATCTCGTCGGGCTCGCCGCCGCGTCCGGTGCGGTGATCATCGCGGTCCAGCTCGGGATCGACCACTGGTTCTACCTCTACATCCCGTGGTTCTTCCCGCTGGTGATGATCGCCCTGCTCGGGCGCTACGGCTCGAAGAGACCGGCCTCCAGCCCTCTGGCCGAGCCGGCCTACACTCCTCGATTTCACTCTGTGACCGTTGCGCCCGCCACGGCAGTTACCGAGGCCGGCGGACACCCGGCCGGATCGGCTGGGTCGGGCCGGCTGTAGCGGCCGCCCGCGGAGGACGAGGCATCAGAACCTGCTCGATCGAGTCCGCCCGCATTCGCTGTGAGCAGCTGACGAGCACGCCCATCAGCCACGGATCCTCCTCGGAGGTCTCAAAGCGCACGGGCATCTGCGTCAGCAGCGACTCGATCGCCTGCTCGCGCTTGACCCCGATCACGCCGCCGCGGGGACCGGTCATCCCGACGTCGGTGATGTACGCGGTGCCGCCGGGCAGCACGCGGGCGTCGGCGGTCGGCACGTGCGTGTGCGTGCCGACGACCGCGGTGACACGCCCGTCGAGGTGCCAGCCCATCGCGACCTTCTCCGACGTCGCCTCGGCGTGCATGTCGACGAGCGCATGGTCGACGTCGCCGAGCTCGGCGAGAGCGGACTCGATCTCGGTAAAGGCGGAGCGGCCGGCGCGCACGTAGAGGTTGCCGCTGAGGTCGACCACCCCGAGGCGCACGCCGTCGTGCTCGACCACACACGTCCCGTGGCCCGGCTGGCTGCGGAGGAAGTTCGCCGGGCGCAGGATCCGCGGCTGGGAGTCCAGGTACGGATAGATCTCGCGGCGATGGTAGGTGTGGTTGCCGAGCGTGATCACGTCAACGCCGGCCGCGAGCAGCTCGTCGGCGATCTTCGGCGTGATCCCCAGGCCGCCGGCGACGTTCTCGGCGTTGACGACGACGAACGTCGGCGCGTAGCGCTCGCGCAGCGGTCCGAGCGACTCGAGCAACGTCCGTCGCCCGAGGCCTCCGACGACGTCGCCGACGAACAGAATCCGGGCGGCTGCCGCCTGGCCCTCAGCCATACTCCGCCGATGGTGGGAGGCCTGTGAGCGAGGGCTCTGACAAACCACTGGAGGACGATCCGGAGGCGTCTCCGCCGACTCCCGAAGAGGAGCGCCTCGTCGACGAGTCACCGCAGGCGGAGGCAGGGCACGAGGAGCCGCCGCGCGAGGTCGTTCCACGATGGATCCAGCTGGCCGTCCTGCCGATCGCACTGCTCGCGCTGTGGGGGCTGGCCAAGGCCGCCGGCTCGGTGCTCGTGCTGTTCATCGTGGCCGGCCTCATCGCGCTGATCCTCAATCCCGCAGTGGCGTTCCTCCAGCGCCGGCGCTTCCCGCGCGGCCTGGCGGTGCTCGCCGTCATCGTCGGCTTCTTTCTGTTGGTCGTGGGGATCGGCTTCCTCGTCGCCAACCCTATCTCCAACCAGGTGCAGAAGTTCGCCAACGACCTGCCGCATCTGGTCAAAGAAGCCAACAAGCAGATCGCGACGTTCCAGCGTGAACTCAACGAACAGGGGATCCACGTCCACCTGATCAAGCAGGGCAAAACCGCGCTGCAGACCATCCAGGAGAAAGTCGCCAAAAGCGCCGGGAAACTGGCGTCGTCGAGCGCCAGCGTCGTGACCGAAGCGGCGGGCGCCGTGTTCAATCTCGTGCTGATCTTCGTGCTGTCGATCTACATGCTGCTCTACGGAGAGCGGATCGGCGCGCTCGCGCGCAGGCTGATGCCGGCCGGTGACGGCACCGATGCCGACGACTACCCGCGCCTGGTCCAGCGCGCGGTCTCCCGTTACGTCGGTGGCCAGCTGCTGTTCAGCGCAATCATGGGAGCGTCCGCCGGCGTCGCGCTCTATGTGTTCGGCGTGACCGGCCTGTTCCCGCAGGGTGAGACGTATGCGATCGCGTTCGCCGTCTTCTACGCCGTGATGGAGCTCGTCCCGTACATCGGGCCGATCCTCGGCGCGGCGCCGCCGGTCATCGTCGCGCTGTTCACCAACCCGATCTCCGCGCTCTGGCTCGTGATCCTGTTCATCGGGCTGCAGCAGCTCGAGGGCCACGTCGTCGCGCCGCAGGTGTTCGGCCACACTTTGCGGATCAACCCGATTCTCGTGATCTTCGGGCTGCTGCTCGGCCTGCACGTCGACGGCATCATCGGAGCGCTGATCGCGCTGCCGATCCTGTCGGTCCTGCGCGCGACCGTCCTCTATCTGAGCCGTCACCTCGCGTTCGAAAGCTGGAGCCGCAGGCGCGAGAGCCTGCTGTAGTACGCGCGTGGAGCGCGGCGGCGAAGACCAGCGGTCCGAGCCCGTCCTCTCGGTCGCGGCGCTCGGCAAGCGCTTCGGCGAGCGCGTCGCGCTGCGCGACGTCAGCTTCGAGCTCCGCGCCGGCGAGCTCGTCGCCGTCGTCGGGCCGAACGGCGCCGGCAAGACGACGCTGCTGTCGATCCTCGCCGGCGTGCAGGGCGCGAGCAGTGGCGATGTGACCTTTGCGAACGGCGCGCGCCCGTCCGCGGCCGCGACCGGGGCGAGCGGCCACCGAACCGACGCGATCGGCTGGGCGCCGCAGCAGGCCGCGCTGTACTCGAAGCTGACCGTCCGTGAGAACCTGCGCCTGTTCGCGCGGCTCGAACACGTCGACGACGCCGATCGCGCGGTCGCGCTGATGCTCGAGCAGACCGGTCTCGTCGCGCGGGCCGACGACCGTGTCGAGCAGCTGTCCGGCGGCAACCGCCAACGCGTCAACGTCGCCGTCGCGCTGATCGCCGAGCCGCGCGTCCTAGCGCTCGACGAGCCGTCCTCGGCGCTCGACCCCGGTCAACGCGCCCGGCTGTGGCAGTTCGTCGGCGCGCTCGCCTCGCGCGGCACAACCGTGCTGTTCTCGACGCATCACCTTGGCGAGGTTCGGCGGTATGCGAGCCGCGCGATCGTGCTGGCCGATGGGGAGGTCTTGTTCGACGCGCCGCCCGGCGGGTTGCTGGTTGGCGGGGAGACGGATTTGGAGGGGGCTTTTTTGCGGCTGCTTGAAGAACGGGGGCATTCGTGAGGGCGCTGCTCGCCAAGGACCTGCTGATCCTCCGCCGTTCGCGGCTGCTCGTGGGCGTGCTGGTCGTTTATCCGGTGGCGATTGCGCTGTTGATCGGGCTGGCGATCTCGCGGTCGCCGGGGAAGCCGAAGGTGGCGATCGTCGATCAGACGACGCCGGGGCAGACGGTGCAGGTGGGCAGCAAGCGCGTGCCGGTGTCGACGTATGCCGAACAACTGTTCTCACAGGTCCAGCCCGAGCGCGTCGGGTCACGAGCGCAGGCGGTGTCGAAGATCAAGTCGGGCAGCGTGCTCGCGGCGGTGGTGATCCCGGCGAACATCGCTGCGCGCGTGGGCTCGGGCCTGCGCCAGGCGCAGCTGGAAGTGCTGTACAACGGCAACGCGCTCGAGCAGTCGCTCGTTCACGCGCAGATCGAATCGGCGCTCGCACAGGCGAACATCGGCTTCTCCGAACAGATCCAGCGCGCGGCGTCGCAGGCGATCGGCGCGCTGCTGACGGGCCAGAACCTGGGCGTCCTCGGCGCGCCCGAACTGGTGGGCCTGGGCAAGATCGGACCCGAGCTGCACGCGATCGCCAAGCGCCTTCCCCCAGGGACAGACCGCGCCCGGCTGGAACAGATCGAACGCTTCGCGACGTTCGCGGCGCAGAATCTGAGCCTCGCGAAGAACGTGCTGTCGACGATCGGCCAGCCGATCCAGGTCAGGACGACATTGGTTTCGGGGCGACGCACGCCGCTGAACACGTTCGCGGTCGCCGTCGCGGTGAGCGTCTCGCTGATGTTCGTGTGCGTGCTGCTCGCGTCGGGCGGCGTCGCGCTCGAGCGCGAGGAGCACACGCTGTCGCGGCTCGTGCGCGGGCTGATCTCGCGCTCGGGGCTGCTCGCCGAGAAGGCGCTGCTCGCCGCGGTCTGCTCGTTCGCGCTCGCGTTCGCGATGCTTGCGGCGATCGGCGCGTTCGTCGTGCTCGACTGGAGCCGCGTCGGTCAGTGGCTGGCCGCGCTCGCGTTCGGCGCGGCCGCGTTCGCGGCGTTGGGCGTCGCGATCGGCGCGCTCGCGCGCGAGGTGCGCGCCGCGTCGCTGCTGGCGTTCCTGCTGTCGCTGCCGCTCGCGTTCCTCGCGCTCGTCCCGAGCGGCGCGGTCGGTCAGGGACTGGACGACGTGATCTCGGCGATCTCGTTCGTGTTTCCGTTCAAGGCGGCGCTGCAGGCGCTCGACGCCGCTGTCAACGGCGCGTCGCCGTCGCTCGGCGGGCCGCTCGTGCACCTGGCCGTGTTGACTGCCGCGTTCGGCATGCTCGCGCGGTTCGGCCTTCGCAGCCTCGACTAAAGGTGCGCCCGGGCGTGCCGAGGCTCTAACCTGAACCAACGATGTCCTTCCCTCAGACGCGGATGCGCAGAATGCGCGCAACCGCTTCGCTGCGCGGCCTCGTCCGCGAGACGGAGCTGTCGGCCGAGCGCTTCGTGCTGCCGTTGTTCGTCTCCGAGGCCGCGCCCGCGCGCGAGCCGATCGCGACGATGCCGGGAGTCGAGCGCCTGCCGATCGCCGCCGCGGTGGAGGAGGCGCGAGCGGCCGCGGCGATCGGGATCCCGGCGGTGATGCTGTTTGGCGTGCCGGCCGAGAAGGACGAGCGCGGATCGAGCGCATGGGACGACGAGGGCGTGGTGCAGCTCGCGACAGCGGCGATCAAGCGAGCGGTGCCGAACGTGCTCGTGATTACGGACGTGTGCCTGTGCGAGTACACCGACCACGGTCACTGCGGGGTGCTGCGCGACGACGGGGCGGTCGACAACGACGCGAGCGTCGAGCTGCTCGCGCGCACGGCGGTCAGCCAGGCGCGCGCCGGCGCGGACCTCGTCGCGCCGTCGGACATGATGGACGGGCGCGTCCGGGAGATCCGCACCGAGCTCGACGGCGAGGGCTTTGCGGAGGTGCCGATCCTTGCTTACTCGGCGAAGTTCGCATCGGCGTTCTATGGCCCGTTTCGCGAGGCGGCCGGATCGACGCCGTCGTTCGGCGATCGCCGGGCCTACCAGATGGACCCGGCCAACGGCGAGGAGGCCGTACGCGAGGCGCTGCTCGACGTTCAGGAGGGCGCGGACATGGTGATGGTCAAGCCGGCGCTGTCCTACGGCGATGTGATCGCGTCGGTCAAGCGCGCGACGCGCCTGCCGGTCGCCGCGTACAACGTCAGCGGCGAGTACGCGATGGTCAAGGCGGCGGCCGCGGCCGGGTACGTCGACGAGCGCACGACGGTTCTGGAGATCCTCACCTCTCTGCGCCGCGCGGGCGCAGACACGATCGTCACCTACCACGCCAAGGACGCCGCCGCGTGGCTGGCGGAGCAAGCGTGATCGAGCCCGACGCGACGGCCGCGCAGCAGCCTTTGGCGATCGTTGCCGACGGCACGCGCGCGAGCACGGCGACGCCGAAGCTGCGCAGCCGCAAGGACGGCGCGGCGATCCCGCTGGACGAGCACGATCGCCGGCTGCTGAACCTGATGCAGGGCAGCTTCCCGATCGCGGCGCGGCCCTACCAGCACGTCGCGGCGCTGGTCGAGCTGTCCGAAGCGGAGGTGATGAGCCGCGTGCAGCGCCTGCTGGACAAGCGGATCATCCGTCAGGTCACTCCGATCTTCGACACACGTGCGCTGGGCTACTCGTCGATGCTCGTCGCGGCGAAGGTCGATCCGGAGCATCCGCACCGCGCGGCGCAGGTGATCAACGAGCACCCGGGCGTCTCGCACAACTACCTGCGAAACCACGACTTCAACCTGTGGTTCACGATCGCGACCGAGCCGGACTCGGGGCTCGGGCTGGAGGGCACGCTGGAGGTCCTGGCGCGCGAGGCGGGCGCGGAGTCGGTGCGTCAGCTGCCGACGCTGAAGCTGTTCAAGATCCGGATGGACCTCGAGATGGAGGGCGACACGCAGACGCTGGCGAGCTCGGTCGAGGCGAAAGAGCCGATCGCGCTCGACGCGCAGCCGTACGACGAGCGCGACATCGCGGTGATCCGCGCGCTGCAGGGCGACATGCCGGTCGCCGCCGAGCCGTATGCGCAGGCCGCCGACGACGTGGGACTCACCCAGGAGGCCTTCCTCGATCACCTCGCGGCGATGCAGGAGCGTGGGCTGCTGCGTCGCGTCGCGGCGATCCTCTATCACCGCCGCGCGGGCTTCTCGGCGAACGGCATGGGGGTGTGGCAGGTGCCGGACGAGCAGATCGAAGAGATCGGCCGGCGGATGGCGCGCGTGCGCGGGATCTCGCACTGCTATCAGCGACCGACGTACGACGACTGGCCCTACTCGGTGTTCACGATGGCCCACGGCCGCTCCAAGGAGGAGTGCGACGCTGTGCTCGACGCGATCGCCGAGCAGACCCAGATCCACGAGCGGGCGACCCTGTACTCGTCGACGGAGTTCAAGAAGATCCGCCTGCTGTACTTCACGGATGCGTTCAAGGAGTGGGAGAGGAAGTATGGATAGGAGCGCCCTGTCGGGCGCTCTGATCGTGCCTGCGTAGCTCGATGGCATCGCTCACCGACACCCGCTCGGCGGAGGCCTATCGACGCGCGCGGGACCTGCTGCCGGGCGGCGTGAACTCGCCGGTGCGCGCGATGCGCGCGATCGGCCGTGACCCGCTGTTCATCGCGCGCGGCGAGGGGGCCGAGCTGATCGACGTCGACGGCAACCGCCTGATCGACTACGTCTGCTCGTGGGGGCCGCTGATCCACGGCCACGCCCATCCGACGGTGCTCGCGGCGATCGTCGCGGCGGCCGAGCGCGGGACGAGCTTCGGCGCGCCGACGCCGGGCGAGACGGCGCTCGCGGATGAGGTGAGCAAACGCTTCGAGAGCGTCGAGATGCTGCGGATGACCTCGTCGGGCACCGAGGCGGCGATGACCGCGATCCGCCTCGCGCGCGCGGCGACCGAGCGCGAGCACGTGCTGAAGTTCGCCGGCGCCTATCACGGTCACGTCGACTGGCTGCTGGCGCAGGCCGGCTCCGGCCTGGCGACGCAGGCGCTGCCGGCGAGCCCGGGCGTGCCGGAGAGCGCAGCGGCGCTGACGGTGGTCGTGCCGTGGAACGATCCGGATGCGCTGGCGGCGGCGTGCGAGCGCTTCGAGCTCGCCGCGATCATCGCCGAGCCGCTGCCGGCGAACATGGGCGTGGTCACGCCGCGCGACGGGTTCGTCGAGCTGCTTCGCGAGCAGGCCGACGCGACGGGCGCGCTGCTGGTGCTCGACGAGGTGATCTCGGGCTTTCGCGTAGCGCGCGGCGGGGCGCAGGAGCACACCGGTGTCCGCGCCGATCTGACGATGATGGGCAAGGTGATCGGCGGCGGCCTGCCGGCGGCCGCGCTTGGCGGGCGCGCCGAGCTGATGCGGATGCTCGCGCCGTCCGGCGACGTCTACCAGGCGGGGACGCTGTCTGGCAATCCGCTCGCGGTCGCGGCCGGCCTGGCGACGCTCGAGCTGCTCGACGAGGCGGCGTATGCGCGGCTGTCGGCGACCACCGAGCGGCTCGCGTCGGGGCTGCTTCAGGCGGCGGGCGACCAGCCAGTCCAGGTCGTCTCGGTCCCGGGGCTGCTGACGGTGTTCTTCAGCGACGGCCAGGTGACCGACTTCGCGGGCGCGCAGGCGTGCGACCTCGACACGTACGCGCGCTGGTGTCGCGAGCTGCTCTCGCGCGGGGTATACCCGCCGCCGTCGCAGTTCGAGGCGTGGTTTCCGTCGCTCGCGCACTCGTCCGAGCAGATCGACCGGACCGTGGAAGCGGCGGCCGCGGCGTTTGCCGCGGTGCGCGACGCCCGGCGCGAGGCTCGGGCATGAGTCCAGTGGCGAGGCTAGTTTGGAGACCACCTTGCTAGACGACTCGATGCCCGTGCTCCAGCGCCTTCGCGCCCTGTTGCGCGAGGACGGCGGGCTGATCGCCTCGCTCGTGCGCGGATCCAACGGCGCCGATGGCGGGCGAGGCAGCGTCGACGGCGACGGCCCGGCGCAGCTCGCGGCCAACGGACCGCGCGTGGCCGGGCACGCCGGCGAGTACGAGCTGCTCGTCGAGGCGATCTATGAGGGCTATCTGTTGCACTACGGCGCCCCGCGCGTGGTGCGCGCAGCCGAGGCCGATCTACGGGTGCTCGCCGGCGACCGGTTGTATGCAATCGGGCTCGCGCGGCTGGTCGAGCTCGGTGACACGGTTGCGGTCGCCGAGCTGGCCGACACGATCACGTTGAGCGCCCTCGCCCAGGGCGCCGGCGACCGCCCGCTCGCCGACGCCGTGTGGACGGCCGGCGCCCACGCGGTCGGCTGGGGCGCGACCGAGCAGCACGCCCGCGCCAAGCAGCTCGTGGCCGACCGATCGCCCGCAGCGATCGAGGCGATGCGCACAAGCGCGCTGCAGGCGCCGGGCACGCCCTGAATCGCGCCTCGATATTGTTCGGCTTCCGTGGCCGATCGACACTCAAAGCACAAGTCGAAGTACACAGCAGATCGTCTGATACCCGGCGCGTTCGACGGCGAGACGGTCACGCGGCGGCGGTTCATGGTGGGCACGGCGAACGGGGCTGGCGCGATCGCGGCCGCCGCGTTCACGCTGCCCGCGCTCGGTTTTGCGCTCGGGCCGATCTTCAAAAAAACGCCGCACCATTGGGAGACCGTCGGGACGCCGGGTGACTTCAACGTAGACAACTACGTCCCGGTCGTGTTCACGTTGACGCCGGGCATCGGCGAGGCGGGCAGGACCACGGCGTACGTGCGCAAGTTCAACCCGAAGATCGACACCGACCCGTACGACCGCGACTCGCAGTACATCGCGATCTCCAGCCGCTGCGCGCACCTGGGCTGCCCGGTGCGGTGGGTCGACGCCGCGGAGCGGTTCATCTGCCCGTGCCACGGCGGCGTGTACGACCTGCTCGGCCGCCGCGTCGGCGGGCCGCCGGTGCGCCCGCTCGACCGCTTCTACACGCGCGTCGAGGGTCAGTACGTGCAGCTCGGCCCGCGATTCAGCGTCAACAGCGAGCTCAAACGCTTCTCGCCACGCGACCCGGGCGAGCCGCTCGACGGCATCGGCCAGTACCTCTACCCGTCGCGTCCGACCGAGCGCAAACTGTAGGCCCCGACGATGCCGAGAACGCGAAAGGCGCCCGCACCACCGCTGCCCAAGCCTCTGCGGGCGCCGCCGCCACGCCCGAGCGAGCAGAACGGCACGGGGGGGGCGCTCCAGGACGCCAAGGAAGCCGGGATCACGGTCGTCGACTGGGTCGACGAGCGCACGTCGCTGAGCGGAGCCGGGCGCTGGCTCTTGTTCCGCAAGGTGCCCAAGGGGACGAACTGGTTCTACACGCTGGGCTCGGCGACGCTGTTCGCGTTCCTCTCGCAGGCGGTGACGGGCGTGTTCCTGGCGATGTACTACCGCCCCGACGCCGCCGGCGGCGCATACGAATCGATCCGCCACGTGACCAACGAAGTGTTCCTCGGCCAGTTCGTCCGCGGCATGCACAAGTGGGGCTCGAGCGTGATGGTGATCCTGGTCTTTTTGCACATGGGGCGCACGTTCTTTTGGGGCGCGTACAAGTACCCGCGCGAGCTCAACTGGGTGATCGGCGTGGTGCTGCTGATCCTGACGCTCGTGATGTCGTTCACCGGCTACCTGCTGCCGTTCGACCAGCGCGCGTACTGGGCGACGATCGTCGGCGTCAACATCAACGGGACCGGACCGCTGATCGGCCCCTACCTCTCAGACTTCCTGCGCGGCGGGGGCGAATTCGGCGCGACGACGCTCTCGCGCTTCTATGCGATCCACATGCTGCTCGTCCCCGGGCTGATCGTCGCGTTGATCGGCGCGCACCTGTACCTCGTGACGAAGCTCGGCACGACCGCGCCGCCGTGGTCGAAGGCCGAGGACACGCCGGAGCTGCGCGAGGCCGAGGTCTAGGCGTCGGATGAACCAGCGCGAGAAGGAGGAGTACCTCCGCGAGTACGCGATCCTGAAGGCCAAGGGCAAACCGTTCTTCCCGTACGCGGTCACCAAGGACGCCCTGATGGCCTGCGTCGTGATGGCTGTGATCATCACGATGTCGCTCGTGCTCGGCGCCGAGCTCGGCTCGAAGGCGAACCCGACGACGACGACATACGTGCCGCGACCGGAGTGGTACTTCTTCTTCCTGTTCGAGGTGCTGCGCGTCGTCAAGCCGCCGAGCCTCGTACCGCTGGCGACGATCGGCATCCCGACGCTGGCGATGATCCTGCTGTTCCTGCTGCCGTTCTACGATCGCAGCCCCGAGCGCCGTCCCGAGCGCCGGCCGATTGCGACCGTCACGGCGATCGCGGTGATCGGCGCGATGGCGTTCCTCACTTACTCGGGCGCCAACGCGGGCTCGCCGACGGCGATCGAATTGAAGACGCCGCAGCCGGTGCTGAACGCCGGCGGCAAGGAGCTCGCCGAATACGAAGAAGGCAAGCTGGTGGTCGCGCAGTCGGGCTGCGAGGCCTGCCACAAGATCGGCGAGAACGGCAACGACGGGCCGGGACCGCAGCTGACGCACATCGCCTCGCGCCTGCCCCGCCAGGGGATCGCGCGCACGCTCGTGAACCCGACGGCGCCGATGCCGTCGTTCAGGAACCTTCCGCCGAAGAAGTTCAACGCCGTGGTCGCGTTCCTGTCGCAGCTGAAGTAGCGTCCGCGCATGCCCGCCGAGCAAGGCGCCGCAGCTGACACGGGACCGGGCGCCGCGAACGGAGCGCGTCCGGAAGCTCGCTCGCCGTCCGGTCCGCAGTCGGGCCGTCTCGACGCGCCTCAGGTGCGCGCGATGTTCGACGGGATCGCCGGCGTGTACGACGCGCTCAACACGGCGATGACCGCGGGGCTGCACCACCGCTGGCGCGCGCGGGCAGCGGACTTCGCGTGCGTCGGCCCGGGCTCGCGCGCACTCGATGTCGCGACGGGGACTGGCGACCTGGCGCTCGAGCTCGCCGCGCGCGTCGCACCCGGCGGCGAGGTGATCGGCAGCGACTTCGCCGAGCGGATGCTCGACCGGGCGCGCGAGAAGGCCGCCACGTCCGGCCGCGCCGGTGGCGTGCGACCGCGCTTTGAGTGGGGCGACGCGCTCGCGCTCCCCTACGGCGACGACTCGTTCGACGCCGCGACGGTCGGCTTCGGCGCGCGCAACTTCTCCGACCTGGCACACGGCCTGGCCGAGATGGTCCGCGTCGTGCGCCCGGGCGGCCACGTCGTCGTGCTCGAGATCACGACGCCGGTCAACCCGCCGCTTTCGTGGTTCTACGAGTTGTGGTTCGACCGGCTCGTGCCGCTGCTCGGCCGCGCGACCCAGGCGACGCTGGGCCGCTCGGGCGCTGCGGCGATCGGCGACGCATATGAGTACCTGCCGAACTCGGTCAAGCGCTTCCCTGCACCAGCCGCGCTAGCCGCCGAGCTCCAGCGCGCCGGGCTCGCCGAGATCCGCTACGTGCTGCTCGCGGGCGGGATCGTCGCGATCCACTCGGGCACCGTGCGAACGGAGCAGGCGTGAGCGCGCTCGGCAGCACGCCCACGCCTGCAGCGGCGCGCGACGCCGACGGGCTCGACGCGATCATGCGCCGCGGGGGCGCCGGCCTGCGCGAGCGGATGGCCAGCGCCGAGCGGCACCTGGAACGCGTCACCGCCGAGGCCGGCGAGCCGCTCGCGGCGCACGCGACCGCGACGGTTCGCGCCGGCGGCAAGCGCCTGCGGCCGCTGCTCGTCGTGCTCGCGGCCGAGTCGGCCGGCGGGCCGCCCGACGGGCAGGCCGGCGAGCATCGCCTGATCCGTGCGGCGGTCGCCGTCGAGCTCGTGCATTCGGCGACGCTCGTGCACGACGACCTGATCGACGGCGCCCAGCTGCGCCGCGGGCGCCCGACGGTCGCGGCCGAAGCGGGGCGCGACGTCGCTGTGGCCACTGGCGATCTGCTGTTCTCGCTGGCGTTCGCCGAGCTCGCTCGCAACGAGAGCCCGACCCAGCTGCGCGCGCTGTCGGACGCCAGCTCCGCGCTCGCCGAGGGCGAGCTGCTGCAGCGCGAGGACGCCTACGCCGCTGACGTCGCCGTCGCTCGCTACCTGCGCCGGTGCGAGCTTAAGACCGCCGCCCTGTTCGAGGCCGCGTGCCGCCTGGGCGCTTTGACGGCACTCGACGGCTCGGTCGGGCTCGCCGACGCGCTCGGCGCGTTCGCGCGGCGGATCGGCCTTGCCTTCCAGATGCTCGACGACGTGCTCGACGTGTCAGGCCCGGTCGAGCGCACGGGCAAGTCGCGTGGGACCGACCTGCTCGACGGCACGGTCACGCTGCCGTTGATCCTCGCCCGCGAACGCGACGACGACCTCGCGCGGTTCGATCTCGCTTCGCTTCGCGGCCCCGAGCAGGCAGAGAAGCTATGCGAGCGGATAGCCGCTACCGGCGCGCTGGATGAGGCGCGCGAGCGCGCCCTCGCGGTGGTCGCCGAAGCGAAGTGCGAGCTCCCGTCAGCCCTCCCCGACGGCCGAGCCGTCCTCCTCGACCTCGTCGCCGACGCCGTGGTCGAGCGCTACCGCTAACCGCGAGGGCGCTGCGGCGCGGCTGGGGTCGGGCAGTTAAGCCGGCCCGGATGGCCGGCCAAGGTAACTGCCGTGGCGGCCGCAGCGGTCACGGATAGAGAGCCTCGGCGGGACATCCCGTCCCGCCATATCGGAGCGGCGACCTCGTGTCGCCGTCTTGAGCGCAGGCCGGCTCGGCCAGAAGGCAGGATGCGGGTCAAGCAGGGTGTGAAGCGGCCGAGGCCTAAAAATCAGCCGGCGTAATGAGATCCGCATCCAACGCCCGGACAAAGAACTCGACTTCCTCAGACATGTTCGCGTGCGTCATCCGGCGCAGATCGCCGAGCAGCGCGCCGGCGGCGCGATCGAGCTCGTCGTCGAGCAGTTCGACGGCCGACTGCTCGAACACACCCTCGCGCCGCGACTCGCACTCGGGGCAGCGCAGCACGATCCGCCAGTGTCGTACGCCTTCCTCACACCAGTCCAGCGGGTAGACGAGCTCGCCGCCGCAGTTGAAGCAGACGTGCAGCTCATCCGGCTTGCAGGCGCCCGAGCCAGGGCGCGCGCTGTGCGTTGCGGGCTTTGCGGCGCTCTGCGGAGGCTTTGGCGCGCGTGGGTGGATGTCTGGGCTGTCGTTGGGCTTCATCACCGGTTCACGCGTCTTCATCGACGTGCCGACGCGAGGGCTTTAGCCCGGCGATCGCTCGACCGGTCGTCCGTGCAGTGGCGGTGAGTGCGCCTGGCCGCGGTCCCCACCGACGCACGCTCTCGTACGGTCGCAGCCGGCTGGGCGCGCGCAGCGCGGTGGTAGGTTCAAGTGCCCTATGGCCACCGCGATTCGCCCGATCGGCCACGAGGAGCGACTGAGCCTGGTCGAGCACCTCGACGAGCTGCGCACCCGGCTGATCATCAGCGGGGTGGTGCTGGCGGTGGTGTTCGGAGTCTGCCTGTGGCAGAACCACGCGCTGCTCCACATCCTCAACAAACCGCTGCAGACGCAGACTCGCAAGCAGGTGGCAAAGGGCGAGGGTACGGTCGGCCAGGCGGTGCTCGCGCAGCAGGCGCTGCTGAAGCTCTCGGGCGACACCCGAGCGTCGCTTGAAGCGCTCGACCAGCCGGGCAGCGGCTTGTCGCCGGCGGCACGCGCGCAGCTGCCACCTCTGATCGCCGCGATGAAGGCGGACGTTGCAAAGCTCCCGCGCAAGCCGGTCGGCGACAACCCCGTGACGCTCGGGGTCGGCGAGCCGTTCACGACGACGATCACCGTGTCGCTGTTGTTCGCGCTCGTGATCTCGCTGCCGCTGATCCTGTACGAGCTTTACGGGTTCATCGTGCCCGCGTTGAGCGCCGAGGAGAAACACGCGGCCAAGCCGCTGTTGTTGTCTGTGCCGTTCCTGTTCGCGGGCGGCGTCGCATTCGGCTACTTCATCGTGCTCCCGGCCGCTGTGCGCTTCTTCGTCAACTTCAACGCAAGCGAGTTCAACGTGCTCGTGCAGGCGAGCCAGTTCTACAAATTCGCCGCGACGGTGCTGCTCGCGATGGGGCTCGTCTTCCAGGTGCCGGTCGTGATCCTCGGGGCGACGCGGATCGGCCTGGTCACCGTCAAGCAGCTGCGCAGGAGCCGGCGCTATGCGATCGTCGCGTGCGCAGCGGTCGCGGCGTTCCTCCCGGGCGACGCGATCACGCTGGTGCTCGAGACGGTACCGCTGTATGTGCTGTATGAGGCGAGTATCCTGGTGGCCGCGCTCGCTGGCCGCAGGGCCGCCGCGCGCGCCCGGAGTGCAGGGGGCTCGCAGGCGAGCCCCGCACCGTCCCCAGACCCAGCGGAGCCAACCGTGCAGCAGATCATCGACCACGTCGACCCCGACCACACGAGCTGATGCTGTTCGACCTTCGCGGTCGCCACCGCCGTCGTGCGGTGCGCGTGATCTACTCGGGACTGGCGGTCCTGATCGGCGTCGGGCTGATCGGCTTCGGGATCGGCGGTGGCTTCGGCGGCGGCGGCCTGCTCAACGCGGCCAGCGAAAACACCGGTTCGGGCGGCGCGAGCTTCTCCAACCAGATCAAGAAATACGAAAAGACGACGCGTGTGCAGCCGGCAAACGTCGCGGCGTGGGAAAAACTGACGCTCGCGATCCTGCACGAATCCGGCGGCGAAGCGTTCGTCAACGCGAGCACCGGGACGCCGACGCCGAAGGGCAAGGAACTGCTCGGGCGGGCGGCGCGGTCTTGGGAACGGTATCTCGCGCTGAACCCCTCAAAGGCAAACGTCGAACTCGCGAAGCTGATGGCCCAGCGCGTCTACACGACCGAAGGGCTCAACCAACCCGCGTCGGCCGTTCAGGCGCTGCAGATCGTGGTCGCGGCAGAACCGACGAGCGTGTCGTGGTACTCGCAGCTCGCCGCATACGCGTACAAAGCCAAAAACACGCGCGTCGGTGATCTGGCAGCCGCCAAGGCGGTGAGCCTCGCACCGGCTTCTGAACGCAAGCGCCTCGAACAGGATCTGGCAAGTGTCAAGAAGAACCCCGAAGGCGAAGGCGAAACGCTGACGACCAAGAAAAACGGGACGACGTTCACGGGCAAGCAGAACGGCTCCGGCGAAGTCGTCGCCACGGCCGTCACCCCGACGCCGCCGCCCGCGAAGACATCGACGACCAAGACGAAATAGCCTCGCGCAGCGGCCTGCGAGCGCCCGCGCGACGCGCTGAGCGAGGCGTTGCCGCGGACGCGGCTCGGCTAGAATCGCCTCGCGAGCCGGCTCCCCGCCGGCGCCCGCGCGGGCCGTTAGCTCAACCGGCAGAGCAGGGGCCTCTTAAGCCCAAGGTTGCAGGTTCGATTCCTGCACGGCCCATACCCCACAGGATCGCACCGCCGGTCTGACACCCTGTTCGGATGCGATTTCGACGAGATGGATCGCGGCGTGACGTGGCGCGCCGCCACATCGCCCCCACACTGGGAGTGCGAGATATGGCGATCGACCTCGGCACCGCCACCACGCTCGTGTACGTCGAGGGCCAGGGGATCGTGATCTCCGAGCCGTCGGTCGTCGCGACCGACTCGCGCAGCGGGCACGTACACGCGGTCGGGGCCGACGCCGAGCGGATGATCGGTCGCACGCCGGCGACGATCTCGGCGAGCCGGCCGCTTCGCCACGGCGTGATCGCCGACTTCGATGTCACCGAGCAGATGCTGCGCTACTTCATTCGCAAGGTGCTCGACCGCCACCGTGCCCATCCTCGGCTGATCGTCTGCGCGCCATCGGGGATCACCGAGGTCGAGGAGCGCGCCGTCGAGGAGGCGTCGCTCGCGGCGGGGGCACGACGCGTCCACCTGATCGAGGAGCCGATCGCCGCCGCGATCGGCGCCGGGCTGGAGATCGCCGAACCGGTCGGGCGGATGGTGGTCGATATCGGCGGCGGCACCAGCGAGGTCGCGGTCATCTCGTTGGGCGGCATCGTGCTCTCGCGGTCGCTTCGCGTCGGCGGCTACGAGCTGGACGAAGCGATCACCCGATACATGCGGGCCGAGCATCATCTGGCGATCGGCTCGCAAACCGCCGAGACGATCAAGATCGCGATCGGCTCGGCCGTCGCGTCGGAGATCGAAGAGGTCAGCGAGGTGCGCGGACGCCACCTCGTCACCGGGCTGCCGACGGAGATCCTGCTTCGCAGCGGCGAGGTTCGCGCTGCGATAGACGCCCCGCTGAAAGAGATCGTCCGAACGATCACCGACACGCTGGAGCAGACCCCGCCGGAGCTGACTGGCGACATCGCGCGCGACGGACTTCTGCTCGCCGGCGGCGGGACCCTCCTGCGCGGCTTCGCGAGCCTGCTCGCGGCTGAGACGGGGCTCCCGGTTGCCCCCGCCGCGTCACCGCTGACGTGCGTCGTCACGGGCTCGGGCGAGGCCCTGAGGCACTTCGATCAGCTCAGCCCGTCAGCCCGCCGGCGCCCCTCGGTGCGCCGGCGCTGAACGCGCTTTTCAGTCGCGGAGGGGAGAGCGCGCGATCTGGGAGATCTCGTGCTCCTCGACCAGATCGGTTGGCGCGAGGATGAACACCTCGCACATCATGTCCGGCTCCTGCTGGTTTCCGCTCATGAAGCCGATCACCTTGCGCCCGGTCGCCCGTTCGATCACATCGTCGAAGCGCTCGCGCATGACCTCCTGGAACTCCATGCGCTGCTGGATCACGGCGTCGCCGCGCCCCCCGTCCAGCAGCGTCTGCTCAACGCGCGAGAAGCCGCCGCGCAGGACGCAGACGACCAGGTCATCCTCGTAGTAGGACTTCGCGCGGGTCGGGCCGCGACCGTAGAACTCCTTGAGCAGGCCGACCATTCCGTCTGAGATAGCGGTCAGCAGGTCGCCGTGGCGCTCTTCGGCGGTCGTGATATCTGCCGGGTTGATCGCGTCCCCTTCGGTCGGCAGGACGTTAGGGCAAATGCTAGCTGAGGGGAGCTATCGTGGAGTTGAACGCTCGTTGGGTCCTCGCCCTTCTGCCTCGCGCGCTATCCCTATCGGAGGACGAGAGAGCAGGCCGCGCATGGCTGCGCGCGAGACTCCGTTGAGCGGTGCCGAGTTGCTCGAGGCCGTGACCGACTCGATAGACGATGATCGAGCTTGATGTTGACTCCGTTGCACGGCCGGCCCGAGTAGGCGCGAGGATCCGGCGATCGCGGTTCGCCGTCGGCGAACGCGGCCTAGCCGCCAGCAAGGTTAGGCGCGGGCATCGGCGGGCACCTCGTAGATATGGCATACAACGAGATCCGCATGTTCGTACCGCCGGATCGGGTCTTTGCCGTGCTGTCCAATCCGCGGTCTTTCGCTCGTTGGGTCGTTGGCTCGAAGTCCGTCCGCCGCGCCGATCCCGACTGGCCGGCCGTGGGGACGGCGTTCGACCACAGCGTCGGCATCGGACCGCTGGTGCTTGCCGATCACTCCGAGGTGATGACCTGCGAGCGGCCGCATCTGTTGCGGCTTCTCGTCAAGGCCCGGCCGTTCTCGCGTGCATTCGTGACCCTGCGCATGCAGCCGACTTCGGAAGGTACGCTCGTGAGCATGGAGGAGGTCGCCGCGGACATGCGTAGCCGCCTGCTCTTCAACGCGCTGACCGCTCCCCTCGTGCGCTTGCGCAACCGCGAGTCACTTCGGCGGCTAAAGGCGCTCGCCGAGGGGACCGAGCCGATGCCGAGCGGATTCCTGCCCCCGCGTGATGCCGACGCCGAGGGGCACGTGACCGCCAGCAACGCGGTCCGCGGCCTGCGTGCTCAGATCTTCTAGGCCGCGACCACGCGGACGGTCCGCAGCAGCCGGTCGCTGGCCCCGCGCACGCTGCCGCCGAGGTCGAGCGTGCGCTGGATGTAGGCGAGCGTCTCGGCCGTCAGGCGCTCCCCGGGCAGCACGTTGGGGATTCCCGGGGGGTAGGTCGCCAGCGACTCGGCGGCGATTCGTCCCGCGGCGGCGGTCGCCGGGACGACCTCCTGGGCGCCGAGGAACGCTTCGCGGGGGGTCATCACGAGCTCGCCCCACGGCGGGGGCGCCGCGAAGCTCGTGCTCGCGCCTGACGGGTCGAGACCCACGCTTGCGGCAGCCTCGGCGAGCGCATCGGCGAGCCTCGCGGCCTCGGGCAGCTCGCGCTCGCCCAGCCCGAACACGGCCACGACGACGTTCTGGCCTGAGAGCTCGAGGTTGATGTCGCCGATCTGTCGGAGCATCGGAGCGAGCTCGTAGCCGGTCGCGGCGATCCCGCGAATGTCGACGGCGAGGCGCAGGGGGTCGTAGTCAAAGACCCCCGCGCGGCCGATCATCCGCCCGTCGAGCACGTCGAGGCCGTCGATCGCACGAATCTGCGCGCGGGTGTCGACGAGCGTCTGCATCGTGTGCGCCAGCAGCTCGCGTCCGTCCAGCACGG
This sequence comes from Solirubrobacteraceae bacterium, assembly GCA_036498045.1. Classification (GTDB taxonomy): domain Bacteria; phylum Actinomycetota; class Thermoleophilia; order Solirubrobacterales; family Solirubrobacteraceae; genus Palsa-744. Next base: position 56,773 of record DASXIJ010000012.1, read on the forward strand.
CCAGGCGCCGCGCGGCGTCGAGCGAAGCCGTCAGCAGCGAGCTGGGGCTCGTCGATTCGGTCAGCGTCACGGCGCGGTCGACAGCGTCCTCGCCGATCAGCCCGCCGGCGCCGGCGCCGAGGTGGAGCATCGCCGACTGCGTGAGGCTGCCGACGATCTTGTGCGTGCTCGAGATCACGAGGTCCGCGCCGAGCGAGAGCGCATGCGCCGGCAGCTGCTCGTGGAATGCCATGTGCGCCCCCCACGCCTCGTCGACGATCAGCGCGACTCCGCGACGGTGCGCGACGTCGGCCAGCGCGCGCACGTCGGCGACCGCGCCGAAGTACGTCGGCGAGACGATCCATGCGCCGACCGCGCGCGGCGTGAGCGCGAGCGCGTCGTCGAGCGTCTCGGGCGCGAGGCAGTGCGCGATGCCCAGCTCGGGGTCCAGCTCGGGCGCCGCGAAAGTCGGACGCAGCCCGGACAGCACGAGCGCGTCCACGGCGCTCGAGTGGGCGTTGCGCTGCACGACGACCTCGTCGCCGTGATGCGCCAGCGCGAGACCGGCCGCGAGGTTGCCCTGCGACGCTCCGTTGACGAGAAACCACGCGCGCCGGGCGCCCCACGCGGCGGCGGCGAGCCGCTGCGCCTGCTCGAACGGCGTTGGCTCGGCGCCGATGTCGATGCCGTACGTGAGCGCGGGGATGTCAAGGCTGAGCGCACGCTCCCCGATCGCCTCGAGCAACTGCGGGTCGGCGCCCGGACCGCCCTTGTGGCCCGGCACGTGCAGCCGTGCCGGCTCGCGCGCGGCGTACTCGATCAGCGCCTCCAGGTACGGCGCGCGCTCTTGGCCCTCGCTCATCCCACCAGTCAGGCGCTGATCTGCTGCGCCGCGCGCGCGCCTTGCCCGAGCAGCGTAGACGTGCCCTCGTCGGTCCACAGCGTCTGCTCGCGGCCCGGCCCGACGCCGACGAGCGCGATCGGGGTGCGAACATGCTCGGCGATGAACCGCAGGTACTCGCGCGCGGCGTCGGGCAGGTCTGACAGCGAGCGGCACTCGCCAAGATCCTCGTTCCAGCCGCGCAGCTCGGTCAGCCGCGCGGAGGCGTGGTGCAGCACCGTCTGGTGGTAGGGGAAGTCGTGGAACTCGACTTCTTCGGCGCCGCGGTAGCTCGTGCAGACGCCGATCCGGTCCAGCCCTGAGAGGACGTCGAGCTTGGTGACGACGAGCGCCGTCAGGCTGTTCAGCCGTGCCGCGTAGCGCAGGGCGACGAGGTCCAGCCAGCCGGTCCGCCGCGGACGCCCGGTGGTCGTGCCGAACTCTCCGCCGTGCTCGCGGATCCGCTCGCCCATCTCGTCGTGCAGCTCGCTCGGGAACGGCCCGGCGCCGACGCGCGTCGTGTATGCCTTGGAGATCCCCCAGATCTCGTCGATGTCCTTCGGGCCGACGCCCGTGCCGACGCACGCCGCCCCGGACAGCGGGTTGGAGGAGGTGACAAACGGATACGTGCCGTGGTCGATATCGAGCATCGCGCCCTGCGCGCCCTCGAAGATCACCTTCTTCTCGGCGTCGAGCAGGTCCCACATCAGCTTCGACGTGTCGGCGATGTGCTGCTCGAGGCGGTGCCCGAACGTGAGGTATTCCTCGGTCATCGTGTGCAGGTCCAGCGACGGGTCCTTCTCGAACGGGCGCAGCGACAGGCGCTTGGGCTCCATCGCGGCGACGATCTTCTTCTTGAGGATCTTCTCGTCGAGCAGATCCTGCACACGGATCCCCAGCCGGGCCGCCTTGTCGGCGTAGCACGGCCCGATCCCGCGCCGCGTGGTGCCGATCTGAAGGCTGCCGAGCTTCGCCTCGCCCGCCGAGTCGAGCAGCAGGTGGTAGGGCATGATCAGGTGCGCGTTGGCCGAGATCCGCAGCCCGCCGACGTCGATCCGGCGCGCGCGCAGCGCGTCGAGCTCACCGATCAGCACCTTCGGGTCGATCACGACGCCGTTGCCGATCACGCAGCACTTGCCCGGGTAGAGGATTCCGGAGGGGATCAGATGAAGCTTCCACTCCTCGCCGTCGCGCACGATCGTGTGGCCGGCGTTGTTGCCGCCCTGAAAGCGCACGACGGCGTCGACCTGCTCGGCGAGCAGGTCGGTGATCTTGCCCTTGCCCTCATCGCCCCACTGGGCGCCGACGATCACGATGCCTGGCATGTCCAGGTGCAGTCTAGGGTGGCCGGCGCCCACCGCCGGGCCCGAACAGGTCAGGCCCCGTGCGCCTCGCTCGGCTCCGCGGCCGCGCGTCTGAGGGCCCGACGGTCATCCTGCCCGAACAGCGGCAGCCCGTTGCCGCAGATCGCGACAAGACGCGAAACGGTGCGCTCACCGAGCTGGTCGATCAGGTCCTCATAGTTCAGGTTGGTCGTGACAATCATCGCGCGCTCGTCCTCATACCGCGTGTTGACGATCGAGTAGAGCTGCTCGAGCACCCAGTCGGTCGTGTTCTCGGCGCCGAGGTCGTCGATGTGCAGCAGGTCGACGGCGGCGAGGCGCTCGAGAAAGCCGACCATCCCGGCCTCGGTGTCGATCGCCGCGCGGATCAGGCCGAGCAGTCGCGGCAGCGAGTAGATCGCGACCGAGCGTCCGGCGTCGAGCGCCGCCTTGGAGACGATCATCGCGAGGGTCGTCTTACCGGTGCCGACGTCGCCCATCAGCCACAGCCCCTGCCCGGAATCGAGCTGCGCGTCGATCTCGCTGATGTAGCGGCGCACCGCCTGCACGACGTCGGGCGCGACGCGTGCGATTTCGGGCACCGGCGGGCGCTCGAAGGACACGCCGCGGTAGCGCTTGGGCACGCGCCCGTCCAGGCCGGCCGTCCGCACGCGCGCGATCCGCCCGGCGCGGCACGCGCAGTCGCTCGCCGTGTTGGTGACCTCGTCGATCACGAAGCCGCCGCCGTCGCACACGCCGAGCGGGCACGGCGCGGCCGCGGCGCTCTCAGACAGCTCGGGCACGCGCCGGTCGAGGCTCACGGCGTGTAGCGCTCGCCGGCGTAGTTCATGAACTTCGGGAACTCCTTCTGGAAGGTCAGCGTGACTTTGCCGACCGCGCCGTTGCGGTGCTTGGCGATGATCAGGTCGGCCTCGCCGGGTCGCTCTGACTCCTCGTCGTAGTACTCGTCTCGGTAGATGAACATGACCAGGTCGGAGTCCTGCTCGAGGTTCCCGCTCTCGCGCAGGTCCGACAGCTGCGGTTTCTTGTCGGGGCGCGTCTCGACGGCGCGGCTGAGCTGCGATAGCGCGATCACGGGCACGCCGAGCTCGCGCGCGAGGATCTTCAGCCCGCGGCTGAGCTCGCCGACGGCGGTCACGCGGCTGTCGTAGCGGCTGTCGGTCCGCATCAGCTGCAGGTAGTCGATGATGATCAGCCCGAGCCCGCCCTCGCACTGGCTGTGCAGGCGTCGCGCCTTGGCGCGAATCTCCAGCATGCCGACGTCGCTGGAGTCGTCCACCCACAGTGGCGCTTCGGAGAGCGTCTGCGACGCCTTGAGGATCTTCGGCCAGCGCTGCTCGGCGACGCGTCCCTTGCGCAGCTCCTCGCCCTTGATGTGCGCCTGGGATGCGACGAAGCGCTGGGCCAGCTCGGCCTCGGCCATCTCCAGCGAGAACAGCGCGACCGGCTTGTTGTTTTTGACGGCGGCGTTTTCGGCGATGTTGCAGACGAGCGCGCTCTTGCCCATCGCCGGGCGCGCGGCGATGATGATCAGGTTCCCCGGCTGAAAGCCGCCCGTGATCTCGTCGAGATCCTTGAACCCCGAGGGCGTCCCCGTCAGCGACGTCCCTTCGATCGACAGGCGGTGCAGCTTCTCGAGCTCCTCGTGCAGAACGTCCTCGATCGCCCTGAAGTCCTGCTGACGATCGTCGCGCGCGACCTCGAGCATCGCCTTCTCGGCCAGCTCGACGAGCTCGCGCGGAGCCGCCTGGTGGGAGACGACGCTCTCCTGGATCTCATACGAGGCGCGCAGCAGGCGTCGCAGCAGCGCGTTCTCCCGGACGATCTGTGCATAACGGCGGGCGTGCCCGGCGGCGGGGACCGCGCCGGTCAGCTCGTCGACGGTCGCAGCACCACCGATCTGGTCGAGCTTTCCGACCTGGCGCAGGCGATCGATCACGGTCAGCGTGTCGACCGGCTCGCTCTCGTTGTACAGCGCGAGCATCGCCTCGTAGATCGTGCCGTGGCGCTCGCGGTAGAAGTCGTCGGCGCGCAGACCCTCCTCGATCACGAGCGCGTACAGCGAGCGGTCCGAGAGCAGGATCGCGCCCAGGACCGATTGCTCGGCCTCGAGGTTGTGCGGCGGCGCGAGCGCGGCAGTCGAGCCGTTGCCCGCGCCGTTGGTAGTCGCCACGGCGCTCATGCGTCGGGCGATCTTAGGGTCGGATCCGGCACGGCTCCACGGGCCTCTCCGCTACTTCGGCCATTTTGTTGCGCCACGAACGTATGTTCGCAGACGCGCCGGACCGCGAGACCGCGGCGTGCGGCTATTTCTTGGCGACGACCATCGTCTTGATCGTCGCGGGCACGTTGTCGACGACCTCGACGACGACCATGTACGTGCCGACGTTCTTGATCGGCTCGGGCAGGTGGACGTTGCGTTTGTCGATCTTCAGCCCGCGCGCTTCTTTGATCGCGTTGGCGATGTCCTGAGCCGTGACCGACCCGAACAGGCGACCGTCGGCGCCGGCCTGCTGAGGGATCGTCAGCACCGTGCGGTTGAGCAGGTTGACGTTCTCCTCGGCCTTCTCGATCGCGTTGCGCTCGGCGCGCTCGGCCGCCTCCTGACGCTGGCGGATCGCGTCGACGGCGCCACGTGTCGCCGGCTGCGCGAGCCGACGCGGCATCAGGTAGTTGCGCAGGTAGCCCTTGGAGACGTCGACGACCGCGCCCTGCTCGCCGAGCGTATCGACGTCCTGAAGAAGAATCGCCTCAGGCATCGGGCTAGCGGTCGCGGTCGCGGTCGCCGCGTTCGCGGCGCGGCCCGTCCTCGCGACCGCCCTCGTTCACGTAGGGCAGGAGCGCGAGCTCGCGCGCGCGCTTTACCGCTCGCGCGATCTGCACCTGGTGGCGCCGGCAAGAGCCGGTGATCCGCCGCGAGCGGATCTTGCCCTTCTCGGAGATGAACTTGCGCAGCGAGGCGACGTCCTTGTAGTCGACCTGCTCGACCTTGTCGCGGCAGTGCTGGCAGGACTTGCGCCGGCCGCTGCCGATGCCGCCCTTCTTGTCGCGCCGGCGAACCGGCTTGCCGCGTCCGCGCGCCTTTGCCATCAGCGCACGCCGCGACGTCGGTCGCGGCTGTCGGGCGTGGATCGGGATGAATGCACGAAGACCTCGCTGTTGAGACTCAGAATGGGATGTCGTCGTCGCCGGCGGCGACCGGTGCGGTCTGGAAGTCCCCTTCGTCGATCGGCACGTCGCCTCCGTTGGAGGCGCCGCTGCCTTGACGGGCCGCAATCGGTCCGCCTCCGCCGGAGGCGTCTTCGCGCGAGCCCAGGAACTGCACCGAATCGGCAATGATATCGGTTGCCTGGCGCTTGGTGCCGTCCTGCGCTTCCCACTCGCGCCACTCCAGCCGACCGTCGATCGCAACGGGACGGCCCTTTGACAGGTAGCGCGCGGCGTTCTCGCCCTGTGCGCCCCACACGGTGACGTCGAAGTAGTTGGGCTTGTCGACCCATTCACCGCTCGCTCCGTCCTTGCGGCGCGTGTTGCACGCGATCCGCAGCTTGCAGACCGATGTGCCGCTCGGCAGCGAGCGCAGCTCGGGGTCGGCTGTCAGGTTCCCGGTCATCACGACCCTGTTGATGTTTGTGGCGGCCACGGCTCCTCTTCCTTTCGGCTCTTTCGCGGGCGCGCTGTCGGGCCCGTCGTCGTTGCTCAGCTCTGTGCTTCGAGTCTAGACCCGGCTGCCGTCGCGACTTCGCCTCCGACGGGCAGCAGGCCGCTAATTGCGGTCGTCGGCCGCGACGTGCGGCGCCGGTGTGCGTGCGCGCGAGGACGTTTTGAAGACCTCGTCCCAGTAGGGGGCGCTGATCCCGAAGCCGCGCGTGTCGTCCTGGAAGTGGTGGCGCATGTGACGCTCGCGCAGCATCCGCCCGAGGCGACCGTGGGGGCGAAAGTGGTGCAGGTAGTAGTGCATCATGTCGTAGACGAGGTAGCCGAGAAAGAACCCGGCGCCGAGCCCTGGCGCGTAGCGGGCGCCGAAGATCAGGTACAGCACGCCGAACACGCCGGCCCCGAGCGGGATGCTGACGGCGGGTGGCATGACCAGGCGCATCGGGTCGTTCGGGTGGTCGTGGTGGACGCCGTGGATGATCCAGTGAAGCCGCGCGCCGAATCCGTCTTCGGGCTCGAAGTGGAAGACCAGCCGGTGCAGCCAGTACTCGAACAGCGTCCACAGCGCATAGCCGCCGGCGAGCAGCGCGATCGAGACGAGCACGCTCACCCTCGTCAGCCCCCACGCCACGAGCGCGACGATCCCGGGGACGAAGATCAGGACCGGCACGATCGGGTGCACGCGCGAGAGCGCGTCGAGCACGCGCGACTCGAACATCGGCGGCGAGGCGCGCAGCACGTCCGTCCGAGTGGCGCTGCCGTCGTTCATGTCCTCGGCCCAGCTCACGCTGCGATCTTAGCTAAGGCGGGCCAGATGGATACCTGTGGAAACGGGCCCTGCGCTCGCGCCCAGAGAAGCGGCTCAGCCCTGCTCGCCGGCGACCACACCGGCAGCGGGCTCGCCATCGCCCGCGGGGGCGTCGGGCGCGGCAGCCTCGCCGGCTGGCGCCTCGACTGTTGCCGGCTCGCCGGCTGCAGGCTCTGCGGCGGGGGGCTCGGCGGGGGGCAGCTCGGCCGCGGGCGGCGGCGGTGCGGGACGCGTCTCGGGGGCGGCCGCCTCGGCGTCTGCGCGCCGCGCGCCGCTTGCCATGTCGGGCGGCGCTCCGACGCCGGGCGCGAGCTTGATGATCCGAAAGCGAAGCGCGTCGTCGGCGAGGCGCAGCGTGCGGTCGAGCGTGCTGAGCAGGTCGGTGTTGGTCACGTGGAACTGCAGCAGGTGGTACTCGGCGCTGGTCTTGCGGTCGATCGGGTAGGCGAGCGCGCGCTCGCCCCAGCGGTCCTGGCGCAGCAGCTCGCCCTGGCGCTCGATGGTGGCGCGCGTGTCGTCGATCAGCTTCGCGCGCGCGGCCTCATCGGCCTGCGGATCGAGCAGCAGCACTAGGTCGTATGTCGGCGCGGGCAAAGTCATGCAAAAACGGGCGCCGTCGCTGCGGCGCCGGCGAGCAAGGTTAGCGGGTTCGGCCCTTCGCGCGGATGTCAGCGAGCTGCTCGTCGATCCAGTCGCCGGGGTCGCGCGAGGTGACGATCTCGGTGAGGCCGTCGGCGCGCCGGCGCTTCTCCTCGGCGGGCATCGTCAGCGCGGCGTGGATCGAGTCGGCG
>DASXIJ010000013.1:0-8448 GCA_036498045.1 Solirubrobacteraceae bacterium
CTGATCACGGCCTACCACGAGATGGGCCACGCGCTCGTCGCCCACTTCCTCGAGCACTCCGACCCGGTCCACAAGATCTCGGTGATCTCGCGCGGGCAGGCGCTCGGCTACACGATCTCGATGCCGCAGGAGGACCGCTTCCTGACGACGCGCGCCGAGCTCAAGGACGCGATGGCGATGACGCTCGGCGGCCGCGCCGCCGAGGAACTCGTGTTCGGCGAGATCACGACCGGCGCGTCGAACGACATCGAGAAGGTCACGGCGACCGCGAAGCAGATGGTGATGCGCTTCGGGATGAGCGAGAAGCTCGGTCCGCGCGTGTTCGGCCACGACCACGGCCAGCCATTCCTCGGCCGCGAGTTCTCGACCGAGCCCGACTACTCCGACGAGATCGCACGCGAGATCGACGACGAGGTTCGCCGGATCATCGAGAACGCGCACCAGCGCGCGCGCGACATCCTGACCGAGCACCAGCACGACCTGACGAAGATCTCCGAGATCCTCGTCAAGCGTGAGACGATCGAGAAGGAGGAGTTCATCGCGCTGCTCGCCGGCAAGGGCGAGGACGAGGTGTTCGGCGTCGAAGAGCCGACCAAGCCAGAAGTGCCCGCGCCACCCGCACCCGCCGAGCGCGCCGAGCGCGAAACCCCGCGCACGATCCCGCGGCCCGGCCTCGCCGGCGGCACCGCCGAGGCGCGCGGACACGACCCGAAGGGCCCTGAAGTCTCCTAGCCACGGCCCCGAAGGCTTTCGCCTGATGGGGATCGTCAACGTCACGCCGGACTCGTTCTCCGACGGCGGCCGCTTCGCGGCGCCGGGCGCGGCGATCGAGCACGGTCTCGCGCTCGTCGCCGACGGCGCTGCGATCGTCGACGTCGGCGGTGAATCGACCCGGCCGGGCTCCGACCCGGTGACCGCGGCGACCGAGACGGCGCGCGTCCTGCCGGTCGTCGAAGCGCTCGCGGCGGCGGGCACGGACGCGCAGATCTCGATCGACACGCGCAAGGCGTCGGTCGCGCGCGCGGCGCTCGCCGCCGGCGCGACCCTCGTCAACGACGTCAGCGCCCTGCGCGATCCGGAGATGGCCGGCGTCGTCGCTGAGAGCGGCGCCGACTGTTGCCTGATGCACATGCTCGGCGAGCCGCGCACGATGCAGGACGACCCGCGCTACGACGACGTCGTCGACGAGGTCAAGGCGTTCCTCTCCGCGCGCCTCGAGCTCGTCGTGCGCGAAGGCGTGCGCGAGGAGCGCGTGCTGCTCGACCCGGGCATCGGCTTCGGCAAGCGCGACGAGGACAACCTCGCGCTGATCCGTCGCCTCGACGAGATCGTCGCGCTCGGCCGTCCGGTCGTGATCGGCACGTCGCGCAAGGGCTTCATCGGGCGCGTGGGTGGCGCCCCGGCGGGGGCGGGCCGGCTCGCGGGCACGCTCGCGACCAACGTGCTGGCGCTCGAGCGCGGCGCGAGCGTGTTCCGCGTCCACGACGTCGCTCCGGCGCGCGAGGCGCTCGCGGTGGCGGCTGCTACTTTGGCGTCACGATGGACGGCGAGCAGCAGGGCGACGACCCCGACGAGCTCGACGACGACGCGCACGGGGACGACGAGCACGCCGCCGAGGCGGTCACAGTCGAGATAACCGGCCTGTCGCTGTACACCCACCATGGCGTCAGCGAGGCAGAGCGCGAGGTCGGCCAGCGGCTCGTGCTGGACCTGCGCCTCGACGTCGGCGAGACCGACGCGACCGTGACCGACTCGATCGAGGACACGGTCGACTACGCCGAGGTGTGCCAGCTCGTCGCGTTGATCGCCCAGCAGCGCTCGCACAAGACGCTCGAGCGACTGTGCAGCACGATCGCCAACCGGCTGCTCGCCGACTACGACCTCGAAGGCGTCTGGGTGAAGGCGACCAAGCCCGAGCCGCCGATCCCGCTGAGCGTCGACGAGGTGTCGGTCGAGGTGTGGCGCGAGGGCGAGGGGTAGAGTCCGGCGATGCGGCACGTCGATCCGTTCGGGGCATCGTGAGTACGGCCGAGCGCTTTCGAGAGGCGGTCGAGCGCAAGGAGCTCGCCGCGGCCGCCGAGCTGCTGGCGCCGGATGTCGTCTTCCACAGCCCCGTGACGTTTCACCCGTTCCTCGGGCGCGAGACCGTTTCGGCGCTGCTCGGAGAGGTCGCGCAGGCGTTCGAGGACTTCCTCTACACCGACGAGCTTGCGATGGACGGCGGGCACGCGCTGATCTTTCGCGCGATCGTCGCCGGCACGGAGCGCGAGATCGAGGGCATCGACCTGCTGCGCTTCGACGACGCGGGGCTGATCGCGGACTTCACGGTGATGCTGCGCCCGATGTCGGCGCTCGTGCCGTTCGCGCAGGCGATGGCCGAGCGCGCCCAGGCAGCGGGCCTGACGACGACGCGCGCATAGACGGCGCGAGGACCGCGCCGAATTGCCGCAGCGAACGGGACTGCTCGGGCTCGGCTCGAACGTCGGCGACCGGCGAGCGCACCTGCAGGCGGCCGTCGACTCGCTGCCCGGCGCCGGAGTCCTGCCGCTCGCGAGCTCGTCGACGTACGACACCGATCCGGTCGGCGAGGTGCTCGCCCAGCCCACCTTCCTCAACGCGTGCGTCAGCGTGCAGACCGAGCTCGAGCCGCTCGCGCTGCTCGATGCGGTCAAGCTCCTCGAGCGCGAGCTCGGACGAGCTCAGGACTCCGTCCGCCACGGTCCGCGTGCGATCGACATCGACGTCCTGCTGCTCGGAGGGCTCGAGCTGCGCGAGGAGCGGATGACGCTGCCGCACGAGCAGCTGCTGACGCGACGCTTCGTCCTGATTCCGGCGCTCGAGCTCGACTTCGACTGCGCCGTGCCGGACGGGCGCCGGCTCGCCGACGCGCTCGCGGCGCTCCCGCTGAGCGAGGGCGTCCGCTGGGCCGGTCCGCCGCTGCAGCTGCCCGCGTGAGCCGCTGCCGGCCGTCAGGACGCCTGAGCGCGGCGGTCGTCCCAGCTGGCCAGGCGCAGCAGCGTCGCGCCGGCGACGCCCCGGCCGGAGACGACGCACAGGTGGCCTTCGCGCATCCACGCGACGACCGGGACGCCGTGGACGGTGAGCAGCCGGTAAGGGACGCCGTCGTGGCGCGAGACGACGCCGCCGCTGAGCTGTGTCCGGGCGCTCCCGCCGACGATCGCATAGCCCACCCGGCGGCCCTGCGAGCCGACGTAGAAGACGGTCGTGACCTGCCGCCCGTCGATCGTGTCGGTGCGCCTGCCGGTCGCGTGCCAGTTGAAGTGCGCCTCCCAGTACGGGAACGCGACGCCGTCGACCGATGCGGCGAGCTCGGTGTGGTGTGACGCGCTCTCGGGCGGCGCCCCGGAGGTCGCCGCGCGCAGCGTCGATGCCGCGGCGTCGTGCACGCTGAGCGTCGGCGAGCTGCCGCTCGTGCCGATCACGATCGCAAACGCGATCACCGCGGTGGCGATCGCGCCGAGCGCGGTGAGACGAGGGCGCAGCCCGTAGGCGCGCGCAGGCGCGGCGACGCGCGTGCGCGGGGTCGCGGCACGCTCGGACCGCGCGCGGCCCTTGCGCGCCCCGCGCAGGCCGCCGCGCGACGAGCGCTCGGCGATCATCGCGTCGACCGCGTCGTGCAGCGAGTCGGGCGCGCGGACGTCGATCGCGCGGATCTGCTCGATCAGCTCGGACTCTCGGGTTTTACGTGGATCGGTCATGACAGCTCTCCGCTACCAAGGACTCCGCGGGTGCCCAGATCTTCCCGCTCCCGTCGGGCCGCGCCGCCCCGCGCCGGCGGCGAGGCGCCGCCACCGCCCGTGGCAGTCGGATCGGCGCGCGGCTCCGACGTGTCTTCGTCGCTCAGGCGCCGCGCGACCTGCCTGCGGGCCCGAAACAGCCGCGTCGTGATCGTCGCCTCGCGCACGCGCAGCGCGCGCGCAGCCTCGCGGTAGGAGAGGCCGAGCACGTCGACGGCGACGATCACCATCCGGAAGTCCTCGGGCAGCTCGGCGATCGTCGCGTACACCTCCTGGATCTCGATCGCCTGCTCGGGTCGTCCGATCGGCTTCGGGTCGGCCGCCACGACGTCGTCGAGCGTGGCGACGGTGACCGGCCGCCGGCTGGCCGTGCGGCGGCTCGTCAAGAACGTGTTGCGCAGCACGCGCATCAGGTAGTAGAGCTCCTCGTCGCCCTGGAGCACCCGTGGGCGCGAGAGCACGCGCGCGAACGTCTCCTGGACGAGGTCCTCAGCGTCCTCGCGCGAGCCGCACAGGCCCCACGCCGCGCGATACAGGCGGTCGACGTGCTGGCCGAGTGACTGCGGATCGAGGATTCGCATGGCGTCCGGAGACCGGCGACGGCGCACGGCCCCACGGCGACTCTAGCGCCGCGCTAGGCCGTCGTGGGAGCGGGGATCCAGCTCGCCGGGAGGGTCCCGGCGGGTACCTCGCCGACGGCGGGCGGAAAGTAGCGGGCCAGCGTGGCGGCCGGACGTCCGTCGAGCAGTGGCCGCACGTCGCCGAGCGTGAGCAGCAGGCGGATCGTGCTGCCGATCTGCAAGTCGGCGGCGTTGGGCTGCTCGCCGCCGAGCAGCCGATCGGCGATCCAGCCGTCGATCCGATCGAGCTGGGCCGGCAGCGCGGCCAGGTCCGCGTGAGCGGCGTTGTCGCTGGCCCGGTTCCAGGCCGCCATCAGCCGCGCGGTCAGTGGCGCCGACGGGCGCATCATCGCCTTCGGCAGCGGCAACCGCGCATCCCCGACGTAGCTGAGCATCGCTTCGGGCCGGCGCTTGAACGCGACGTCGAGGATCCGCCGTGGCACGCTCTGCAGCACCTCGTCGCCCCACCGCTCGGCCTCGAGCACCTGGGCGTAGGACGGCGTGCCGGCGGGCGGCACGAGCGCGGGCTCGGGCACGAGCTCGTCGAGCCGGCGCATGATCGCGCGCGAGCCGGCGATCCGCTCGCCGTCGATCCGCATGCCCGGTACGCGGCTGGCGCCGTAGCGCAAGGGCCCCACGACGATCTGCGTCATCGGCACCAGGTCGACGCGCTGGAAGTCGATCGACTTGATCCGCAGCGCGGCTTCGACCGCGGCGCACGGGTGCGAGCCGGGCAGCACGTACAGCTTGGTCGTACTCGTCGGCATCGGAGCCGCCGAGCATAATGGTTCGCCGATGCTGCTCGTCGTCGATGTCGGTAACACGCAGACGCACTTCGGCGCGTTCCGTGCAGACGAACTGATCGAGCACTGGCGGTTTGCGACGGTTCGCCAGTCGACGGCCGACCAGCTCGGCGCGGCGCTGCGCAACCTGATGGAGCTACGCGGCTATGGCTTCGGCGACCTCGAGGCGTCGATCGTCTCCTCGACGGTCCCGCAGCTGGAGCCCGAGTGGACGACGATGGCAAGCCGCTACCTGCGCCACGAGATGCTCGTGGTCGGACCGGGCACCAAGACGGGGATGGCGATCCGCTACGACAATCCGCGCGAGATCGGCGCCGACCGGCTCGTCAACGCGGTCGCGATCCGCGACCGCTTCGACGGCGCTGCGGTGTGCGTCGACTTCGGGACCGCGACGACGTTCGACGTCGTCTCACACGACGGCGAGTACCTCGGCGGCGCGCTGATGACGGGGATCGAGATCTCGCTCGACGCGCTGTCCGAACGCGGCGCTCGGCTGCCGAAGGTCGACCTGGCGCCGCCGAAGAGCGTGATCGGCAAGAACACGATCGACGCGATCCGCTCGGGCGTCGTTTTCGGCTATGCCGGGGCGATCGACGCGATCATGCGCCGCCTGTACGACGAGCTCGGCGAGCGCGCGCAGGCGATCGCGACCGGCGGCCTCGCCGGCCTGGTCGTCCCCTACACCGAGGAGCTCGACGAGGTCGACGACCTGCTGACGCTCACCGGGCTGCGCCTCCTGGCCGAGAAAAACTCATGAGCGCCAGCCACGGCCACAGGCTGATCTATTCGATGACCGTGTCGCTCGACGGCTTCATCGCCGGACCCGATGGAGAGATCGACTGGAGCGCGCCCGACGACGAGCTGCACCGGTTCCACAACGAGCGGGTGCGGGCGGCCGACGCGCAGCTGTGCGGGCGGCGCCTGTACGAGGAGATGCTCTATTGGGAGACGGCCGGCGACGACGGCGCGGGTGGCGGGACCGAACTGGGCGAGCCCGCGCGGGAGTTCGCCGCGATCTGGCGGCCGCTGCCGAAGATCGTGTTCTCGCGGACGCTGCAGCGCGTCGAGGGAAACGCGACGCTTGCGAGCGAGGATCTCGCGGCGGAGGTCGCCAAGCTCAAGCAGCAGCCCGGCGACGGCGACCTGGGGATCGGGGGAGCCGGTCTCGCAGCGCAGGCGGTCGAGCTGGATCTGATCGACGAGTACCGCCCGTTCGTCAGCCCGGTCGTGCTCGGCGGCGGAACGCCGTTTTTGCCCCGCGGTACGCGGCTCGACCTGGAGCTGCTGGAGACGCGCACGTTCGCCTCGCGCGTGGTGTATCTGCGCTACCGGCGCGTGTAGCGTGCCGTAAGAGGCCGAACGGGTCGCCGACGAAAGGAGTAGGCGATGTCGCAGCATGACGTCGAGGCCGTGCGTCGCGCTATCGAGGTGTTCAACCGCGATGGACCGGAGGCCGTAACAGCGTTCTTCGATCCCGAGATCGAATGGCACGACCTCCCTGAGCAGCCGGATGCAGGCGTGCACCATGGCCGCGAAGGCTTCCTGGCGGCCCACGAGCAATTCGCTGGAGGCTCTTGAGGACTTTCGTCTCATCGTCGATGAGATCTTCGCTCACGGCGACCAGGTCATCACCGACCACTGGACGGTGGCTCGAGGCGGCAGCAGCGGCGCGACGCTCGAGCAGCGAGGCGCAGCCGTCTGGACCTTGCGAAATGGATTGATCGTTCGCGTGCAATGGTTCGGAACGCGGCGAGAGGCCCTCGAGGCCGCGGGCTTGGAGGAGTAGCCGAATAGCGCAGCGCGGGCGCGACGGCTGCGCATAATTGTCGTATGCCCGATCCAGCCAAGAGCCTGACCGACCCGTGGATGCTCGGGCCGCTGCGCGTGCCCAACCGCGTCCTGCTGGCGCCGTTGGCGGGGATCGGCAACTGGTTCGTGCGCCTGCAGGCCAAGCGCTACGGGGCCGGGATGGCGATCTCGGAGATGGTCTCGACGCACGCGATCCACCATCGCAACGAGAAGACATGTTCGGAGATGCTGCGGATCGATCCGCGCGAGCGCACCGGCGGGCCGATCTCGATCCAGCTGTTCGGCGAGGACCCGGCGATCATGCGCGAGGCGGCTGCCCATGTCGCCGCTGCCGGCGCGGACGCGATCGACATCAACATGGGCTGCCCGGTGCCGAAGGTGTGCAAGACCGGCGCCGGCGCTGCGATGCTCGACGACCCCCAGCGTGCAGTCGAGATCACGCGCGCTGCCGTAGATGGCGCGGTCGGCGAGCGCGGGACGCTGCCGGTGACGGTCAAGCTGCGCTCGGGCGTGCGACGGGGCGAGACGAGCGGCTTCGAGCTCGCCCTGCGGCTCGTCGCCGAGGCGGGCGTCGCGGCGATCGCGTTTCATCCGCGCTCGGCGGCCGTCCAGCACAAGGGCGAGCCCGACTATGCGCTCGCCGCGCGGCTGGTCGACTCGCTCGGCGCACCGGTGATCCTGACGGGGGGGCTGAGCGACGCGCGGAGCGCGCGCGCTGCGTTCGAGCGCACGGGCGCCGACGCCGTGATGCTCGCGCGCGGCGCGCTCGGCAACCCGTGGCTGTTTTCCGAGCTCGTGCATGGGCGCGATCGGGCGCCGACCCGCGAGGAAGTGCTCAGCGAGCTCGATTGGACGATCGATCGCGCGGTCGAGCACCTCGGCGAGCCGCGCGCGACGCGCTATCTGCGCAAGTTCTACCCGTGGTACGTCGCGCGGCTGCAGTTGGAGCCGCACGCGGCCAAGCAGTTGCAGTCGGCGCTGCAGGAAGCGGGCACGCTGGCGCTCGTTCGAGCGGCGCTGGAGCCGTCGCGCGCGGAGCCCGCGCTGGCGCTCTGAGCCGCTCGCGAGGGTCGTCGGGGCCTCGCTATACTGCTGCACCCGCCGGGGCCGTTTGCCGCGCATTTTCTCGCTTTACGGGGGCGCGGTCCGGTCACTGGTCGGCCAACCACAACCCGCGATCGAGGGTCACATGCCGAAGGACGTAATCCTCACTCCAGAAGGACTGAAGAAGCTCAAGAACGAACTCGAGGTGCTCTCGACCGAGAAGCGCCGCGAGGTCGCTGAGCGGATCAAGGAGGCGCGGGAGTTCGGCGACATCTCCGAGAACTCCGAGTACGACGACGCCAAGAACGAGCAGGCGATGCTCGAGAGCCGGATCGCGCAGCTGCAGGAGAAGCTGCGGATGGCGAGCGTGATCGAGACGAAGGACCTGTCGACCGACGTCGTGCAGATCGGCTC
>DASXIJ010000014.1:0-13469 GCA_036498045.1 Solirubrobacteraceae bacterium
GCGCGCGCTCGTGATGGAGCCGGACATCGTGATCTTCGACGAGCCCGACTCCGGCCTGGACCCGGTCCGCACGGCGCTGCTGTGCGACCTGATCCAGGAGATGCACCAGATCCACAAAGGCACGTACATCGTCGTCACGCACAACATCGCCTCGGCGCGTCAGATCGGCGAATACATCGCCGTCCTGTGGAAGGGTCGGATCGTCGAGGCAGGCGACGCCGAGCGGATGTTCTCCTCCGACAACCCGTTCGTGCGCCAGTTCCTCAGCGGCTCCGCTGAGGGTCCGCTGACGATGGACTGACCGCGCAGCGCGGCGGCGTCGCGTCCCCACCTCGGCGCAAACCGCCGATGCGTATGCGAACATATGTTCGTCTATGGTCGTCTGCGTCTACCTGCCGCGTTTCGAGCTGTCCTTCGCCGCCGGCGGCGCCCAGGCGCTCGTTGGGCGGGCGCTGGCGATTGCGCCGCTGCCTGGCGGTGAGCAACGCATCGGGGAAGTCTCGGGCGCGGCCGAGGCGCTCGGCGTCGGACGAGGCATGGCGCTCGGCGAGGCGCTCGCACGCTGTCCGGGGCTGGCGCTCGTGCCGGCCGACCCTGTCGGAGTCGAGGAGGCGTGGGAGTCGACGCTGAGCTCGCTCGAATCGATCGGCGCCGCGGTCGAGCCGGCGCGCGCGGGCCTCGCCTACTTCGAGACTGCTCCACTGCGCTCGCTGCATGGAGGGGACGCCGCGGTGATAAGGGCCGCGGCCGGTGCGGCGGCGGGCTTTGCGAGCCACATGCGGATCGGCGCCGGGCCGACGCGCTTCTGCGCGCTGGCGGCGGCGCTCGCGGTTCGCTCGCGCCGCCCGCTCGTGCTGGACGGCGCCGACACCGTGCGCTGGCTCGCTGCTCGGCCGATCGAGCTGCTCGGCTACCGCGCGGAGACCGAGGAGCTGCTCGAGCCGCTGACGCGTCTCGGCGTGCACACGCTGGGGGAGCTCGTGCGTCTCGGGCGCCCGGCGCTCGCCGATCGCTTCGGGAAGGCGGGCGTGCTCGCACACCGGCTCGCGTGCGGCGAGGACTCGTCGCTGCGCGCGCGCCGGCTGCAAGAGCGCCTGCAGGAGACGATGGACGTCGGCGACGCGAGCTCGGGACCGGCGCTCGAACGCGTGCTCGGCGTGCTCGTCGACAGGCTGCTCTGCAACGCCGAGCGACGCGGACGGACGCTGCGCTCGGTCACCCTGTCCGCGCGCCTGCTGGCGGGGGGCGGCTGGCGCGAGCTCGTCGTCTTTCGCCAGCCGCTGGCAGATCGCGATCGCATCTTGCTGGCGCTGTCGCTGAGGCTGCTGATGCTGCCGTCCCCGGCCGCCACGCTCGGCCTGGCCGTCGAGCGCTTCGGTCCTCCGGCGGGCGAGCAGCGTGCGCTGCTCGACGAGGCGCACGCCGTCCGGATGGCGCGCCTGCGCGATGCCGTCGGCCAGATGCGCGCGGTGGCGGGGGAGAACGCTGCGATGCGCGCCGTCTGTGTGGATCCGGACTCACGCGTGCCCGAGCGGCGAGTCGTGCTGACGCCGCTGCCGGGCTGATGGCATCCGCGGCCAGCGTCCTGCTCAACCTGCCGCGGCCGGCGCGGGTGCGCACGGGGCCGGGTGGGGCGCCCGTGGGGGTGAACGGACAGGCGATCGAGCTCGTGCGCGAGTCCTGGCTCGTGGAGGACCGCTGGTGGACGACGCCGTCGCTGCGGCGACGCTACTGGGAGGTCGTGACGGAGAGCGGGCGCAACGTCGTCGTCTTTCACGACCTCTGCGCCGGCGCCTGGTTCGTGCAGGGCTCCTGAGATGGCGCCGACGCCGCCGTACGTCGAGCTGCACTGCCACTCGGCGTATTCGTTTCTCGACGGCGTGTCGCTCCCGGACGAGCTGATCCGCAGCGCGAGCGAGCTGGGGCATGCGGCGCTCGCGCTGACCGACCACAACTCGGTGTCGGGCTCGATGGAGCTCGCGCAGGTTGCCGCCGACTACGGCGTGCGGGCGATCCACGGCGCCGAGATCGACGTGACCACGGCGTCCGGCCGTGGCGCCCCCTCCGGCCGTGGCGCCCGCGGATGCCACCTCACGCTGCTCGTGCGCGACGAGCGTGGCTGGCGCAACCTCTGCCGGATCCTCACCAGGGCGCACGAGCACACGCGAGACGGCCCGGGACGACGCGTCCTGGGCGAGCCGTCTGTCGCTCTGGAGACGGTGCTCGACCACGCCGAGGGTCTCGTCTGCCTGACCGGGTGCGCCGGGCGCTCGGCGCTCGGCGCCGCGGCGAGCGACGGCGGCGAGTCGCCGATCGCGACGGGACGGCGCCTGCTCGACGCGTTCGGCGCAGAGCACCTGCGCGTGGAGCTGCAGCGCCCGTACGCGCGCGGCGATCGCGCGCGCAACAGGACGCTGGCGGCGCTGGCGGGAAGGCTGGGAGTCGCCTGCGTGGCGAGCGGCGACGTGCACGCCCACGCGCGCTCGCGCGCCGAGCTGCAGGACGCGTTCGTCGCGGTGCGCAACCACACGACGCTCGACGCGTCCGAGCCGCTGCGGCGCGGCAACGCAAGCCACGTGATGACGACGCCGCAGGCGATGGCCAGGCGCTTTGCCGATAATCCCGAGGCGGTTCGCGAGACGCTGCTGCTGGCCGAGCGGTTGACGTTCGACCTGACGCACGATCTCGGCTATCGCTACCCGGGCGCCGAGGACGCGACGGCCGAGCGCAAGCTGGGCGAGCTGTGCGGCGCGCGCCTGCGCGAGCGCTATGTCGGTCACACGGCGCTGGCCGAGGCGCAGGCGCGCCTGACGCAGGAGCTGAACGTGATCGACAAGCTCGGGCTGGCCGGCTTCTTCCTGCTGCATCACGAGATGCTCGAGCTCTCGCGCGAGGTCGCGCGCGAGGTGCGCGGGCCCGACTCCGTGCGCGCCCTGCTGGCGCCCGGGCGGGGGCGGGGGTCGTCGGTCTCCTCGCTGGTCTGTTACCTGATCGGGCTATCGCACATCGATCCGATCGCGAACAAGCTGACGCTCGGGCGCTTCCTGCACGAGGACCTGCGCGGGCTGCCCGATATCGACCTCGACTTCCCGCGCGACATCCGCGAGAAGCTGATCCCGCGCGTGCACGAGCGCTTCGGCACCGATCGCGCGGCGCTCGTCGCCGCCTTCCCGACGTTCCGCGCGCGCGGCGCGATCCGCGAGCTCGGCAAGGTGCTCGGCCTGCCGCCGGGTGAGATCGAGCGCGCGGCGCGCGGCGCCGAGCGCTACGGCCCAGCCGAGCACGACGTGGGGATCGACGCGGACCCGGACTTCGGCGCGCGGGGGAGAGCGCCGGAGCGGGAGGCGATGCCCAGCGGGTCGGACGGCGATCGCGCGCAGCGAACGAACGGCGTGCGGGGCTCGGAGCGCTGGCGCTGGCTGGAGCGACTCGTCGAGGAGGCATACGGGCTGCCGCGCCACCTGTCGCAGCACTCGGGCGGGATGATCGTCGCGACGCGACCGCTGATCGACTGCTGCCCGGTCGTGCCGGCGGCGATGGAGGGCAGGCAGATGGTGCAGTGGGACAAGGACTCCTGCTCGGACGCTGGCTTCCTGAAGATCGACCTGCTCGGGCTGGGGATGCTCTCGGCGGTCGAGCGCTGCGTGGAGACGATCGCTCACACGCGCGCAGAGCGCGTCGACCTCTCGCGGATCGACTTCGACGACAAGCCGACGTTCGAAGCGATCAGCGAGGCCGACACGGTCGGCGTGTTCCAGATCGAGAGCCGCGCGCAGATGCAGTCGCTGCGGCGAACGCGCCCGCAGAACCTCGACGACCTGGCGATCCAGGTGGCGATCATCCGCCCAGGGCCGATCCAGGGCGGCGCGGTCAACCCCTACATCGAGCGGCGCCGGCGCCTGCGCGAGGACCCGGCGTATGAGATCCCCTACGACCACCCCGCACTCGAGCCGGTCCTGCGCGACACGCTCGGCACGATCATCTTCCAGGACCAGGTGATGGAAGTCGCGGAGGCGTTCGCCGGCTTCACGCCGGGCGAGGCCGACGGGCTGCGCCGGGCGATGAGCCGCAAGCGCTCGCTGCAGGTGCTCCAGCGCCACCGCGATCGCTTCGTGCGGGGCGCGCTGGCCCATGCGGAGGCCGACCTGGAGACGGCGCAGCGCGTGTGGCAGATGATCGAGGGCTTTGCGGGGTTCGGCTTCCCCAAGGCGCACAGCGCGGCGTTCGGCCTGCTCGCCTACCAGTCGACGTGGCTGCGCGTGCACTATGGCCCGGAGTTCCTGTGCGCGCTGCTCAACGAGCAGCCGATGGGCTTCTACGCGCCGGACAGCCTCGTGCACGAGGCCGAGCTGCGCGGGATCGCGATTCGGCGGCTCGACGTCAACGTCTCCGACGTGGAGTGCACCGTGGAGGACGGCGGCGTACGCCTCGGGCTGGGCTACGTCAAGGACGTCGCGGACGCCGAGATGCGCGAGCTCGTCGACGAGCGCGCGCGCGGTGGGCGGTTTGGAAGCCTGGGCGAGCTCGCGGGGCGGATCGGCGCCCGGCGGCGGACGTTCGAGCAGCTCGCGTGGTCTGGCGCATGCGACGGGATCATCGCCACGCCGACGCGACGCGACCATCGCCCGCTCGACGAGACGGCCAGGCGGACGGCGTTGTGGCAGCTCGGGATGGCGCCCCCGGGCGAGCGCGCCGCCGAGGGCACCCAGCTGGCGCTGCCGCTCGGTCTGCCGGCTGCGCCGCGGCTTCGGTCGCTCGGGCGCTGGCAGCGGCTGATCGCCGACTACGCGACGAGCGGCGTGACCATCGGCGACCACGCGATGGCGATCCTGCGCGAGCGTCTGAGCGTGCCGATGCTCGCGACGAGCGCGCAGCTCGGGCGGCTGCCGAGCGGCGGGGCGGTGGCGATGGCGGGGCTCGTGATCGCGCGCCAACGGCCGGGGACTGCCAACGGCACGATGTTCCTGCTGTTCGAGGACGAGTTCGGCACGGTCAACCTGATCGTGTCGCGCGCCGTGTACGAGCGCCATCGCCATCTCGCGCGCGCCGAGCCGCTGCTGCTGGCACGCGGCGTGCTCGAGCGCTCAGAAGGCGTCGTCAACCTGATCGTGCGCGAGCTCGCGGCGCTCGAGCGGTTCGTCGTCGGCGGCGTCGATGACGCCGTGCGCCGCGACGGCGCCGCGCGCATCCACCGCCTGCCCGCCCCCGAAGCTCCGTCGCCGCTGGAGCGCGACGAGCGCGAGGAGGCAATCGAGGTCGGATCGAGCATGCGCGCCGTCGCGCCGCCGATTCAGAGCTTCGCAATGGGCCGACGCCGCTAGGCGGCGGCCCGCGCCCGTGGGTGCGGGCCGCCGTCCGTCAGCGGGTCAACGCGCGCTGCCTGTCCTCGGCGTCGTTGACCGCCCAGGCGAGGCGCTCGATCAACTGCTCGGCGGCGTGGTCGTCGGTGAGGTGCACGGAGTGCACCCGCTCGTCGAGCATGACCGCCGTACCGCCTTCGCCTTTGTCGGCCGCGCTCGCGCGTCGGTCGACGGGGTCCGTCGTGACGATGATTCTGGGCATAACTCCCTCCTCGGGGGGTTGGGGTCATGTCCTCCCGTCGACACTGTTGCACTTCGCGTCTCAAGCGCGGCTTAAAATTCGTTACCAAGCATGAGAGACCGCCGTGCGCGGCGGCTAGGCTGGGCGGATCGCGCATCTGGCGAACACCGACCTCGACGTTTTCGGCGTGTGCCTCGGCGGAAACGTCTTCGGATGGACGATCGACGAGCAGCGCTCGTTCGAGGTGCTCGACGCGTACGCGGCGGCGGGCGGCAACTTCATCGACACGGCCGACAGCTACGGGCGACGAGGCCCGCATGGCGCGGGGGAGTCCGAGCGGATCATCGGCCGCTGGATCGCGGCGCGCGGCAACCGCGACGAGCTCGTGATCGCGACGAAGGTCGGCATGTCGCCCGAGCGCCGGGGCCTGTCGGCAGACAACGTCAAGGGCGGCGCGCACGATTCGTTGCAACGGCTGGGGATCGACCGGATCGACGTGTATTACGCCCACCAGGACGACGAGCACACGCCGCTGGAGGAGACGCTCGCGGCGTTCGGCGAGCTGGTCGACGAGGGGGCGATCCGCTATGCGGCGGCGTCGAACTACAGCGCCGAGCGCCTCGAGCAGGCGCTTGCCTTGGGGGGCCGCGACGGGCGCGCGCAGTACGTCGCGCTGCAGCCGCAGTACAACCTGATGGAGCGCGACTACGAGCGCGATCTCGCGCCCGTCTGCGAACGCCACGGGCTCGCGTGCATCCCGTACTTCGCGCTCGCGCGCGGGTTCCTGTCGGGGAAGTACCGGCGGGGCGGCCCCGCGATCGACAGCCCGCGCGCGGCGGGCGTGAAGGAGAGCTACGCCAACGAGCGCGGATTTGCGGTGCTCGACGCGCTAGAGCAGATCGCAGCAGCGCACGACGCGCCGGTCGCGGCGGTGTCGCTTGCGTGGCTGCGCGTGCAGCCGACGGTGCTCGCGCCGATCGCCAGCGCGACGTCTGCCGAGCAGGTCGCCGAGCTGACGGCGTCGGCGACGCTCGAGCTCGCGCCCGACGAGCTCGCGCGCCTGGACGAGGTGTCCGGCCCGCGCTGACGCGGAGGCGCCGCTCGCGCGCCGTTGGAGGCCGTCAGGTCGAGGCCCCCGGCGCCGCCCCGCCGGCCGCCGGTCGGGCCGAAGCTCTCGACGACCGTGCGCCGGCCGCCGAGAAAACGAGACGGACACCGTCGGGGTCGGCAAGCGCAACGTGACGTTCGCCGCCGCCGCCGTCCGTCGCGGCGCCGGCGCCGCCCATTCCGCTGCGCCGCGCCAGGGCGCCGAGCTCGTCGGGATCGGCAAGCTCGAAGTCGATCTCGCGCAGCGCGGGCGCGGTGTCCGGCGGCGGGCCGGCGCCGCGGCTCTGCCACGAGTTCAGGCCGATGTGGTGGTGATAGCCGTCGGCGGCGAGGAACGCCGCCGACGGCATCTGCGCCTGCTCGGAGAAGCCGACGGCATCGCGGTAGAAATCGACCGCGCGCGGCACGTCTGAGACCTTCATGTGGACGTGGCCGATGACAGTGCGCGGGTCGATACCCGCGCCGCCGCTCGGATCGTCGTCGTCGCGCGCGCTGTGCGCCATCAGGTCGTCGAGGTCGAGCGGCAGGGTCACCATCCGCACGCCGTGGCCGTCGGGCGGGCGCTGCCATAGCTCGCGCGGACGGTCGGCGTAGATCTCGATGCCGAGTCCGTCCGGGTCGCCGAGGTAGAGCGCCTCGGACACGCCGTGATCGGAGGCGCCCTCGACTGGCCAGCGCTCGGCCACGACGCGTCGCACGGTGTCCGCGAGGGCGCCGCGTGACGGGTGCAGCCAGGCGACGTGGAACAGCCCGCTCGTGTGCGGCGAGAGTGGCGTCGGCCGCTCGATCGCCGACAGCGCCAGCGACGGATTTCGACCGTCGGGACCGAGCAGCGCGCGGTCGGTCTCGCGCGAGACCACCGGCAGCCCGAGCACTCGCTCGTAGAAGTCGGCACTGCGGTCGAGGTCGGCGACGGCCAGCTCAACCGCGGCGATCCGCAGGTCGGGATCGATCGTGGATGACGCCACGCACCCGAGGCTACTACCGCGCTCGATCGCGTGGCGCGCAGCTCAGCGTGGCTGTACGACGAGCGTCTGAAACGAGCGCCCGACGGCGCCGCGCTCGTCGTGCACGACGCTTTCGGCGACGCCGATACCACCGCCGATCAGCGAGGTTCGCGAGTCCAGCCCGCTCCATTCGCCCTCGGGCGGTCGGACCACATGGATCGCCAGATCGGCGTTGATGAACAGGAAACGATCGAACGGCAGAGCAGCACTGATGCCGTTGCCGAAGTCGGCCGTCGCCGCCAGCCGCTGAAACGGCGACGACGGCGCGCCCGCGAGCAGCGGCCGGCGCAGGCGCATCCACACCCGCGACGGGCCGGGCTCGCGAGGGTCGCCGAATCCACGCATCTCCATCGCCGTCGCGGCAAAGCTCGCCCCCGCGCTTCCGTCGAGCGTGAAGTCCAGCGGCTCGGCGTCGGCGACGGGCGGCATCGCTGCGCCCAGCTCGCCGGCCGGAGCCGCGGCGCGCGCGGCCTCCTCGGGCACGCGCTGCACACGCAGCGCCGCCGCGCGAACGATCGTCTCCTCGCCGGCGAGCACCTCGGCGGCGAGCTCCTGGACGCGGCGCCCCGGGCGCACGATCCGCGCGAGGAGCGTCAGCGGCGCCATCGGGATCGGTCGCAGGAACTCGAACGAGAGGCGCGCGATCGCCAGCTCGGCGCCCGGCTGCAGTCGCTCGAACGCGGCGGTGATCAACGCGGCGGGCGCGCCGCCGTGCAGCGCACGCGGATCCCACGGCCCGCGCGCGTGCTCGGTCGGGAGCAGGCGCTCGCCGTCTGCGACGAAGATGCTCTCGCCTGCGGACGGGGTCACGCGGGCAGGCGCGCTGCGAACTCGCTCAGCGCGCGCGGGTCGCGCAGCGGTGGCCCATGGCCGAAGCACACGAGCGCGGGCTGCAGCGCGGCGAGCCGCCGCGCCGACTCGCGGTTGCGGGCCGGGTCGGGCGTGAAGACCGCCGGCGGCTCGCGCAGTTCGCGCCGGGACGTCAGCAGGTTCATCCCGTTGAGGACGTCGCCGAGGATCAGCGTGCGGTCGCGCTCGCGCCAGTAGGCGATGTGGCCGGGCGAGTGACCGGGGACCTCGAGCACGGTGAACCCCGCGACGTCGTCGCCCTCGCGTAGGGCGCGTGCGACGGGATGGGGCGGGCCCGTCCAGAAGCGTTTCTGGAGGTCGTTGAGCCAGCCGGGCGCCTGGCTGTTGGAGATCGCGTCGGGAGTCTCCATCGCGTGGACGTCGGCCTCGCCGCACCACAGCGGGATCTGCAGCCGTTCGCAGATCGCGTGGCTTGCTCCCTGGTGGTCGGGGTGAGCATGCGTGAGGGCGTGCGCGTTGATCGTGCGTCCACGGATTTGGCGGACGATCCGGCGCTCACCCTGGCGCGTGGCGGCGTCGATCAGCACGTCCTCGGCGACGTACACGTTGATCGCGTTCGGCGGAAAGCCGCTGAGCATGTAGAGGCCGTCTGCGAGTTGCTTCATGTTGGCTCCTTTCGCGGGTGGATCACGTGCGGTGCTGCTCCCAGGAGAACCCGCGCACGGCGAGGAAGATGCCGAACACGCCCCACAGGGCGATCACGGCGAGGGCGTCGAGGTGGTTGCCGAGTCCGGAGCCGGTGACGATCGCGCCGTAGAGCCCGTCGATCAGCGGCTTGAGTGGCAGCGCTTCGGCGATCTGGCGGAGGAAGCCGGGGGCACTGGACGAGTCGAACACGTAGAAGGAGATGAACACGACGGGCAGGAAGACGGCGTTGACGTAGGCGGCGGTCGACTCGAAGTTGGGGATCGCGTGGGCGAACGCGACGCCGAGCGCCGCGAGGCTGACGACGCCGACGAGGACGAACACGATCAGCTCGGCCCAGTCGCGCGGCCAGCCGATCCCGAAGATGAGCTTGCCGGCGACGACGACGATGCCGATCTGCAGCGCCGCGTTGGTGACAGCATTGGCGGCGACGCCGCCGAAGTAGGAGAGCGTCGGCAGCGGCGTGCCGCGGATCCGCTTGAGCACGCCGCGCTCGCGAAGGAAGACGACGTTGTAGGCGAGCGCGGTGAACGTCGTCGCCATCACGCTCATCGCGGCGATCGCGGGGATCAACCGGTTGAGCTGGTCCTGGTTGCCGGCGAGGATCGCGCCGCCGCCGGCGAGGAACAGGAGCGGCAGCAGGAAGTTGAAGAACGCGGCGCTCGGGTTGCGCCAGAACATCCGCCGCTCGAGGCGGTACTGGCGCCACGCGAGGGCGACCGTACCGGGACGCCGTCGGTGCGATCGACGCGCCGGATTGTCGCCGACGACCGCGTCAGCCATCAGCGGTCAGCTCCAGGTAGACGTCCTCGAGCGTCGGGCGCGCGACGCTCAGCTCGTCGAGCGTCTCGCCACGCGCGAGCGCGTCGGCGGTGAGCTGCGCCAGCAGCGAGGTCGGGTCGTCGGTGTGGCGCTCGACCAGCTCGCCGTCGCGGTCGCGCCAGGCGATCCGGTAGTGCGACGCGCCGACGCCGAGCTCGCGCGGCGCGCCGATCGCGAGGATCCGTCCGTCCTTGACGATCGCGACGCGGTCGGCGAGTTCCTGCGCCTCGTCGAGGTAGTGCGTCGTCAGCAGGATCGTCTTGCCGAGCTCGCGCAGCTTGCGGATGGTCTCCCACGCGCTGCGCCGGGCCTCCGGGTCAAAGCCGGTCGTCGGCTCGTCGAGGAAAATCAGCTCGGGGTCGCCGACGAGCGCCAGGGCGAAGTCGAGCCGCCGCAGCTGCCCGCCGGACAGCCGCCTGCTGCGAACGTCGGCCGCGCCGTGCAGCCCGGCGAGCGCGATCACCTCGTCGACGTCGCGCGGGTGCGGGTAGAAGCTCGCCCAGTGGTGCAGCGCCTCGCGCGGCGTGATGTGGCTGTAGATCCCCCCCGACTGCAGGACGATGCCGATCCGCTGGCGCAGCTCATGGCTGCGCCGCCCAGGGTCGTGGCCGAGGACGGACACGTCGCCGCCGCTGCGCGCGCGGTAGCCCTCGAGGATCTCGACGGTCGTCGTCTTGCCGGCGCCGTTGGGGCCGAGCAGGCCGAACACCTCGCCGCGGCGCACGCTGATGTCGATCCCACGGACGGCGTCGAACTCGCCGTAGCGCTTGCGCAGGTCGCGAACGTCGATCGCCACGGCGGCATCGCTCACGGCCGAATCATCCCAACGGCGGCGCGGCGTGGCCCGGCTGGGCCGCCGGGCCGGCTCGGCGCGCTCCTACCAGTGCACTCCCCTGGTCAGCGTCGCCATCGCGATCTGCTCGAACGACGCACGCTCCTCGAGGTTCTGCTGCCCCTTCGACGCGGCCGAGTCGGGGAACACGCGATAGGCGAGGTGCAGGATCCGGTCGACGGCCTTGGGCGACAGCGCGTAGGCGATCTCGCCGACCGTGCCCAGGCGCGTGCCCATGTGCTTCGGGCGCGAGCGCAGCGCCTCGCAGATCATGTCGGCCGCCTCTTCGGGCGTGATCGCCGGGAACGCGTCGTACATCTTCGTCGGCGCGATCATCGGAGTGCGCACGAGCGGCATGTGGATCGTCGTGAACGTCACGCCGTCACCGATCACCTCGGACGCGACGACGCGTGTGAACGCGTCGAGCGCCGCCTTCGACGCGACGTATGCCGAGAACCGCGGCGGGTTGGTCTGGACGCCGATCGACGAGATGTTCACGATGTGCCCCGAGCCGCGGGAGCGCATGTGCGGCAGCAGCCCGATGATCAGCTTGACGGCGCCGAAGTAGTTGAGCTGCATCGTGCGCTCGAAGTCGTGGAAGCGGTCGTAGCTGAGCGCGATCGAGCGACGGATCGAGCGCCCGGCGTTGTTGACTAGCATGTCGACGCTCAGGTGGTCGGCGAGCACGCGCTCGACGAGCGTGTCGACCGAGTCCATGTCGGCGATGTCGGCCGCGTAGACGTACGCCGTGCCGCCGCCGGCGACGATCTCAGCGCGCGCCTCCTCTAGCTTCTCGACGTTGCGCGCGACGAGCAACGGCACGCCGCCCGCCTCGGCGACCTTCAGTGCGGTCGATCGCCCGATCCCCGACGACGCGCCGGTGATCATCACATGCTTGCCGTCGAGCGCCTCGCGAAGCGTCCGGCCGCGCGACATGCTCGGCTCCATGTCGCGCTCCCAGTAGTCCCACAGCCGCGACGCGTAGTCGTGCAGCGCCGGCGGGCGCTCGAGAGGCGTGCCGGCAAGCGCGCGGCCGGCCTCGCGCGCGTCGAAGCGCGGCACGAGCTCCATATGCGCGAGCACCTCCTCGGGGATCCCCAGCTCGCGCAACGCGAGCCGGCGCAGCTGGCGCCACGGCGGGAGGTCGAGCGCAAGGGCGAGCGGCCACTTCGGCAGCGGGTCGGTCAGGCGTTTGTCGATGCTGACCGCGATCCTCGGGGCGTGCGCGGCCGACGCGAGGTCGTTGATCAGCTCGTCGACGCGCTGGCGGCGCGGGTCGGTGAGATGGAACGCCTGCCCATCGAGGTCGCGCTCGTGCGCGATGTGCTCTAGCGCGTCGACGACCCAGTCGACGGGCACGACGTTCGTGTTGCCGAGGTCGGGCGCGACGAGCGGCGCCCACTCGGGGAGCAGCTGGCGTCCGCGCTGGATCGCCTTGAAGAAGTAGTACGGACCGTCGATCTTGTCCATCTCGCCGGTGCGCGAGTCGCCGACGACGATCCCCGGCCGGTAGACGCGCCACGGCACGTACGGCTGCTCGCGCACGATCCGCTCGGACTCGAACTTCGTGCGGTGATACGGCGACGGCAGCTTCTGGCCCTCGTCGAACATGTCCTCGGTGAACGTCCCGCGGAACTCGCCTGCGACGGCGATCGACGAGACGTGGTGCAGGTGCTCGGCGTCGACCGCGCGCGCCAGTTCGACGGCGTGTGTCGTCCCGCCGACGTTGACCGCCGTGTTCAGCTCTGCCGGCGCGGTCATGTCATACACGGCGGCGAGGTGGAAGAAGTGGGTGATCTTGCCGCGCAGCTCCGCGACCTGCTCCTGCTCGACGCCGAGCAGCGGCCGGCGCAGGTCGCCGAGCACCGGCTGGACGCGTTTGGCGGCCGCGGGCCCGGCGACGATGCTCCACCGCGCGATCAGATCGTCGAGCCGTTGCAGCGACGTCTCGCGGACGAGCACGAACACCTTGCCCTGGCGTTTGTCCAGCAGCTGCTCGATCAGCCGCCGTCCGATGAAGCCGGTCGCTCCTGTGACGAAATAGGCCATCGCGCTCAGCCTACCTGTAACGGGCAATTCGGCGAGGCCAGCCGCGGGCGACGTTTGACCGGGGTGAGCGGGGGAAGACCACAGTTGACCGCGACAAAGGAGCGACTGACAATGCGTATTGCCCGCTCGACCGGCGCCGTCAGCGGCGTGCTGATCGTCCTGCTCGGCCTGTGGGCCGCGCTGATCCCGCTCGTCGGACCGTACTTCGACTACTCGTTCGGCACGAACGCGACGTGGCACGTCACGACCGACCGCCTGTGGCTGGACATCCTTCCGGGCGCGCTCGCAGTGCTCGGCGGCCTGCTGTTGATCGTCGCCGGCACGCGGCCGGCGGGGATCTTCGGCGGCTGGCTGGCGATGGTCGCCGGCGGATGGCTCGTCGTCGGCCCGGCGGTCAGCAAGACGTGGGAGAGCGGGACCGGCCCGATCGGGCGGCCGTTGTTCGGCTCGACGCGGCAGATGCTCGAGCTCGTCGGCTACTTCTACGGCGCAGGTGCGCTGATCGTCGCGCTGAGCGCGTTTGCGGTCGGCCGCTTCGCCTCGCGCCCGCACCTGCTCGCCGAGGAGGCAGCGCTCGCCGGCGCCGCCGACACCAG
>DASXIJ010000015.1:0-7295 GCA_036498045.1 Solirubrobacteraceae bacterium
TCGGGCGTCGCGAGCTCGGCTCCAACCACCGGCGCGCGCTCGAGCTCCGCCCCGACCGACTGCGGCTCCTCGCCCGGCGCCGCCGCTGCTGGTGTGCTCTGCTCGAGCGGCGCCTGCTGCTGATCGGTGATCGGCCCCTCATCGAGTGGGCGCTCGCGCTCGCGCAGCGCGACGTCGGGGTCCGAGCGCTCGTCGGGCTCGGCCGGCGAGGCCGCGCTCACGCGCTGCTCGACGACCGGTGAGCCGTCGATCGCAGCAAGTCCGGCCGGGGAGGAGGAATCCTGCGCGCCCGCCTCGAGCTCGGGATGTCGCACCTCCTGCGCCGACGCGTCAGTCGCCTGGGTCAACGCCGCCGACCCCGTGCCCGCGTCGAGCGCAAGCTCCCCCTGCAGGACGGTGAGCAGCTCCAGCGCGCTGTTGACGCAGTCCAGGTCGGCGGCGTACTGCTGCTGCCAGGGGCCGTCCGCGTCCGGGCACGTGACCGCGTCGGCGAACTCGCGTGCCTCGCGCGGGCCGTCGTAGAGGTGCTCGAGCGCCTTGGTGGTCGGGTCGATCCACTGCTTGCGCGCCGCCTTCCACGCCTCGTAGTCGGTGAGGTCGCCGACCAGGCTCGCGCGCTGCACGAGCGCCTGGCCCTGCTTGATGCACTGCCCGAGCAGTTCGTGTGCGACCGGGACCGAGGACTCGAGCACCGCCTACACCAGACCGATCGGTGGGGAAGCGCCGTCGGGGAGCTGCGCGGCGCGTGTTCGCGACGAGCGGGTCGCTTCGTTGCGGAAGGTCACGCCCGCCACCGCTCGTCGCACCGCCCCGCGCGCGAGCATCGCCGTCGCGACGAGGTGCTCGTCGATCACGTACCGCGAGTCGAGCACGAGCTGTCTGAGTAGTTGCGCCCGCCGCATAGCCGTTCTGAGCACCTATCGACGGCCTTTGCTCCGAGCGATCGAACACCGATCGGCGTTAGACGAGGATACGAACGCGGCCGATCGCGGGATCTGCGCTCCAGAACGAGGCGATCTGCGCTTCAGAACGAGGCGATCGCGCTACTTGCGCTTGGCCTGGTGCTCGATCACCTTGCCGAACGCGTCCTCCAGCTGCGCGGTCATCCGCAGCTTGAACAGCGCCAGCAGCGCCTCCGACGCGAGCGGCCGCAGCGCGTCGACGCTCTCGATCAGCTCGTCCCACCCCTCCGCGGGCTGGCCGGCCGCGTCGAACGGCTCCCACAGCTCGCGGATGAACAGCCTCGTGAACGCGCGCGCGATCGAGTCGGCGTCGCGGCTGACGCGGTCCGAGAGCGACAGCGCCGCGTGCAGCGGGATTCCGAGCGCGGTCACCTGCTCGGCCGCGCGGAGCAGCGCCGGGCTAGGAGCTTCGAAGCGCCCGTCACCGAGCGGGACGAGCAGCCGCAGCCGGCGCACGCGCTCGATGTCCTTCTGGCTCAGCTCGCCGAAGCGCTCCTGCAGCTCGGCCGCCGTGATCAGCTCGGACTCCTCGGGCTCGAACGGCGTGGTCACGGCGCGGCGCAGGCCGAGCAGCCGCTCGGCGAGCCCGTCCGAGCCGCTCAGCAGCCGCTCGATCGCGGCGAGGTTGAACCCGTCAGCCTGCAGATCGAGGATCAGTCGCAGCCGCGCGACGTGCTCGGCGTTGTAGTAGCCCACGCGCGCGCGTACCTCCGGCGGGGGCAGCAGGCCGCGCGTGTGGTGGTTGCGGATGTTGCGCACCGACATGCCGACCTTTGCGGCGAGCTGCTCGACGGTCAGGTCATAGCCGCCCGCTGGTCGCGCCTCGCGGTCGATGCCCGGCGCGCCGTCGGCAGAGTCGGGGGCCGGCGTAGCCGCACCGGGGCCCGGCTTTCGCTTCTCGCTCACCGTTTGTGCCATCCCTCACTCAAGGCTACCATGTTTGATGTAACCTCATTTGAGGTAACGGTTATCCAACCCGATGGTCATCGTCGAGCTCACACCCCACTCCCGGACAACAGCCGGCCCAGCCACCGGCGCGGACGGTGCCCGTGGCTGAACGAGGAGCAACCCCGCAGGTTTCGCCTTCACGCCGCCGGCTGCTGGGGATGGTCCGCTCGTTCACGTCGCCGCTGCTGCCCGACGACTACCTCGAGCTGGTCAACCCGCTGTGGTCGACGCGCGAGCTGCGCGGTCGGATCGAGCGGATCGAGCGCGAGACGCCCGACGCCGTCACGGTCACGATCAAGCCCGGATGGGAGTGGCCGGGCCATCGCCCCGGTCAGTACCTGCGGCTGGGCATCGAGGTCGATGGCATCCATCACTGGCGCGCGTACTCGCTGACGTCCGATCCGCGGCGGCACGACGGGTGCATCTCGATCACGCCCAAGCTCGTCGAGGGGGGCAAGGTCTCGCCGTTTCTGTTCGGCAGGGTGCGTCCTGGCGCGATCGTGCGCCTCGGCGGGGTCGAAGGAACGTTCGTGCTGCCCGAGCCGCGGCCCGAGCGCCTGCTGTTCATCAGCGCGGGCAGCGGGATCACGCCGATCATGAGCATGCTCCGCTCGCTCGCCGCCGAACACGCGTTGCACGACGCGGTCCACGTGCACAGCGCGCGCGTCGCCGAGGCCGTGATCTTCGGCGGCGAGCTGCGCCAGCTGCACGCGCGCCAGGACGGCTATCGCCTGCATGAGCAGCACACCGGCGAGCGCGGGCGAATGACGGCCGAGTCCCTCGACCAGCTGTGCCCGGACTGGCGCGAGCGAGAGACCTTTCTGTGCGGGCCGGCCGGGCTGCTCGAGGCGATCGGCGAGCGCTTCGAGCGCGACGGCGATCGCGCGCGCCTGCACATGGAGCACTTCCAACCCGACGCGCGAGTCGGCGACGGCGAGCGCGGCGCCGGCGGCACGATCCGCTTTGCAAAGAGCGACGTCGACGCTGTCTCCGATGGCGAGCAGCCGATCCTCCACGCCGGCGAGAGCGCCGGCGCGCAGCTGGCGTTCGGCTGTCGGATGGGCATCTGCCACACGTGCGTCGGAAAGCTCTGCTCGGGACGGGTGCGCGACCTGCGCACCGGTCGCGTGCACGGCCAGCCCGGCGAAATGATCCAGACCTGCATCAACGCGCCTGAAGGCGCCGTCGAGATCGCGCTCTAGAACCCACGTCCACGCTGCAAACGAAGGAGCAGAAGTGTCCGCAACCCAGATCGACCGTCCGCCGTCCGCGCCCGTCTTGGACGAGGCTGAGAGCCCGCTCGCGGCGCTCACACCGGAGCAGATCGAGCAGCTCGGCCGCGAGTTCGATGCGATCCACGACGAGGTCTATGCCGATCTCGGCGACCGCGACTCGCGCTACATCCGCAGCACGATCAAGCTGCACCGCCACCTCGTGCTGGCCGCTCGAGCTCTGCTGATGGGGTCTCAGCGCAGGCCGCTGTGGCTGGCCGGCACGACTGCGCTCTCGCTGGCGAAGATCCTCGAGAACATGGAGATCGGCCACAACGTGATGCACGGGCAGTGGGACTGGATGAACGACCCGGACATCAACTCGCAGAACTGGGACTGGGATACAGCTTCGCCCGCCGACGCGTGGCGCCACTCGCACAACTACGAGCACCACACGTTCACCAACATCCGCGGCAAGGACCGCGACCTCGGCTACGAGATCATGCGGATCGACCCGCATCAGAAGTGGCACCCGTTCTACCTGCTCCAGCCGCTCTACAACCTGATCCTGATGGGCTTCTTCGAGTGGGGCGTGGCCGTGCACGACCTCAATCGCGCCGCGATCAAGTCCGGCGAGAAGTCAAAGGAGCAGGTCGTGCAGGAGCTCAAGGCGATCGGCGCGAAGGCGCGCGCCCAGGTCGTCAAGGACTACATCGCCTTCCCCGCGCTCGCAGGCTTCGCGGCGTTCGTCGCCGGACGCGGCTCGCTGCAGTCGGGCAAGCGCTCGTTCAAGTCGACGCTGGCGGCGAACTTCACGGCCAACATCGTGCGCAACGTGTGGTCGTACTCGATCATCTTCTGCGGCCACTTCCCAGACCAGACGTACACGTTCAGCCAGGAGGAGGTCGCCGAGGAGACCCGCGGCGGCTTCTACGTCCGCCAGCTGCTCGGCGCCGCGAACATCGACGGCGGGCCGCTGTTTCACTTGCTCGCCGGCAACCTCAGCTTCCAGGTCGAGCATCACCTCTACCCCGACATGCCGTCCTCGCGCTACGCCGAGATCGCCCCGCGCGTCCGCGACATCTGCCGTCGCTACGGGCTGCCCTACAACACCGGCCCGTTGCACAAGCAGCTCGGCACCGTCCACCGCACGATCCTGCGCCTGGCGTTTCCCGGCGGCAAGGTCCGCCCCAAGCCGGGTGCCTACCGCTAGGCGTCTGCAGCCTCGCCCCACAGCGTCGCGACCAGCGAGCGCGGGCCGCCGTGGTCGCGGTGCTCGCACAGGTAGATCCCCTGCCATGTGCCGAGCGCGAGCCGTCCGTGGCTGACGGGGATCGTCAGCGTCGCGCCGAGCAGCGACGCCTTGATGTGCGCGGGCATGTCGTCGGGGCCCTCGAGCGTGTGCGTCCAGTAAGGCGCGTCCTCGGGCACGGCTGCGTCGAACCAGCTCGCGAAGTCGCGGCGCACTTCCGGGCTCGCGTTCTCGTTCAGCGTCAGCGACGCGGACGTGTGGCGCAGCAGCAGGTGCAGCATCCCGATCTGAAGCTCGGCGATCTGCGGCACGGCCGCGAGCACCTCGCGCGTGATCAGATGAAAGCCGCGAGCTTGCGGCTGCAGCGAGATCTCGCCCTGCGCCCACATCGCGACGAACGCTAACGTCCCGCGGATGGGGCCGACGATCGACGAGCTCGTCCTCGCCGACGAGCCCGACCGGTGGCGTGCGCTCGGCTTCGAGCTCGAGGGCGACGACGGCGTGCGCCTGGGGTCGGTCCGCGTTCGCCTCGCCGGTGACGAAGCGCGCTCGGGCTCGGCACCGGCGTTTCTCGGCTGGTCGCTGCGCGACCTGCTCTCGAGCGAGCTCGACGGCCTTCCCACGACGCGCGCGGACGTCGCGCGCACGACCCCGGCCACGCAGGCGTCGCGGGGCGAGCGGCCCGGCGGGCACCCGAACGCGGTCACCGCGATCGATCATGTCGTCGTGATGACGCCCGCGCTCGACCGCACCGTCGGGGCGCTGCGCGCTGCGGGGCTGGAGCTGCGTCGGATTCGCGAGGAGCCGACGCCCGCCGGCGCCCCGCGCCAGGCGTTCTTCCGCCTCGGCGAGGAGATCGTCGAGGTCGTGCAGGAACCGCACGAGATCGTCGCGGGCCAGGGGGGCGCCGAGCGACCGGCGCGCCTGTGGGGGCTGGCGCTGCTGTCGAGCGACCTCGATCGCACGGTGAGCGCGCTCGGCGAGCACGCGGGCGAGGCGCGCGCGGCCGTGCAACCGGGCAGGCGGATCGCCACCGTGCGCCGCTCGGCGGGGCTGGCCGTGCCGGTCGCCGTGATGAGCGCGCGCGGCGCCGGCTAGAAGCTAGCTGGCGTGCGGTTGCGGCGGGCGACCGGTCGCGACCTGCGCCGCCTCCTCGCCGCCGACGAACGGAGCCAACGCGATGTACGTCGCGGTCGGGACGAGCTCGGGCAGCTCGGCGATGCGCCCTTCGAGCGCGTAGTGCAGCGCGAGCTCGAACAGCCCGCCGGCGATCGCCTCGATCGTGACCGCGGGCGGCACCAGCCCGTGCGTCTGCTCGGCGCCGGGCACGAGCATGCGCCCGTACGCGCTCACGCCGAGGCGCGCGCGATCGGCCGTTCGCGGTGTCGCGATCATCGCGTCGAGCAGCGCGATGTGAGCGAACGAAGGCTCGGTCGCCAGGAAGCGGAACAGCGCCGCGATTCCGGCGCGGACGGCCAGGCGCCAGTCGTCCTGGGCCGCGTAGGCGCGTTCGACACTCGCCAGCGCCTTGCCGTGGCCGACCTCGTAGGCGACGAGGAACGCGTCCTCCTTGTCGGCGTAGTGCTCGTAGAAGGCGACCAGCGACACGGCCGCGCGCTCGGCGATGTCTTCGACCTTCAGCGCGCCGTAGCTGTCGCTCGCGACGAGGTCGGCCACGGCGTCGAGGATCCGCGCGCGCTGGCTCTGGACCACGAACGAGCGGGACACGTTCTGGTCGCCGCGCGGCAGCCCGCGCCGGCCGCCGAGCAGCCGGTGCGGCGAGAGCGTTCCCGGCGCTCGTCCGCCCTCGAGCGCCAGCGCCGCGCGCTGCGCGCGCGGCAGCCGTTTCGGCTCGGCCAGGATCGCGCGCGGCGATGGGTAGTAGGACGCGGCCCAGTGCGTGAGGTCGGGGATCAGCGCGAGCAGCTCGGCCGCATCCCCGCCCGGCACGCGCCGGTAGAGCACGCGGTTGAAGCCGCCGACGATCGCCTTGAGCACGTTGTCGGGAACGGTCCCCTCGCCGGGCGCGAGCGACAGCGCATCGCGCAGGAAGCGCTCGTAGCGCGACATCGCGCGCTCGCGCCGCGCGATCCCTGGAGGGCCGACGGTGGCGATCTCGAGCAGGCTGAGGCGGAGCGCGCCCGGGTTCTCGATCGCCGATGCGAACAGGGCGCCGATCGCTGCTTCGATCCCGTCGGGCCACCCGTCGGTCTCGCGAAAGACCTGCTCGATCCGCTGCGCGAGCCGGGCGGCGATCGCGTCGAACGTCGACAGCAGGCAGTCCTGCTTGTTGTCGAAGTGCTCGTAGAACGTCTTGCGCGAGACGCCGGCGCGCGAGATCACGTCGGCGACGCGTGTCTCGCGGTAGCCACTTGCCTCGATCGCCTCGATCATCGCCATCGCCAGCCGCCGGCGCTGCTGCAGCCGCGTCTGTTCGCGCGCGACCGAGCCGGCCGGCGCGCGCGAGCGCGTTCGCGCGCGCGGCGGTGCTCTGCGCTCGCCGCGGCCTCCCGACGCTCCTTTGCCGCCGCCCGTCATCGGTGTCGCAAATCGATCATTCGATATAAACACTACCCTACTTTGTTCTTGACAGCGAGTTCCAACTGTGCGATCTTTGGCACTTCGAGTGTGGCCACCCTCGTCCAGTCCCCTCGAACAACGCTCGACGCCGCTCCCTCCCTTGGCGTGAGCATCCCTCACCGGGGGGCGTCGTGACCAGAGCTCCGGCCACGACGCCACCCGGTGAAAAACGCTCACGCCAGGGAGGGAGCGGCGTCGAGCGTCGCTCAAGGTGACCGGACGAGGGAGGTCACACTCGAAGGCCCAACATCGCACAGCTGGAACTCGCTGTCAAGGTCAAAGTAGGCTACTGTTTCCATACCGCATGATCGATTTCCGGCAGGGAAGGGTTTGAGCCGCTCC
>DASXIJ010000016.1:0-32602 GCA_036498045.1 Solirubrobacteraceae bacterium
GCCTTGCCGTCGCTGTCGGACTTGTATCGCCGCCAGAGTTCCCGCAGCTCGATCGGTTTGACATTGGTCTCCAGGGTCATTTCCCCTATCAGGCCCGAGGATGGCTGCGCGCATAGGCGCTTTTGAGCCTGGCGGACTCTACCCGAGTGTAAATCTGGGTGCTCGACACGCTCGCATGCCCGAGCAGCTCCTGAATCGTGCGCAGATCAGCGCCGCCGTCGAGCAGGTGAGTGGCGAAGCTGTGGCGCAGCGCGTGCGGCGAGATCCCGCCGGCGCCGCGCGAGGCGTCTCCCTGCACGCGTGAGGTCCACGTGCGCAGGCGTCGCCGCACGTCGCTCGTGCCGAGCTGGCGCCCGGTCTTTGACAGGAACATCGCATCGTCGCCGCCCGCGCCGCGTCCTCGGCGCAGCTCGTCGCGGCCGGCGGCCGAGCCGGGCGTCGCCAGCGCGGCGCGCGCGCGCTCGAGATATCGCCGCAGCGCGACCATCGCCGGCTCGCCCACGGGCACGAAGCGCGTCTTTCTTCCCTTGCCCTCGACGCGCAGCTGCTCGCCGTCCCAGTCGACGTCGTCGACGCGCAGCGAGACGAGCTCCTCCGCGCGCAGCCCGCACGCGTAGGCCAGCTCGAACATCGCGCGGTCGCGCAGCTCGAGCGGGCCGCCGGCCGGGATGCCGTCCAGCAGGCCGGCCGCCTCGCGCGCGCTGAGCACGCGCGGTAGCGGCGAGGCCCGGCGCGGGGTCGAAACGAGGTCGGCCGGGTTCTCGGCGATCGCGCCGTGCTCGCGCAGGCTCGCGAACAGCGCCCGCAGCGCGGCGAGCTTGCGCGCGCTCGTGCTCGGCGCGGCGCCTCGCCGGGTCAGCTCTGCGATATAGCGACGGACGGTCTTCGGGACGATCTCGTCAGGCGCAGTGCCGGCCGCGAGCGCCCACTGCGCGAACTGCTCGAGATCGACACGGTAGGCCGTGCGCGTGCGCACAGCCGCATCGCGCCGCGCGAGGTCGTCCATCAGCAGGCCGATCGCCCCGTGCCAAGCCTCCCGGCGCGCCGCGCGCGCGTCGTCACTCCGATTCGCGCTCATGACCCCGCCTATTTCGCCGCGACCGGCCTCGTGCCTGCCATCGCCGCCTCCCGCTACATTGCACCGAGATGAGCCTAGCTCCGTCGCTGGCCGGTCCCCGGGTGCGCCGATTCGAGGCGCGATAGGTGCTCGAGCAGACTGTCCGCGGTTCGTGGCGCGACATCGACTGGCGCTCGCACCAGCGCTGGATGGTCGTCGACGGGTCGCCGGTGAACGTGATCGAGCTCGGAGTAGACCGCCAGCAGGCTGCCACGCAGCCGCTCGTGTTCGTCCACGGGCTGGCGGGCTCGTGGCCGAACTGGCTGGAGCAGCTGCCCGCGTTCGGCGCCGATCGCCGCGTGATCGCGCTCGATCTGCCCGGCTTTGGGCACTCGCCGATGCCGCGGCAGAAGATCTCGATCTCCAACTACGCGCGGATCCTCGAGCACCTGCTCGACCAGCTCGGCATCGACGCGGCGGCCGTCGTCGGCAACTCGATGGGCGGGTTCATCGGCGCCGAGCTGGCGATCGCGTTTCCGCAGCGCGTCGAGCGCCTCGTGCTCGTCTCGGCGGCAGGTCTGTCGACACATGGCCACCGCGGATCGACCCAAGCGCTGGCGGCGATTCGCCCGCTCGAGCGGATCCTGATGGCGTCAGGGGCGTGGGCGGCGTCGAAGTCGGACGCGGTCGTGCGGAGGGCGCGCCTACGCGACCTGGCGCTCGGCGTCGTCGTGCGCCATCCCGACCGCCTCGACCCGGCGGTCGCCGCCGAGCAGGTGCGCGGCGCCGGCACCCCCGGCTTCCTCCACGGCCTGGAGGCGGTGATCGACTACGAGATCCGCGAGCGCCTAGGCGAGATCGCATGCCCGACGCTGATCGTGTGGGGCGACCACGACCGGCTGATCAGCGTCCGCGACGCCGACGTGTTCGCCGAGCTGATCCCCGACTCGCGCAAGGTCATCTTCGACGACACCGGCCACATGGCGATGCTCGAGCGCCCCGACGAGTTCAACGCGCTCCTCGAGCAGTTCCTCGCTGAGTAGCGCCAGCGGCCCCTAGACGGTGACGGCGCCTTCGG
Source organism: Solirubrobacteraceae bacterium (assembly GCA_036498045.1). Taxonomy (GTDB): domain Bacteria; phylum Actinomycetota; class Thermoleophilia; order Solirubrobacterales; family Solirubrobacteraceae; genus Palsa-744. Next base: position 2,136 of record DASXIJ010000016.1, read on the forward strand.
CGGCGCTACCCACGAGCTTGGCGTACTTGCGGATCGCGACGTCGATGTGCTCGTCGGCTCGCGGCGGACGCTCGTATGCGGCAACGCGCTCGGCGATCTCAGCGTCTGAGAGGGCGACGTCGAGGCGGCCGGAGTCGACGTCGATCGTCACCTCGTCGCCGGTCTGCAGGGCGGCGATCGGGCCGCCGCGCACGGCCTCGGGCGCGACGTGGGCGGCCATGAAGCCGTGCGTGGCGCCGGAGAAGCGCCCGTCGGTGATCAGCGCGACCTCTTCGCCGAGGCCCTCGCCGACGATCGCCGCGGTGACGGCGAGCATCTCGCGCATGCCCGGGCCCCCGGCGGGGCCCTCGGCGCGGATCACGACGACGTCGCCGGCCTCGATCTCGTGCGCGAGGACGGCGGCCATCGCGGCCTCCTCGCCGTCGAACACGCGCGCCGGGCCGACGTGCCTGCGGCGCTCGTGGCCGGAGAGCTTGACGACGCAGCCGTCTGGCGCGACGTTGCCGTGGAGGATCGCGAAGCCGCCGGTCGTTTTGATCGGGTCGCCGAGCGCCCGCACGACGAGCTGCCCGGCGGTTTCCTCGGCCTCACGGGCGTGCTCGCCGATCGTGCGGCCGGTGACAGTGACCGCGTCGGCGTTGAGGATTCCGGCTTCGTCGAGGCGGCGCAACACGAGCGGGACGCCTCCCGCCTCATAGAGCTCGGTCGCGACATAGCGCCCTCCGGGCTGAAGGTCGCAGAGCAGCGGCGTGCGCTCGGAGATCGCCTCGAACTCGTCGAGCGCGAGCGGCACTCCGGCTTCGTGCGCGACGGCGAGCAGGTGCAGGACGCCGTTGGTCGAGCCGCCGCTGGTCGCCACGGCGGCGATCGCGTTTTCCAGCGCGGGCTTTGAGATCACGTCGCTCGGGCGCAGTCCGCTGCGAAGCACGTCCATCACCAGCTCACCGCATTCGCGCGCGACCTCGAGCTTGCGCCCCGCCTCGGCCGGGACCATCGCGGTGCCGGCCGGGGAGATGCCGAGCGCCTCGAACGCCATCGCCATCGTGTTCGCGGTGAACTGGCCGCCACACGCGCCGGCGCCAGGCGATGCCGCCTCCTCGAGCGCGTGCAGCTCGTCCTCTGAGATCTTGCCCGACGCGAACTCGCCGACGGCCTCGAAGACCTGCTGGATCGTCACCTCTGCGCCCTTGAAGTGTCCGGGCTTGATCGAGCCGCCGTAGAGCATCAGTCCCGGGATGTCCAGACGGGCGAGCGCCATCACCGTGCCGGGGATCGTCTTGTCGCAGCCGGAGATCGTCACGAGCGCGTCAAACGCGTGCGCGCTTGCTACGAGCTCGATCGAGTCGGCGATCACCTCGCGCGAGACGAGCGACGCGCGCATCCCCGCGGTGCCCATCGTTATGCCGTCGGAGATCGCGATCGTGTTGAGCTCCATCGGCGTGCCGCCGGCGGCGCGGATCCCCTCCTTGACCTTGGCCGCGAGCACGCGATTGTTGAAGTTGCACGGCATCGTCTCGATCCACGAGTGCGCCACGCCGACGATCGGCTTTTGAAGGTCCTCTGCGCTGTAGCCAATGCCATGGAGATAGGCTCGCGCGGCGGCGCGCTCGGGGCCCTCGGTGAGGGCGCGGCTGCGGTGCCTGATGTCGAAATCGCCGGGGCTGCTCACGCGGCGGGCACGATACCTGGTGCGCGCTCGCCAGCCGTAGCGCGCTCGACCCCTCGCGCGAGGACACCACGCGGCTCGCGCTCCCACCGTGACAGGCGCAGCAGATCGCGGCGGACGCGCTCGGGATCGACCTGGCGCCCGGGAAGGTGCATGTTGGCCTCGTCGATCAGGCGGCGCTCGTCGGCCTTCAGCGCCATCCACTTGGCCAGGACGTCATCGGCGTCTGGCAGTCGCGCACTGCCGTACGGCCGGGAGTGGTCGGGGAACGCGACGCAGTACTCGTTCAGCAGCGCGCCGGTCTGCGGCAGGTAGGCGACGATCGGGCGGTGCGGGTAGATCAGATATCCGTAGGACGCTCCGGCCGCGTGCTCGCGCTCGCCGAGGCCTCCCCACACCCGCAGGAATCCGAGGTCGCGATACATCTCCCAGTCGCTCGGCTCGACGCACGAGCGCAACAGCTCCCGCGCGCGCTGCTCAGCCCGGCGTTCGCGGCCGGGGTCGTAATTGACCTGAGCCGCCTCGCGCGAACGCGCGTGCAGCAACTGCCCTCGGATCCGCGCCACCCCGGCGAGCACGCGCGATCGGCACAGCTCCCACACCAGCACCACGAGCACGAGCGCCGCGGTGCCGAGCGCGAGCAGCATCGCCGCGTCAGCGTTCGGCCTGGCCGCAGCCGCCGGCGGCGCGAGGGAAGAAGATCACGCGCTCGGCGTCGCGGGGCACGTCGCTGAAGCTCTTGACGAGCTCGGCCTGGCGGCGACCGTCGCGGCGCTCGGTCGGGACGGCCGCCCACATCCCGGCGTCGAGCTCGCGGCGAAACGCCTCGATCAGCTCGCGCTCCTGCTCGGCCACGGCGACGTCGCCCTCGGCCAGCAGGATCTCGCCATGTCCGGGCTTCATCCGCAAGAGCTTCATCGTCACCGGATTATGGCAAACAGCGTGGGACGTCATGCCCGCTTCTCACGCCGGCGGCGCGGGCCTTCGCGTCGCTCGGATCCGCGCCAGGCCCACCACGTCGACCGGGCCGGCGCCCGCGCCGACGTCGCGCAAGGCGTCCCTGACGGCCTCTCCGGCGAGCGTGCGCGCTGCGCGGGCGGCCGCGAGCGGATCCATGCCGAGCGCGAGGTGGGCGGCGAGCAGCGAGGAGTGCGTGCAGCCCGAGCCGTGCGACGCCCCGTCGGGATGGCGCTCGCCGCCGATCTCGACCGCCCGCGCGCCGCTCCTACCGGCGCCGCTCGCGCCCGCCACGTCGTCGCCCGCGACGAACAGGTCGATCGCGCGCGCGCGATGGCCGCCGGTGACGACCACCGCCATCGGCCCGAGCGCGAGCAGCTCGCGCGCGAGCGACTCCGCCTCCGCGGTGTCGTCTTCATCGGCGTCACCAGCTCCCGTCTCGCCGGCGGGGCGTCCGAGCAGCGCGCGCGCCTCGGGCAGGTTCGGCGTGAGCACGGTCGTTCGCGACAGGATCTCCTCCAGCAGGACCCGCTCGGCGCCGGCGTCGAGCAGCCGCGCGCCGGACTCGGCGACCATCACCGGGTCGACGACGACCGGCACGTCGGCCGCGAGCTCGCCGACCGCGACGGCGACCGCGTGGGCCACATCGGCCGTCGCGAGCATCCCGATCTTGACAGCGTCCGGCGGAATATCCGCGCAGACGGCGCGCACCTGCGCGAGGATCGTCGCGGGCGGGACCGGAAGGATCTCGCTCACGCCGAGCGTGTTCTGCGCGGTGATCGCGGTGATCGCGCTCGTCCCGTGCACGCCACAGCGCGCGAACGCCTTCAGGTCGGCTTGGATGCCGGCGCCGCCACCGGAGTCAGAGCCGGCGATCGTCAGCGCGACCGGCGTGCGTTCCCCGGGCATCGCTCAGGAGGCCGGAGCGGCGGGTGCGTCGCGGCGGCGCGGGAAGATCGTGTAGCTGCCGATCCCGGTCACGAGCAGCCTGCCGTCCTCGTGGCTCACCTCGCTGCGCAGCACCGCCGTGCGCCGGTTGCGCCGGTCGAGCACCGTACGGCAGACGATCTCGCCCTCGGTGGCGGTCTGGATGTAGTTGACCGCAATGCTGATCGTCGCGATGCTCTCCTCGCGACTGGTCTCCACCCACAACGTGGAGCCCATGCAGTAGTCGACGAGCGCGTACGTGACGACGCCGGAGAGCAAGCCGCCGGCGTTGATCAGCTCGGGCCGGATCGTCAGCCAAACCGTCTGAGGGTCCTCCCAGCGGAGCCCGATGAACTCGGTGACCCCGTCGATCGCGCCGGGGCCGCGCCTGCGGACGCCAGCCGCCGCGGGCACCCGTTCAGCCGGACGCGTCTGGTCGCCAGAGCGGTCTTCGTCTGCGGGAGCGTCCTGCACGGGCAGCCAGGCTATCGCGGCGGCCCGCGCGGCTCCCGCTGCGACGTTGGGTCACAAGCGCGCCGTAGCTTCACAGCAGTGACCGAAGACGGCAGGCGCGCGCTGGGCGCACGAGGCGAGATCCTCGCCGGACGATGGCTCGAGGGCCGCGGCTGCACCGTGCTCGCGCGAAACGTACGCACGCGCCACGGCGAGATCGACCTGATCGCGCGCGACCGCCGTACGCTGGTGTTCGTGGAGGTCAAGACGCGCCGCGTAGGCGATCGGCGGGCGATCCGCGCCGATCAGGACCCGCTGCTCGGGCTCGGTTCCCGTCAGTGCCTGCGCCTGCGAAGGCTGGCGGCGGCGTGGCTGGCCGACCGCAGCGAGCCGCGACCGCGCACGGCCGCGGTCCGGTTCGACGTGATCGCCGTCGTCGTCGACACGCGCGGAAGGACGCGCCGGATCGAGCACGTCGAGGGAGCGTTCTGAGGTCGAACCGCTACAACGCGAGCTGCTGGTAGGCCAGCGACTGAAACGACATTCGGTGTAGTGGCGAGACCCCCTGACGGAGGATCGCCTCGCGGTGCTCGGGCGTCGAGTAGCCGACATGCTCGGCGAATCTCCACCCGGGGTGCTCTCCGTCGGCGTGGCGCATGTAGCGATCGCGCGTGACCTTCGCGACGATCGATGCGGCGGCGATCGCCGCGCTCGTCGCGTCGCCGTCGACGATCGCCCGCTGTGGGCGGCCGAAGTCGGGAACGGAGAACCCGTCGGCGAGGCATAGGACGTCGCCGCGCACATCGCGTGTGACGGTGCGCAGGGCGTCGCGCAGCGCCGCGAGGTTGGTCTTGTGCAGTCCGCGTGCATCGATCCCGCGCACGCAACGCGAGACGACGACGACGCGCGCGGCGGTTCGCATCACGATCGGCAACAGCTCCTCGCGTGCCTCGCCGGTGTGCTGCTTTGAGTCGTTCAGGGCGCCCAGCGCGCGCAGCTCGCGGGTCGTGAGCGCGTCGTAGTCGAACAGCACGCCCGCGGCCACGAGCGGACCGGCAAGGCAGCCGCGGCCGGCCTCGTCAGCGCCGGCAATGAGCGAGACGCCCAGCCGGCGGTCGAAGGCGAATAGCCGGCGCCCGGCGCCGCTGCGCCGCCGGCGCGCCCGCCGGCGCGTGCGCGAGGAGCCGACGCCGCTCGGCGCGACGGGCGGCGTCGCGTCGCCGGTCACCGCCGCGGTCGCGTCGCCCGTCAAGGCGTCAGAGGATCCCGATCCGGTCGGGCGGCCAGTAGGTGGCGAAGGCTCCGCCGATGATCCAGGATGTGGGGACTGGCCCCCAGAAGCGACTGTCGTCAGATTCCCCACGGTTGTCGCCCATCATGAACCAGTGACCGGGCGGAACCTTGATCGGCACGGGGAAGTTGCACTCCGAGATACCCGGGCACGGGCGGATGTAGGAGTCCTTCTCGCGTTTGCCGTTGCGGATCACGTGCCCTTCGATGATCTTGATCGTGTCGCCTGGCCCGGCGACGATCCGCTTGATGAAGTTGACGCTCGCCTCCTTGTCGACCGGCTGCGAGCAGGGTGCGCCGCCGGGAGCGACGCGCTGACCGGCGCCGCAGACCTCCTGCGTGGCGCCTTCGGGCGGGTGAAAGACCGTGATCTCGCCGACGTGCGGGTCGCCGAAGTGAGTGCCGATCCGGTTGACGAGGACGCGCTGGCCGATGTGCAGCGTCGGCTCCATCGATCCGCTCGGGATCCGGTAGGGCTTGATCACCCACGCCTGAATCGCCAGCGCCAAGCCGAGCGCCACGGCGATGATCACGACCAGCTCGACGATCGAGCTAAGTGTCGATTTCGAGCCCTTGCTGCGGAGTTTCACGCTGACTCGTCGCCGCCGACGCTCCCCCCGCCCGCGTCGCCATCAGGGGCGGGGGCGTCGGCGGAGTCGGATGCGTCGGAAGCCTGCGGGCCCTCGTCGCTCGCGTCCTGCGCGAGCGCAGCGGGGTCGGTGTCAGACGTGTCGGCTGGAGCGTCCGCTCCAGCGTCAGCGACAGGGGGCTCCTGCCCGCCTGCGTCCACCTGCTCGGGCGCCTCGACGGCGTCCACCTGCTCGGGCGCCTCGACGGCAGCGTCCTGCTCGAGCACGGTCTCCTCGGCGGTCAGCCCATCGGCATCGGTCGCGCCGACCGGCTCGTGCAGCAGCCCGGGCTCGATCGTCTCCTCGGGACCGCTGTAGCGGCGCTCGCGCACGCGGGCGCGCTTGCCGACCCGGTCGCGCAGGTAGTAGAGCTTGGCGCGCCGCACGTCGCCGCGCGCGGCGAGCTCGATCCGCTCGATCTTCGGCGAGTGCACTGGAAACATTCGCTCGACGCCGACGCCGAAGGACTGCTTGCGAACGGTGAACGTCTCGCGCGTCCCGTGCCCTTGGCGCTTGATCACGACGCCCTCGAAGACCTGCACGCGACGGCGAGTGCCCTCGATCACCTGGAAGTGGACCTTGACGCGGTCGCCCGGCGCGAAGCGCGGAACGCGGCGCAGCTGTGCGCGCTCGATGGTTTCGATGACGCTGCTCATGACGGTGACGAGGGGCGCTGAGGCCCGGAGCTGAACCCCGATGGCGGGGTGCCGGCCGGCGCGGCTGACAATGGTAGCGGACCGCCGTCGCGTCCCGTGTCACTCGTTCGGCGCCCCTGCGGCGCGTTCGCCGGCACCGCGCTCACGGCTACGGTCGCGGCGCCACCGCTCGATCTGCTCGTGGTGACCGGACAGCAGCACGTCGGGCACACGCCACCCGCGATGCTCGGCGGGACGCGTGTACTGCGGGTACTCGGGGTCTCCGTCCAGCGCAGCGCTGAACGACTCCTCGAGCGCCGACCGCTCGTCTTTGAGCACGCCGGGGAGCTTGCGCAGGACGGCGTCGCAGATCACCATCGCCGCCGGCTCGCCGCCGGACAGGACGTAGCGACCCACGGACACCACGTCGGTGCAGAAGTGCTCGACGATTCGCTCGTCAAAGCCCTCGTAGCGGCCACACAGCAGCGTCAGCGCCGGCTCGGCGGCGAGCTCGTCGACGAGCGCGTCGTCCAGCAGCCGCCCGGTCGGCGCGAGCGCGATCACGCGGCGGCGCTCGCGCAGCTCCACCGGGTCGAGCGAGTAGCGCTCGCGGAGCGCGTCTTCGACGACGTCGACTCGCAGAACCATGCCGGCGCCCCCGCCGTAGGGCATGTCGTCGACCTGGCGCCCGCTGAGCCTGCTGTGATCGCGGAAGTTGACGAGCTCCAGGCGTGACCCGCCGGCGATCGCGTTGGCGACGTGGCGCTCCTGCGTGAGCCAGTCAAACCACTCGGGAAAGAGGGTGAACACGTCAATCTCCATCTCGGCCTCCCGGCTCGATCTCGATGCCGAGGAAGGTGGCGTCGACGTGAACTCGCCGCCCGGCGACGTCGATCTCGCGGATCGCGTCTTTGACCATCGGTACGAGCAGCGGCTGCCCGGCGCCGTCGCGGGCGACCTCGAGCACCTCACACGACGGCAGCCCGATCAGCCGCGTGACGGCGCCGAGCGTCCTCCCTTGGTCGTCGACGACCGCACAGCCCTCGAGTTCGTGTGCCCACCACTCGCCCTCGCCGAGCGCCGGCGCGTCCGCTTGCGCAACGGTCAGCGCGGCGCCCCGCAGCGCCTCGGCGGCGGCGCGGTCGGCGACGCAGTCAAGCCGGATGATCGGGCGCTTCTCGGTGCCGGCGCGACGAACGACCTCGGCGCGGCGGCCGCCGACGGTCACGGTTGCGCCCAGCGTGAGCAGTCGCGTCAGCGGACCGGTGACGTAGAAGCTTCCGTCGAGCCCGTGGGCGCGCCCGACGCGCGCGGCCTCCAGCACCTCCTGCGAACGTTCGCGCGGGTCCTCCACCGTCGCTTGGGTCAGCGTCGCGTTCCGGTGCCGCGTCGAACGCCGTCAGTCGACGATGTCGACCAGCACATGACAGCCCTCGCTCGTGGCGGCGGCTTTGACCACCGTGCGCAGCGCCTGCGCCGTGCGCCCACCGCGGCCGATCACGCGGCCGTAGTCGTCGTCGCCGACGCACAGCTCGAGCACGACCGTGCCTTCGTCGCCGGGGAACTGCTCGACCGATACGTCTTCGGGCGCGTCGACGAGTCCTTCGGCGAGGTACTCGAGCAGGCGCATCGGCACGTCGCTGGGATCTGCCGCGCTGCGATCGCTCATGGCCGGCGGCCGGTCACGTTCGCTTCAGCCGGCGGCCTAAGTGCCGCGAGCGTCGATCCCCTGGATTCGCAGCAGCCTGCGAACGGTGTTCGAGGGCTGCGCGCCGCGCGCGAGCCAGCTGCGGGCGCGCTCCTCGTCGAGCACGATCGTCGACGGCTCGGTCTGGGCGTTGTAGTGCCCGATCGTCTCGATCACGCGACCGTCGCGCGGCGAGCGCTGGTCGGCGACGACCACGCGCCAGATCGGGTCCTTCTTGCCGCCCACCCTGGTGAGCCTCAGCCTTACCGCCACGATTTCCTCTCTGCTCGACGCAATGCCTACTAAATCTGCGAACGAGAGCTTAGACGGTGAGGACGAGGGAGGCCGAATCGCCGTTGAGCCATGTGGAGGGCGTCGCCGGTCGAGCGACGCAAGGACGCAGGGAGCGTGGCGTGCGAAAGCACGCGAGTGACCGAGGACGCCGCCTCGCGAAGCGCCGGCGGCGTCTCAGCGCGCGCCGCGCATCAGCGCGCCGACATCGGGCAGCTTGCCGCGACCGACCTGGCGCATGATCTTGCGCGTCTGGCCGAACTGCTTGATCAGGCGGCTGACGGCCTGCACGTTGGTGCCCGAGCCGCGTGCGATCCGCAGCCGGCGCGAGCCTTTGATCAGCTCCGGCGCCCGGCGCTCCTCGGGGGTCATCGAGAGGATGATCGCCTGAATCCGGTCGAGCTCGCGCTCGTCGACCTTCATGTTCTGCAGCTGGTGACCGGCCAGCCCCGGAATCATTCCGAGCAGGTTCGTCAGCGGGCCCATTTTGCGAATCGTCCTCAGCTGCGAGAGGAAGTCGTCGAGGTCGAACTCGTTGCGACGCAGCTTGCGCTCGAGCTCGGCCGCCTCACCCTCGTCGAACTGACGCTCGGCGTGCTCGATCAACGTCATCACGTCGCCCATCCCGAGGATCCTCTGCGCCATCCGGTCGGGGTGAAACGGCTCGAAGCGGTCGAGCTTCTCGCCGGTCGACGCGAACAGGATCGGCCGCCCGGTGACCGCCTTGACCGACAGCGCCGCGCCTCCGCGCGCATCGCCATCGAGCTTGCTCAGCACGACGCCGTCGAACTTGACGGCCTCGGCGAACTGCTCGGCGACGTTCACAGCATCCTGACCGGTCATCGCGTCGACGACGAGCAGGACGTCGTGCGGTTTGACGGCGTCGCGGATCCGCACGAGCTCGTCCATCAGCTCGCGGTCGACGTGCAGGCGACCGCTCGTATCAACGATCAGCACGTCCTTGCCCTCCTCGCGGGCGCGCTCGAGCGCCCAGGCGGCGATCTCGACGGGGTCGCCGTCGGTCCCCTGCTCGTAGGCGTCGGCCCCCGCCTGCGCCGCGAGCTTGACGAGCTGCTCGACGGCGGCCGGCCGATACACGTCGCAAGCGGCGACGGCGACCGAGGCCGAGCGCTCCTCGCGCAGCCAGCGGGCGAGCTTCGCCGCGGCCGTCGTCTTGCCCGAGCCCTGCAGGCCGGCCATCAGGATCACCGTCGGCGGCCGCGGCGAGAAGGTCAACCCCGCCGACGCACCGCCCATCAGCTCGGCGAGCTGTTCGCCGACGATCTTCACCACCTGCTGACCCGGGTTCAGGCCGCCGATCACGTCCGCCCCGAGGCATCGCTCCTTCAGCTGCGAGGTGAACTGCCGCACGACCTTGAAGTTGACATCAGCCTCCAACAGCGCGAGGCGGATCTCGCGCATCGCAGAGTCGATGTCCTGCTCGGTCAGCGTGCCGCGGTTGCGGACGTCGGTGAGCGTGACCTGCAGCTTCTCGGCGAGCGAGTCGAACACCGGCTAGGCGTCCTTGCGCCGGTCTTTCGCCGGCGGCTGCGCGCTGGTCTCGAGCTTCGGCGCCGACGCGGGTGACGCGGGCCCTCGAAGCGGCCGCGCGGGTCGCGGGCGCGCTGGGGGCTGGCCGTCCTCTGAGCCGCGCGAGAGCGCCTCGCCGATCCCGCCGAAGGCCTGGGCGAACTCAGACGGGATGACGAACACCTTGTTCGCGTCGCCTTCGGCCAGCTGGGGCAGCATCTGCAGGTATTCGTAGCTGAGCAGCTCGCGCGTCGGGTCTCCCTCGTGAATCGCCGTGAAGACCGTGTCGATCGCCTTGGCTTCCCCCTCCGCGCGCAGGATCGCCGCCTGGCGCTGGCCCTCGGCGTCCAACACCGCCGCCTGCTGCGCGCCTTCGGCGGTCAGCACGGCCGCCTGCTTTGCTCCCTCGGCGGTCAGGATCTGTGACTGCTTCTCGCCTTCGGCGGTGAGGATCGCCGCGCGGCGGTCGCGCTCGGCGCGCATCTGCTTCTCCATCGCGCTACGGATGTCCGGCGGCGGATCGACGGACTTGATCTCGACTCGGTTGATCCTGATGCCCCACTTGCCGGTCGCCTCGTCGAGCACGACGCGCAGCTCGGTGTTGACGTTCTCGCGCGCGGTCAGCGTCGCCTCGAGCGTCAACCCGCCGATCACGTTGCGCAGCGTCGTGACCGTCAGCTGCTCGATTGCCTGCAGCGGGCTCGCGATCTCATACGTCGCCGAGCGCGGGTCGGTGATCGTGAAGTACAGGACCGTCTCGATTCCGACGACGACGTTGTCTTCGGTGATCACCGACTGCGGCGCGAAGTTGACGACCTGCTCGCGCAGGTCGACGAGCGGCTTCACGCGATCGAGGAACGGAGTGACGATCGTCAGCCCCGGTTCGAGCGTGCGGCTGTAGCGACCGAGGCGCTCGACGACCCCCGCGCGCGCCTGCGGGATCACCCGGATCGTGCGCGCGGCGACGACGAGTGCGAAGACGACCACGATGATGATGACGATGAGAGCGACCATGGTGCGGGCTCCTTTCGAGCGCTAGTGCATCACGAGCGCGGTGGCGCCCCTGATTTCGACGACCTCTACCCGCTCCCCCGCCGGGATGACCTCGTGCTCGTCATAGCTGCGCGCAGTCCAGACCTCGCCGCCATCGATCTTCACGCAGCCGACACCCTCCTCGTTGGCGATCCGCTCGAGCACGATCGCCGGCCGCCCGATGAGCGCCGCCGCGCCCGTGCGGATCGCCGGCGGCAGTCGCCGGTGGCGTTGCGCGACCGGCCGCAACGTCGCGAACACGATCGCCGACGCCGCGATGAACACGACCGCCGAGAGCAGCGCCCCGACGCCGAGCAGGCCGACGACCGCCGCGAGCGCGGCGCCCACGGCGAACGGGGCCAGGTAGAAGCCGCCCTGGTGCATCTCGCCCACCCCGAGAACGCAGGCCGCGATCAGCCAGATGACCCAAACGTCCATGAGATTCAGTCTATGCCGGGAAGTGGCTCGTGGCGCGGGTTCACGGCGCGATCAGCGCGCGCGCGAACTCCTCGGGGTCGAACGGGCGCAGGTCCTCGACCGACTCGCCCACGCCGATCAGCTTCACCGGCAGCTGCAGCTCGCGCGCGATCGCCAGCGCGATCCCGCCGCGCGCCGTCCCGTCGAGCTTGGTCAATACGACACCGCTGACGTCAGCCGCCAGCGCGAACAGCTTGGCCTGGCGCAGGCCATTCTGACCGGTCGTCGCGTCGAGCGTCAAGAGGGTCTCGTGCGGCGCGCCGTCGAGCTGTCGAGCGATCACCCGCCGCACCTTCGTCAGCTCGTCCATCAGGTCGTCCTGGGTGTGCAGGCGCCCGGCCGTGTCGACGATCACGACGTCGCTGCCGTCTGCGCGCGCCTTGGCGATCGCCTCGAACGCAACCGCGCCCGGGTCCGATCCCGGCGCGCCGGTGACGATCTCACAGCCCGCGCGCTCGGCCCACCCCTGCAGCTGCTCCCCGGCGGCCGCGCGGAACGTGTCGGCGCCCGCGAGCAGGACGCTGCGGCCGAGCTCGTGGTGCAGGTGCCACGCAAGCTTGCCGATCGTCGTCGTCTTGCCGGTCCCGTTGACGCCGACCGCCATGATCACCGTCGGCTCGCTACGCAGGTCGATTCGCGCATCGCCGACGCACGTGGTCTGGGCGAGCAGCTCGATCAGGCGCTCGCTCAGCGCCTCGCCGCCCTCGAGATCACCTGCCTCGGCCTCCGCCTCGAGCGTCCCGACGACAGCCGCGGTCGTGCTCGCGCCGACGTCGGCCATGATCAGCGCCTCCTCAAGTCGTTCCCACGTGTGCTCGTCGAGCACCCCGAACAGCGTGGCTTGGATCTCCGAGCCGAGCGCCTGGCGCGTCTTGGCCATGCTCTCGCGCAGCCGTTTGAACAGGCCGCGCCTGCGCGGGGCGGACTCGGCGGCCTCGTCGTCCGCGCTTGAACCGCCCTCAGAGGCCGAAGCGGCGTCCGCGAGGATGAACAGGTCGCTCCAGTCGCGCGGCACCAGCGGGCGAAGATATCAGCGCGCCGGCGGGGCGCTCACGCGACCTCGGCGACCTCAGTCTCCTGCGAGCGCTCGGCCGGCAGCCGTCGCGAGAGCACCTTGGAGACGCCGTCGCCGCCCATTGAGACGCCGAACAACCAGTCGGCGGCCTCCATCGTGCGCTTCTGGTGGGTGATGACGATGAACTGCGCGCGGTCGGCGTAACGGCGCAGGAGCGAGAGGAAGCGGTCGAGGTTGAGGTCGTCGAGCGCGGCCTCGACCTCGTCGAGGATGTAGAACGGGCACGGCCGCGCGAGGAAGACCGCGAACAGGAACGCGAGCGCTGTCATCGACTTCTCGCCGCCGGACAGCAGCGACAGCCGCTTCATCGACTTGCCCGCCGGCGTGATCTCGATCTCGACGCCGAGCTGGCCGATCTCCGACGAGTCCTGCTCGCGCTGCTCCTCGAGCTCGGCCTCACGCTCGGCGGCCGCCTCGGCCGAGTCGCCCGACGCTGCTCCGTTGGCATCCGCGAGCGCCGCGGGGGCGTCCCCGAGGCGGCCCGTGCGCTCGCCCGCGGCTCCCGACCTGGCCAGCGGCTGGCCGCCGAGCACGCCCCGGGCGGGCTGCTCTTCGCTGACCAGCCGCAGGCGCCCCGAGCCGCCGGGGAACACGTCGCCCGCGAGCTCCTCGAAGTTGCGCGCTGCCGCTTGGAAGGTCTGCTCGAAGGCCTCCTGGATCTGACGGTCGGTGTCGCGGATCACGCCGCGCAGCTCGCGCAGCGCCGTCTCCAGGTCGCCGCGCCGCGCCTCCATCTCCTCGACGTGCGCGATCGCCTCGGCGTACTCCTCCTGTGCCAGCGGGTTGACCGGCCCAAGCTGCTCGCGCCGGCGCGTCAGGCGCTCGACACGCGCTCGCAGCGCCTCGATCTCCTCCTCGTCAAGCTCGCCAGCGGCGCTCACGGCTGCATTCGGCGCAGCCGCCTCGGCGGCGCCGGCCTCCTCGCCGGTCGACGCGCCATCTGCGACCGGGTCTGTCGCCAGCCCCAGCCGCTCGCCCAGCCCAGCAAGCTCCAGCTCTGCCTCATCGGCGTGGTCGCGCACGCGCTGGGCCGCGACCTCCGCTGCGGTCACGCTCTCGCCGGCACCGCGCAGATCCGCCTGCAGCTCGGCCTCGCGCGCGGCGCATGCGCGCAGCTCGCCGGTCAGCGCCTCGGCGGCCGACCGGTCGGCCGCGAGCTCATCCTCGAGCGCGCCGTGGCGAGCGAACAGCGCCTCGGCCACCCCAGCCAGCGCTGCGCGAAGGCGCTCGGCACGTGGCATCGTCTCGGCGTCAACGGCGAGCTGTCCTCGCAGACGCTCGACCCGAGCGCAGCGCTCGGCGCGCTCGCCGGCGATCCGTGCCGCCTGCGAGCGCTCGGCGGCGAGCGCGCCTTCGAGCTCGGCACGGCGCACGGCAAGCGGCCCCTCCGCAGGCGCGGCCCGGCGCTGGCCGATCAGCCACTCGCTGCGGCGCACGCTCTCGATCGCTTCGGCGTGCTCGCGCTCGAGCCGGCGCAGCGACTCCTCGGCCTCGGTTCGCGCCGCTTCGGCGTCGCGCACCTCGGCGACCGCGCCCTCCGCGCTCTCGCGCGACGCCTGCTCGGCCTGTGCCGCGCGCTCGCTCTCGCCGATCAGACGGTCGCGTTCGTTGCGCCGCGCGAGCACCCGCTCAGAACCACCCTCGGCGAGCTGGCGGACCTCGCCCCACGCGGCGAACCAGACGCGCCCGGCGCGCGTGACGGCGGTTCCGGCGAAGTCGCGCGGAAGGCCCTCCAGGCGCTCCACTACCCACGCGTCGGCGAGCAGCCGCCCGGCGAGCGCAAGCGCATCGGGCGGACCGGAGACGAGGTCGAGCAGGCGCTGCGCATCGGCCGCGGGTGCCTGCCCGGCGAGCGGCGCCTGCGTCGCCGCATCGGCGAGCAGCGCGGTGCCGCCATCGGGGCCGGCGCCGTCGAGGACCGACTCGGCGCCGGCGACGTCGGCGACGACCGCGGCGTCCAGCCGCCCGCCGAGCGCCGCTGCAAGCGCGAGCTCGTAGCCGTCGCGCACGCGCAGCTCCTCACTGAGCGCGCGCGGCGCCTGCCCCAGCCGATCGCCGCTCACTCGTGCGTGTCCGCGCAGGAACTGGTTGGCGGCGGCGAGCTCGGCGCCGACGCGGGCGGCCTCGCGCCGCGCGTTCTCGACCGCCCGCTCGGCCTCGGCGACCCGCTCGCGGGCGCCGGCAGCCGCGGCGTCGGCCTCGCTGCGCACCGCGCGACCCGCCGTGACCTGGTCCAGTCGCTGCTCGACGAGCGAGCGCTGCGCCTGCAGCTCGCGCTCCAGCCCGCCGACCGCATCCTGCAGCTGCAGCTCGCGTTCGCGCTCGATCCGCTCGAGCTCGGCCTCGAGCTCGGCGACCCGCTGCTCCCCGCCCGCCACGGCGTGCTGCTCGGCGCCCGGGGCGACGGCGCCGGCCTCGAGCTCGGCGAGCTCGGCGCGCAGGCGCTCTCCGCGGCGAGCGAGCGTCTCGCACGCGGCGGCCACCTGCTCGCCGCGCAGCCCGACGCGCTCGTGCGCCGAGCGGCACTCATACGAGCGGCGCGACAGCACGTCACGACGCTCGGCGTGATCGGACAGCGCCCGCTCGGCCCGTCCGCGGCGCTCGACCGTCGACTCGAGCTCGGCGTCGACCTGCTCGCGCGCCGCGCGCGCCTCGGCGACGGCGCGCTCGGCCTCGGCGAGCTCGGTTCGGCACCTGCTGAGCGTGTCCTTTGCAAGCTCCCACCGCGCCTGCAGGATCTGGCGCTCGAGTCGCTCGTGCAGCTCTGCCGCTTCGGCCTGACGCTTGAGCGGACGCAGCCGGCTGCGCGCCTCGCGCTCGACGTCGAGCGCGCGGTCGAGGTTCTCCTGCGTGCGCTCGAGCTTCAGCTGTGCGCGGCGGCGGCGCTTGCGGTGCTTGCCCAGTCCGGCCGCCTCCTCGATCAGCAGGCGGCGGTCGCGTGCCTTTGAGGTGACGATCTGCTCCACGCGGCCCTGCGAGATGACCGAGTGGTTCTCCTTGCCCAGGCCGGTATCCGACAGCACCTCCACCACGTCGCTGAGGCGGCAGCGCGCGCCGTTTAGGCGATAGCCGCCGTCGCCGGTGCGCTCGAGGCGCCGCACGATCGAGATCTCGCTGAGCGGGAGCTCGACGGTCCCGTCGGAGTTGTCGAGCACGATCTCGACCTCGGCCGCGCTGCGCGCCTGCACGCCGTGGCCGCCGCCGAAGATCACGTCCTGCATCGACTGCCCGCGCACGGCGAGCGGCGACTGCTCGCCCATCGCCCACAGGACGGCGTCGGTCACGTTGGACTTGCCCGAGCCGTTTGGCCCGACGACGACGCTCACGCCGGGGCCGAAGTCGAGCGTCGTCCGGTCGGGGAACGACTTGAAGCCCTTCAGCGTCAGCGACTTCAGGCGCATCGCACGCTCACGCCTCCAACCGCTCGACAGCCTCGCGGGCCGCCTCCTGCTCGGCGTGCTTCTTGCTGCGCCCGCGCCCGGTGCCGAGCTCGCGCGCGCCGACGCTCGCGACGACCGTGTACGTGCGCTCGTGCGGTGGGCCATCTTCGGAGAGAACCCGGTAGCTGACCTCCTCGCCACGACGCGCGAGCAGCTCCTGCAGCGCCGACTTGAAGTCGACCGGGTGCTCGAGCGCCTCCTCGATCTCGGGCGTGAACGCCTCGACGACCGCTCGTGCCGTGCGCTCGTAGCCGGCGTGCAGGTAGCACGCTCCGATCACGGCCTCGATCACCGACGCGAGCACGCGCTCGGTCTCGACCAGCGCGGCAGCGCTCTCTTGAACTCCGGCGGGGGCTGCGGCACGCAGTCGCTCGGGGAGCCCCAGGCGCACGGCGACGGCCCGGCAGGAGGGACCGGATACCGCCTGGGCGCGGATCTTCGTGAGCCTCCCCGCGCCGAAGCGCTCGGCCTCCAGCCGCGGGTACAGGTGGGTCGTAACGGCGAGCGCGAGCACGCTGTCGCCGAGGAACGCCAGGCGCGCGTAGGAGTCCCCGCGCCGCTCGCTCCACGACGCGTGGGTGAACACCTGACGCTCGAGATCGTCCGGCAGCTCTTCGAGCAGCTCCGCAAGCAGCATCATGGCCGTGCATCAGCCGCCCCGTTTTGGTGCGCGAGGACGAACTCGACCGCCTGGCCGACTGTGAGGATCTGCGCCGCCTGCTCGTCTGACATTGCGACGCCGTAGGTGTCCTCGAGCTCCTGCACGAGCGTGTAGAGGTCGAGCGAGTCGGCCTCCAGATCCTCCTTGAAGCGCGTCCCCTCGCCGATCGCGTCGAGCTCGACGTCGAGTTCGTCGCAGAGGTGGTCGCGGATCAGCGCGAACACCTCGTCGTGCGTCCGGGCCGTCATCGCCGCGCGATCGCGGGCGCCGTCGAGCGCGCGGGCCGCGTGGTCGTGGGCCTGGTGGTAGATCTCATGCAGTCCGTGGCAGGCTAGCGCCAGCCGCGGACGCGGGAGACTCCCTGAGCGCGCCCGCGTCGGCGAGCGCGCGCTCGGCGCGCCCGACGACGTCGTCGCGCGCGCCGCGCTGCGCGCGCACGATCGCCTCGGCGAAGCCGAGGCGCGAGAAGCGTCCGTGCGGGACGACCCCGAGACGACGCAGCCCGAGCAGATAGGCGCCTCCCTGCAGCTCGGGGTCGACCTCGGCGCGAAAGCCGCCGAGCGCGGGCCGCAGCAGCAACCCCCCGAGCTTGGCGCGCGGCGAGGACAGCGCGGCGTCGCGCACGGCCCCGAGGATCGCCTGCGAGACGCCCTCCATCAGCTTCAGCGCGACGTTGCCGGTGAACCCGTCGGTGACGACGACGTCGGCCACGCCGCTGGTCACATCGTCGCCCTCGACGTTGCCGACGAACTCGAACGCGTCGATCCCGCCGCCGAGGCGTTCTGTGATCTCCTCGCCGGCCTCGATCACAAGCGGACTGCCGCGCTCCGCCTCCTCGCCGTTTGACAGCAGCCCGACGCGCGGGCGCTCGATCCCGAGGACCGTGCTCGACAGCGCGGCGCCCATGAACGCGAACTGAACGACGTGCTCGCGGCGCACGACGACGTTCGCGCCGACGTCGAGCAGCGTCACCGGGCTGCCGGGCACCGGCAGCGGCAACGCGAGCGCCGGGCGGTAGATGCCGCGCGTTCGCTTGATGTTGAACAGACCGGCGGCGAGCGCCGCGCCGGTGCCGCCGGCGCAGACGAGCGCCTGCGCGCGCCCGGCGGCGACCGCGCGCGCCGCCTGCACGATCGACGCGGTCGGGTTCGCGCGCACGGCGCGAACCGGATCGGCGCTCTTGGCGATCGATAACGGGGCGTCGACGATCTCGACGCCGTCGGGCGCCGCGCCGAGCTCTGCGGCTGGCCCGAACAGGATCACGCGCGCCCCGCGAGCGGCTGCGAGGGCCGCCCCGGCGGCGACCTCCGCGGGACCGAGGTCGGCGCCGTTGCAGTCGACGGCGACGACCGGCTCGGCGTCGACTCGGGCTTCGCCGTCAGGCGAGGCGCCAGACAGCGGCGTCGGCGCCGCCGCCGCGCTACTCGTCGTGGTCGTGATCGTGCTCGTGATCGTGGCCCGATCCTGCGGGGGCGACGACCTCGCGGCCGGCGTAGTAGCCGCAGACGGGACATACCCGATGCGGCCGGCGCGGACTGTGACACTGCGGGCAGGCGTTGACCGCCGGCGTCGTGATCTTGTGCTGCGCGCGGCGCTTGGCCGTGCGGCTGTGCGACTGCTTTTTCTTGGGGACCGCCATGCGGTGCAGAAGGCTACCAGCCGCGACTGGCGCTACTCGAGCTTGAGCTCACGCAGCTTGGCCCAGCGCGGGTCCGGCGGCGTCTCGTGGATGTGGTCGGACCCGACTTCGTTGAGGTCGGCCGCGCAGATCGGACACAGGCCCGCGCACTCCTCGCGGCAGAGGACCTTGACCGGCGCGGCAAGCGCGAACGCATCGCGCGCCCAGGCTGCGAGGTCGAGTATCTCGTCGTGCACGTACGGGCTTTCGAGCTCCTCGCCTTCGCCGCGGCGATCGACCTCGCGCGCGTCGACGTCGATCGTCGGCTCGGCGGCCTTCAGGCAGCGCATGCACGGCCCGCTCAGCGCCGCCGAGAAGCACAGGCGAAGCGCGTAGCCGCCGCCCATCATCCGCGACACGTCGAGCACGACCGGGACGTTGGCCGCATCGTCGGCCAACGGCTCTGCCCGATAGGGCTCGCCGGCGAACAGCAACGGCTCGATCGGCACCTCGAGCCGCAGTTGCCTTCCCTCGCCGGAGCTGAGCCGCAGCGCACCGAGGTCGAAGTCGTGTGCAGTCGCAGCCATGTCCTCCAGGCTAGCGACGGCCCGCCGGCGCGTCGGCCTGCCGATCAGGCGACAGTCAGCTCGCGCTTGAGCACCTTGCCGGTCGCGTTGCGCGGCAGCTGCTCGAGGAAGAGGACGTCGCGGGGCGACTTGTAGCGGGCGAGGTTCTGCTTGACGTACTCCTGCACGTCGTCCTCGCTGAGGACGGCCCCGTCGCGCAGCACGACGAACGCGCGCAGGCGCTGGCCCCACTCGTCGTCGGCCACGCCGACGACGGCAGCCTCTTCGATCGCGTCGTGATCGGCTAGCAGGTCCTCGACCTCGCGCGGGAACACGTTCTCGCCGCCGCTGACGATCATTTCGTCGTCGCGTCCGTCGACGAACAGCCGCCCATCGGCGTCGAAGTGCCCGACGTCGCCGGTGCTCATCAGGCCGCCGACGATCTCCTTGCCGCCACCGCCGGTGTAGCCGTCGAACATCATCTCGTTCGCGACGAAGATCCGCCCGCTCGCGCCGGGGGCGACCTCATGGCCGTCGGCGTCCAGCAGCTTGACGACGGTGCCCATCGGCGGGCGCCCGGCCGTGCCCGGCGCCGCGCGCAGGTCCTTCGGCGTCGCGATCGTAGCCCAGGCGACCTCGGTCGAGCCGTAGAGGTTGTAGACGACGTCGCCGAACGCGTCCATCGCCCGAGTTGCCAGCTCACCCGGAAGGGCCGAGCCGCTGAGCGCGATCACGCGCAGGCAGCTGGTGTCGTAGCGGGCGAGCACGTCCTCGCCGAGATCGAGGATCCGCTGGAGCATCACGGGTACGACCGCGAGCGCGCTCGCGCGATGCTGTGATACCGCCCGCACCGTGTCCTCGGGGTCGAACCGGCTGCGCAGCACGATCGTCGAGGAGAGCGCGAGCGCGAGCGTGAAGTGCGCGTAGCCCCACGAGTGGAACATCGGCGCCGCGATCATCGTCGTCCCGCGCGCCTTCAGCGGGATCTTCGAGAACAGCGCAGCGGCCGGCTCGAGCGTGTCGGGCTGTTTGCGCGCGGCGCCCTTGGGCGTGCCGGTCGTGCCCGACGTGAGGATCACGACGCGGCCTTTCTCGGCCGGCGGCGACGGCTCGTCGGACGAGCCTTCGTCGATCAGCTGCTCGAGCGTCTGCTCGGTCGCCTCCAGGTGCGGCTCGGCGAGCACGACGTAGCGTTTGCGACCGCGCGCGCCGTCGTCGACGAGGTCGGTGAACTCATCGTCGTAGATCACCGCGACCGGGTCTTCGCGGCGCAGGACGTCGGCGATCTGCGGTCCGGCGAACGCCGTGTTCAGATACAACGCGCCGGCGCCAAGCTTCGCGCACGCGACGGTCGCCTCGATGAAGCCGCGGTGGTTGCGGCACATGATCGCGATGTCGTCGCCTTCGCCGACGCCCGCCTCGCGCAGCGAGTTCGCGAGCGCGTTCGTGCGAGCGTTGACATCGCGGAAGGTGATCGTGCCGCGATCGTCGACGATCGCCGTGCGGCCGGGGAAGCGAGCCGTGCCGCCGAGGTACGCCGCCGGCGAGCTCGGCCCCCAGCGCCGCAGCGCGGCCATCGCGCGCACGGTCTTATCGAGGCGCTCGGGCTGAACGATGCCCGTGCCGAGCAGCGCACGCGCGACCTGCAGCTTGTACCTGACCTCGTGCGCGTCCACCGCGCGGACCCTACCCAAACACCGGCACTCTCAAGCGCCGGACGGGCGATCAGCTCACTTCGGCGGGTTCGTCCTTGCCTTGAAGCCGCTCGCGGCCGCGCTGCACGGCGGCGATGAACTTCGAGAGGTTGACCTCGAGCGTGTTGAGGATCTCGTCGGCGTAGTCCTCGGCGCCGAGGCGGATCTCGCGCTCGCGGGCGCGCGCGTCCTCGACGATGTCCTCTGCGGCGCGCTCTGCCTGCTTGGTGACCTCCTCCTCGCCGACCAGGCGCTCCTGGCGCTCGCGCGCGTCCTTGATGATCCGCTCGGCCTCCTTCTTGGCCTCGGCGAGCATCTCCTGGCGCTCCTTGACGATCCAGCGCGCCTGCTTGATCTCCTCGGGGATCGTCGCGCGCATCTGGTCGAGGATGTCGTAGATCTCCTCCTTGTCGACGCGCACCTGGTCGGTCAGCGGAACGGGCTTGGCGTTGTGCACCAAGTCGTCGAGCTTGTCTATCAGTACGAGGACGTCCATCGGCGGCCTAGCTCAGCGTCGTCTGCGGCCCACTGGCGCCGCGGTTGTAGTTGGAAATCACGTGTCACGTCCCATTCGTCAGCGCTTCAGCTCTTCCTGCAAGCGTCGGGCTACCTCGTCGGGGACGAGATCGTCGACCCTGCCTCCGAACGTCGCAAGCTCCTTGACGCCGCTCGAAGACAGGAAACTGTACTGCGGGCTGGCCATCAGGTACACGGACTCTATCTCGGGATCCTGGCGACGGTTGAGCTGGTTCAGCTCGAGCTCGTACTCGAAGTCGGAGATCGCGCGCAGCCCCTTGACGATCGCGCGCGCACCTACCTGCTTGGCGAACTCGACGACGAGCGTCGAGAAGGGCTCGACGCGGACGCTGTCGAGATCGGCGATCGCGTGCTCGACGAACGCCATCCGCTCGTCGATGCTGAACAGCGCCTTGCTCTTTCGCACCGAGCGGTTGACGACGGCGACGACGACCTCGTCGTACAGGCGCGCGGCGCGGCGGATCACGTCGAGGTGGCCGTTGGTGACCGGGTCATACGAGCCCGGGCAGACGACGATCGACTTCGTGGACGGCGTCATCGGTGGAGGTGGATTGTGATGGAAGTGTCGCCGTAGCGCCGCTCGCGCTCGAGCTCGAGCCCCAGCCGCAGCGGAGCGCGCCGATCGCTCTCGACGACCACGCGCGCCGCGGGCCCGAGCAGCGGCGGCAGTGCCGCCGAGAGCTCCTCGGTCCAGCCGCGCGCCTGGCTGTACGGGGGGTCGATGAAGACGAGATCGTATGTCTCTTTGCGCCGTCGTGCGGTCTGGAGCGCCGTCAGCACGTCGCGTTCGCGCACGTGCGCGCGTGGCGGCGCCAGCCCGAGCGAGCGGAGGTTGGCGCGCAGCGAGCGCAGCGCGAGCGCGTCGCGCTCGACGAACACCGCGCTGTCGGCGCCGCGCGAGAGGGCCTCGATTCCAAGCGCGCCGCTGCCCGCGAACAGGTCGAGGGCGTCCGCGCCGGCGACGTCGTCGAGCATCGCAAACAGCGCCTCGCGCACGCGATCTGACGTCGGTCGCGTAGCCCGCCCGCGGGGCGCGCGCAGGCGCCTGCCGCCGAGCTCGCCTGCGATCACACGCATGCGGGCACCGTAACGGGGCGGGGCGCCCAAGCCGGCGGGGGGCGCGCGGGCCTACGCCGGGATCGGCTGCAGCGCGTCGGCGCCGAACGTGCGCGCGAGCGCGTCGCCGAGCAGCGCGTGCTCGGGCTCGCGCAGCTCGGGATCCTCGCCGAGGATCGCCTGTGCCCAAGCGCGCGCGCGCTCGAGCAGTTGGGCGTCGTCGGGCAGGCGCGCGACGTCGAACTGGCCGACCCCCGACTGGCGCGTGCCGACGAGCTCGCCCTCGCTGCGCAGCTCGAGGTCGATCTCCGCGAGGCGGAAGCCGTCGGCGTGCTCGGCGAGCGCGCGCAGGCGCGGCAAGCCGGGCGGTCCCATCAGCAGGCAGCTCGCGCGGTGCTCGCCGCGTCCGATCCGACCGCGCAGCTGATGCAGCTGGGAGATCCCGAAGCGCTCGGCGTTCTCGACGACCATGACCGTCGCGTTGGGAACGTCGATCCCCACCTCGATGACGGTCGTGGCGACGAGCACATCGGCGGCGCCCGACGCGAACGCGGCCATCGCCGCCTGCTTCTCGCGCGTGCGCATCCCACCGTGCATCAACACGAGCTCGTAACCGCTCAGCTCACCGCCGCGCAGGCGCTCGAGCTCGGCGGTGGCGGCCCTGAGCTCGCCGATGCCGCCGGCCCCGGCAGACGCGTCCGCCCCGTCGGGGTCCTGCTCGATCAGCGGACAGACGACGAACGCCTGGCGACCCGCGCGCAGCTGCTCACGCAGCTCGTCATAGGCGCGCGAGCGCCCGCGCTCGCCGGCGACCACGCGCGTGTCGATCGGCTGGCGCCCGGCGGGCAGCTCGCGCAGCGTGCTCGTGTCGAGGTCGCCGTAGCCGGCCAGCGCGAGCGTCCGCGGGATCGGCGTGGCGGTCATGTGCAGCATGTGTGGCGCCCCCTTGGCGTGCAGCGCCGCGCGCTGGCGCACGCCGAAGCGGTGCTGCTCGTCGACGACCGCGACGGCCAGCGAGCGAAACGCGACGTCGGGCTCGATCAGGGCGTGCGTGCCGACGACGAGCGCCAGCTCGCCGCTTACCAACTTGCCGAGCGTGTCACGCCGCTTGGTCGCGGCGGTGGAGCCGGTCAGCAACGCACATGCGACCGGCTCGGCGCCAAGCAGGCGCTGGATCGTGGCGAAGTGCTGTTCGGCGAGCGTCTCGGTCGGCGCCATCAACGCGGCCTGGTGGCCGTGCTCGACGGCGCGCAACATCGCGTAGAGCGCGACGACGGTCTTGCCGCTGCCGACCTCGCCCATCAGCAGGCGCTGCATGGCGCAGTCGTCGGCGAGGTCGGCGTCGATCTCGGCGAGTGTTCGCTGCTGGTCGCCGGTCGGGCTGAACGGCAGTCCGCCTTCCAGCCAGCGCCCGGTCAGCTCGCCCCGCCCGCCCAGCGGGGTCGCGTCGCGTCGCGCGCGCCGTCGAGCGCGGCGGCGCAGGAACGCCGCCTGGGCGAGCAGCAGCTCCTCGAAGGCCAGCCGCTCGCGCCCGCGCTCGGTGTCGTCGCGATCGCGCGCGAAGTGCATCGCCGCCAGCGCGGTCGCCCGATCGGGCAGGCGCTCGCGCACGCGAGCCGCGGCGGGCAGCGGCTCGACGATGTCGTCGAGGCGATCGCGCACGCCCTGCACGAGCGTCAGGATCTGCGTCGAGCTGACTCCCTCGCTCGCGGGGTAGTGAGCGACCGAGCCCCGCGCGGCCGCCGGCGAGGCGTCGCCCGGCGCGCGCTCGCCGGCGTCATCGTCGGGCGCCGACGACGCGAGCGGCCGCTGTGCGTCGGGCGCGTGATGGGAGACGCGAAAGCCCCCGCGGGCATCGGCCTTGCCATGCAGCAGCACGCTCGTCCCGGCCGGGTAGCGCTGCACGAGCCACGGCTGGTTGAAGAACGTCGCGCGCATCGTGCCGGTCGCGTCGAACACGGTGGCCTCGACGAGCGGGCGCATCCCGCGCCGGCGAACCGGCCGCGAGCCGATCGCGCGGATCTGGACCGACACGGTCGCCTGCTCGCCGGCGCGCAGCGCGGCGATCGTGCGCGACTCGCGGCTGTCGCGGGGCAGGTGCTCGAGCAGCTCGCCGACGGTGCTCACGCCGAGCGCGCGCATCCCGTCAGCGAGCTTGCCGCGCGACAGCGCGATCTGCTCGTCCAACCGCGTCGGACGCGGCCAGCGCAGCGGGGCCGACAGCAGCTCGGAACGGGTGAGGACGCGACGATCGCCGAACGCCGTCGGTTGCCCGCCAAGCGCTCCGGCGGTCATCTGCTCGGCGGCGTCCGCGGACGGCGCCGTGCTGTGCGAGTCGGTCCACGTCGCCACCATGCGGCGCAGATGATGATCACGGCGGCGGTCGTTGCCGGGTTACTCGGCAGCTAGCAGCCACCAGTAGGCCGGCTGGCCCCCCTCGCGCAGCTCGAGCTCGACGCCGCCGACGCCGATCGCCTCGATCTCGCCCAGGCGCAGCGGGGCGTCCTCGCCGGCGAGGACGCTGATCAGCTCGGGCTCGCGGCCGTCGCCGTCGCCGGACGCGAGCTCGGCGAGGACCGCGCGCAGGGTCTCTGTCGGGTCGCCCCACGCGTGAACCTCGTCGCCGACGAAGCCGACGGCGTCGCCGCGCGCAAAGCGCCCCTGCGCGTCGTCGCGCGCGGCGGGCGCGATCGCGCCGGTGCGCACGCGCGCGAGCGCCTCGTCGACGGCTTGCGCGTTCTGCTCGACCGACCGGTCGGGGCGCAGCACGATCGCCGCGGCGAGACCCGCCTGCTGGCTTGTCGTGTGCGCGACCTTGACCTGCTTCTCCGACAGCTGTGCGGCGTGCTCGGCGGCCATGATCACGTTGGCGCTGTTGGGCAGGACGACGACCTCCTCGGACGGGACCTCGTGGATCGCCGCGAGCAGGTCATACGTCGACGGGTTCAGCGTCGGGCCGCCGTCGAGGGTCCGCACGCCGAGCTCTGAAAACAGCTCGGCCAGCCCGTGGCCGCTGACGACCGCGACGGCGCCGCAACGGATCGCCGGCGCGCGGCCGGGCGGCGCGCCGTTGCGGTATGGCGCGACGGCGCCGTTGCTCGCGGCGCGTGCGAGCGCGTCGTCGCCACGGTAGGCCTGCAGCCGGGCGTCGCGCTCGCCGACCTGCACGTGCATGTCGGCGACGTCCAGGCGCGAGACGTCACCGGCCTGGGCGAACACGGCGGTCGCGCGCTCGGGGTCGTCGGTGTGCAGGTGCACCTTCAGCGTGCTCGAGTCGCCAACGACGAGCACGGAGTCGCCGAGCTGCTCGAGCGGGGCGATGAAGCGCGCCGCCACCAGGCCGCTGCCGGTGACGGCGAAGTTCGTGCAGAAGCGGTATGTGCTCGAGGCGTGCTGCGGGTGCGTGATCCGCGCGGGCGCATGGTGATCGAGCTCGGGCGGCTCGTCGCCGCGCAACGCGGCGACGACGCCGGCGAACATGATCGTCAGGCCGTAGCCGCCGGCGTCGACGACGCCGGCGTCGCGCAGCGCCGCGAGCAGCTCGGGGCCGCGCTTGACCGAGTCCTGTCCGGCGATCACGGCGCGCTCGAGCGCGGCGGCGATCGCCTGGTCCTGCTCGGAGCGTTCGGTCGCGGGGTCCAGTCGCGGGTTCTCTGAGCTGTGCGCGAGGTCGGCGACGATCTGATGCGCCATCTCGCGCGCGACGGTCAGGATCGTCCCCTCGGCCGGCTCTCGCACCGACGCGTACGCCCGGTCGGCGGCGTTCGCGAGCGCCGCGCCGATCAGCGTCGCGTCGATCAGCTGTCCCGGGCGCGAGACGAGCTCCTCGGCCGCGCCGCGGATCAGATGCGAGAGGATCACGCCCGAGTTGCCGCGCGCGCCGAGCAGTGCCGCGCGTGCGACCGAGTGGACGATCTCGTCGCGGCCGATCTCGTCGATCGTGCGCCCGCCGCCGGCGGCCTGCAAGCGGTCGAGCTCGTCGAGCACCGCGCGCAGGGTGAGCGCCATGTTGTCGCCCGTGTCGCCGTCTGCGACCGGGAACACGTTCAGGTCGTTGACCTCCTGGCGGCGCGATTCCAGATGCGCAAGCGCGCCCGCCACGGCCGCGCGAAAGCGGCCAAGGTTCGTATCGGTCACGCAGACACGTCTATCACTTGCGGCGGGTCCCATGCCCTCCGCACCCGCTCGGCGCGGACGTTCGGCTGACGCCGTCGGCGTCCAAGCGCGACCTAGGCGGATGCTGGTCAAGCGAGACAAGGACGCAGGGAGCGTGGCGTGCGCTAGCACGCGAGCGACCGAGGACTCAACCGATCGCCGACCGAGATGCGCTCGTCGATCGGCCAGCGGCGGCCAGCGTTTGCCTAGGCGGCCTTGAGGACCTTGCCTGCTTTTAGGCAGCGAGTGCACACGTAGACGCGCCGCGGCGCCTTGCCGACGATGATCCGAACCTTCTGCAGGTTGGGATCGAAGCGGCGCTTGGTCGCGACCATCGAGTGGCTGCGGCTCTGCCCGAAGGAAGGGCCCTTGCCGCAGCTGTGACACACCTTTGCCATCGCGCGCAGTCTAGATGGTTTTTTTGGATGGACCCCTGTCGGGGTCCCGGCTGGCTTGCGTGTTGCGCGTCAGCGTACGGCGAGCTCACGACGCAGCGCTGCCATCCGCAGTACCGCCTCGGCGGCATGGCGACCCTGGTCGCGCTTGTCGCCGCCCGAGCGCGCGAGCGCCTGCTCCATCGTCGCGCAGGTCAACACGCCGAATGCGCACGGGACGCCGGTGTCGAGCTGGACGCGCATCACGCCGCTGGCGGCCTGCGCGCAGACGAAGTCGTAGTGGTCGGTCTCGCCGCGGATCACCGCGCCCAGGCAGACGACTCCGGCGTAGCGACCCGAGGCGGCGGCATAGCTCGCGCCGAGCGGGAGCTCGAACGCGCCGGCGACGTCGAACACGTCGATGGACGGCTCGCCGTGCTCGGAGAACGCGCGTTTGGCGCCGTCGACGAGTCGCGCGGCGAGGTCCTCGTAGAAGCGACCGACGACGATCGCGTAGGCGTCGCTCACCGGGTGCGCCCACCGTCGGGTGAGTCGGGCCGGGGGCGCTCGGTCGCCCGCGCTCGGTCGCGCTCGCGCTCGGCGGCCTGCGCGCGGTCGTGCTCGCGCTCGGCGTGCAGCAGCTCCTCGTCGAGGTTCAGCCCCTGGTGGTGGAGCGTATGACCCATCCGCTGCGCCTTCGTGCGCAGGTAGTCCTCGTTGTGCGCGTTCGGCGCATGCTCGATCGGAAGCTGGGAGGTGACCGACAGACCGTAGCCCTCGAGGCCTCGGATCTTCTTCGGGTTGTTCGTGAGGATCCGAATCGAGGAGAGCCCGAGGTCGGCGAGGATCTGCGCGCCGATGCCGTAGTCGCGCAGGTCGGCGGGCAGGCCGAGCCGCTCGTTCGCCTCGACGGTGTCCAGCCCGTCCTCCTGCAGCTTGTAGGCGCGAAGCTTGTTCAGCAGGCCGATCCCGCGACCCTCCTGGGCGAGGTAGAGCAGAACGCCGTGCCCCTCGCGCTCGATCATCGACAGCGCCGACTCGAGCTGCTCGCCGCAGTCGCAGCGCAGCGAGTGGAACACGTCGCCGGTGAGGCACTCCGAGTGCACGCGGACGAGCACGTCGGCGGCGCCGTCGACGTCGCCCTTGACCAGCGCGACGTGGTGCTTGTCGTCGACCATCGAGCGGTAGCCGATCGCCTGGAAGTCGCCGAACGTCGTCGGCAGGCGCGTCGCGACGACGCGCTCGATCAGTCGGTCGTTGCGGCGGCGGTAGGCGATCAGGTCGGCGATCGTGACCATCTTCAGCCCGTGGCGCTCGCAGTAGGAGGCCAGCTGCGGCACGCGCGCCATCGACCCGTCCTCGTTCATCACCTCGCAGATCACGCCGGCCGGGATCAGCCCGGCCAGGCGCGCGAGGTCGACGCTCGCCTCGGTGTGCCCCGTGCGCTCGAGAACTCCGCCGGGCTTTGCCTTCAGGGGGCTCACGTGCCCCGGTTGGACGAGGTCGTCGGGCTGGGAGCTCGGATCGACCGCGACCTGCATCGTCTGCGCGCGGTCGTGCGCGGAGACGCCCGTCGTGACGCCGTCGCGTGCCTCGATCGTCACCGTGAACGGCGTCTGCAGGGCGGACTCGTTCTTCGCGGTCATCAGCTCGAGGCCGAGCTCGTCGCAGCGCTCTGGCGTCAGCGCCAGGCAGATCCAGCCACGCGCCTCCTTGGCCATGAAGTTGATCGCCTCGGGCGTGACGAACTGGGCGGCCATCACCAGGTCGCCCTCGTTCTCGCGATCCTCGTCGTCACAGACGACGACCATCTTTCCCCGGCGGATCTCATCGATCGCCTCGTCGATCGTCGCGAATGGCGTCTTCGTGCTTGCAGTGCTCATGCTTGGGCTCCTTCGGTCACCGGCTCGTGCAGTCGTGACCCCATCAGCCGCTCGACGTGCTTTGCGAGCACGTCGACCTCGACGTTCACCATCGCCCCCACCCCAACCTCTCCAAGCCCGGTCCGCTGCAGCGTCTCGGGGATCAGCGACACGGCGATGCCGCGATCGCTGAGTGCGCTCACCGTCAAGCTGACGCCGTCGAGCGCGACCGATCCCTTCTCGACGAGATAGCGCAGCAGCCGCGGCTCGAGCTCGATCTCGAGCACGCGCGAGATCCCCTCCGCGCGGATCTCGACGACCGTGCCCGTCCCGTCGACGTGCCCCTGCACGACGTGGCCGCCGAGCCGGTCGCCGGCGCGCAGCGCGAGCTCGAGGTTGACCGGCGAGCCCTCGCGCAGCTCGCCGAGCGACGAGCGGCGCAGCGTCTCGGCGATCGCCTGCGCGTCGAAGGCGTCGCCGGCGACGGCCGTCGCGGTAAGGCAGACGCCGTTGACCGCGATCGAGTCGCCCTCGTGCAGCTGCGGCGCAAGCGTCGTCTGGATTCGCAGCCGCGCGCCGTCGTCGTCGCGCTCGAGCGCGCGCACCCTCCCTAGGTCTGCGATCAGGCCGGTGAACATGGACTGATCACCACTCGCGCAGCCGCGCCGAGACCAGCAGATCCTCGCCGACCCGCGAGCACTCGAACGTCAGCGCGCGCATCGCCTCGGAGATCCGCTCCACGCCCATCCCCTCGAGCGGATCGCGCGCCGAGCTGCCGCCGAGCAGCAGCGGTGCGAGGAACAGCCTGATCTCGTCGATCTCGCCCGCGTCAAGAAACGCGCCCGCCAGATGCGGACCGCCCTCGAGCAGAACCGACGCGACGCCCAGCGCCCCGAGCTGCTCGAGCGCCGAGCGCACGCGCGCCGGCTCGTTCTCGCCCGTCGCGACAAGCACCTGAGCGCCGGCGACTTCCAACGCGTCTGTGTCCGACCGCGCGGCCGCGCGCGAGACGACCACGGTCAGCGGAATCTCGGCCGCCGCGGTGACGAGGCGTGACGTCGGCGGCAGGCGGGCGAGCGTGTCGAATACGACCCGGCGCGGCTGGTGGGAGGGCTCGGCGGGCTCGCCTTCCGGGCGCGCGGTCAGCTGCGGATCGTCGGCCAGCGCCGTGCCGATCCCGACGGCCACGGCGTCGACCGCGGCGCGCCAGCGATGCGCCAGCGAGCGGCTGTCCTCGCCGCTGATCCACTGCGAGTCGCCCGTCCGCGTCGCGACCTTGCCGTCGAGCGTCATCGCCGACTTGAACAGCACCCACGGCCGTCCGACGCGCGCGTGCTTGCGAAAGGCCTGGTTGAGCAGGCGGGCGCGCGCGGCGAGCTCGCCGTCGGCGAGCACGATCTCGATCCCCTCGTCACGAAGGATCCCGAGGCCACGGCCGGATGCCTTCTCGGTGGGGTCGTCGGAGGCGACGACCACCCGCCTGATCCCCGACTGGATGATCGCGTCGGTGCACGGCGGCGTCTTGCCCTCGTGGCAGCACGGCTCGAGCGACACGTAAAGCGTCGCGTCGGCGAGGTCCTCCAGGCCGCACGCCTCGATCGCGTTGACCTCCGCGTGCGCCGCGCCGAACTCCTCGTGCCAGCCCTCGCCGAGGACCTGCTCGCCGCGGGCGACGACCGCGCCGACGACGGGATTGGGCTTGACCGACCCGGCACCGTTGCCCGCGAGCTCGATCGCGCGCTCCAGGTGCGTCTTGTCGGTGTCGGCCCTGATCGTCATGGCCATCCAGGATAACCCCGCTCAGCGGCCGCACCGGCCGCCGTGCAGCCGGTAGACGGTCATGCTCGGGCCGGGA
>DASXIJ010000017.1:0-68267 GCA_036498045.1 Solirubrobacteraceae bacterium
GGCCCGGCCGGCAGGAACGGCCTCAACGCCGCCGGTGGGCCGCCCGGCGCCGGGGGCGCGGCCGGCCGCGACGGAGCGGCCGGCAAAGATGGTGTCAATGGCACGGCCGGCGCCAGCGGCGCTGCAGGCGCCAATGGCACCGACGGCGCCACTGGCGCCGCGGGGACAAACGGCAAAGATGGCGTCAATGGCAAAGACGGCGCGAACGGCACCAACGGCACGAACGGACTCGACGGTGCCAACGGCGCCGTCGGTGGCTTTGCCGCCGCGCTCGCCCCCGGCGAAGCCGTCCCCTACACAACTGCCACCGAAGGCTCGCCGGCGACGATCCTCAGCAAGACGCTCCCGGCCGGCAACTTCATCGTCGGCGGCAAGGTCGAACTCGTCTACACCGACACGAAAACCGGCGGCGCCGCGGCGAGCGTCTGCAAGCTGATCGACATTCCGGCGGGTGGGGGCGCGACGAGCAGCGATACGAGCTCGTGGGCTTCGGCGATCGACGTGTCGGCAGTGGTCGCCAATGTGGCGACGAATACGATCCCGTTCTCGCTCGGAATCGACTCGTCGTCGCACGCGAGCACCCTGACGATCGCGTGCTACCTGGCGATCAAGGAAACCGCGGGCGGGACCTTCTCAGCCGAAGCGAAGAACGCTTCGATCACGGCCGTGCAGACGACGGTCAACGGGTAACCGCTGGCGGGTGACGAGCTTCGACAGGGCGACGGCCGCGGCTCGAGCCGCGGCCGTCGCTTGTCACTCCATCTCGCTCAGCCGACCGCGACGATCGACCGCGCGAGCAGCCGGCCGGTGCGGCTCCTGAGCGCCAGCGTGTAGCGGCCGGCGCGCACGTCGCGCTTCGCCGCGAGCGCCAGCTGCTCGATGCCGTTGACGTTTCGCGCAGAGCCGGCTGCGTACACGCGTCCGTTGCGCGACAGGCTCGCACTCACGGCCAGCGTCGTGAACTTGACCGTGCCGGTGACCGTCGTGGTCGTGCACTTCTTGCGTTTGACGATTTTCGTTTTGCCGTTGACCTTGACCTTTTTGGTGACGGTCACACACGTGACCAATTGCACCTTGCCCGCTGCGCCGGCCGGGCCTTTGGGACCGGCGGGACCGGCGGGACCGGCGGGGCCAGCCGGACCCTGAGCACCGGCTGGGCCCTGTGGACCCGCGGGACCCGGCGGGACGACGGCCCCCGGTGCGTAGGTCAGGCTCACCTGACCGTTTCCGGCGTTCGCACCAGGTTCGCTCACGAGATCGAACAGCGCCCCGGCGCCGAAGAAGTCGCCACCACCCCCACCGCCGCCCGCGGTTGCTTCTCCGGAACGGACGCCGCCGCCGCCGCCGCCGCCGAAGTAGCCGCCACCACCACCACCGCCGCCGCCGTTCTGGGGACTCGCGCCGGCGCCGTGGCCGCCCTGCAGGAACGTCCCCACGCCGCCGGCCGGGTCGAGGACGTTCGCGCTTGCGCCGCCGGCCCCGCCAGCCGTCTGGCTGCCCGCGCCGCCGCCCTTGGCGATCTGCCCATCGCCTCCGCTTGCGGCGTCGTTACCGCCATTGCCTTTGCCTGATTCCGAAAAGCCAGCGCACCCGCCGCCGCCGGCGGCGACGATCAATGGGGCCCCACCGGAAAACGCTACGACCGATGCACCACCGCCGCCACCGCCACCGGACGCTACTCCACCAACCCCCGTCCCTCCCGCTCCGCCGCCGCCAATTCCACCCGCGCCGCCGGTCGCCCCCGGGGCATTACCCCCGACGCCGGCGACGGTGATCGACAACGTCGCCCCAGGCGTAACGGCAAAGGTCGCCTGCAGCAGGCCTCCGCGACCTGCCACCGTGCAGGAAAAGGCCGAGCCGCCGCCACCGCCGGTGGCGGCGATCGTGACCTTGTTCACGTTCGCAGGAACGACGAACGACTGCGATCCCGGCGTCGAGAAGGTCGTGGTTTCGGCGATCGCGTAACTCGGGGCGACCGCCAGCGCCAGACCGAGCGCCGCGCCGATTAGGAGCGGCGTCTTTCGCCGCGCCTTTCGTGAGCCTACGAAGTCGACCATTGCCATCGTGCAACCCCCATTCGATTTGTCTAAGTCGGTGGGCCCGCGGAAGCCACCGGGCGAGAACGTCGGGAACGGTCCGATGCGGCGGGCCGACTGTTGGCTTGACCCTACGCGGACTCACGGACGCCGCACCCGGGAAATCCGGAATTTGGACGGATTGACGGGTGTGTGCGAGCGGCCGTGATCCGCTACAAACGGTCGTGCCCGTCCCGCTCCCGGCGGCGCGGCGCAGAAACCCGCGACCGGAGGAGTCACATGCCCACCTACATCATGCTCTCGACCCTCACCCCGGAGGGCGTGCAAACCGTCAAGAACAACCCGCAGCGGATCACGGAGGTCAACAAGGAGGTCGAGCAGCTGGGTGCGAAGGTCAAGGCGCAGTGGGCGACGCTTGGTCACGTCGACTTCATCTCGGTCGTCGAGGCGCCGGACGAGGCGACGATGGCGCGCGTGTCGCTCGAGCTCGGCTCGCGCGGCACGGGGCGGTACGAGACGCTCGCGGCGATCGGGATCGAGGAGTTCATCGCGTCGCTGTGAGCTGCCCGTGACGGTGCGTATGCTGCGGGCATGACCGACGGGGATCAGCAGGAGCCGAGCGCGATGGAGGGGCGTCAGGACGCGCCCGGGCTGTCGCTGGCCCCCGAGCCGATGGAGGAGTCAGAAGTTCAGGCGCAGCTCGACGACATCGACGTCGACGCGCCGCGCGTCGGCATCGTGATGGGCTCCAAGAGCGACATGGAGGCGATGGAGAAGGCGGCGAAGGAGCTCGAAGAACGCGGGATCCTGCACGAGATCCGCGTGATGTCGGCGCACCGCGAACCGGATGCGGTCGCGGAGTATGCGAAGAACGCGCACATGCGCGGTCTGCGAGTGATCATCGCCGGCGCAGGAATCTCGGCGGCGCTCCCTGGCGCGGTCGCCGCGCACACCGATCTGCCGGTCGTCGGCGTGCCGCTGTCGGGGCGCTTGAGCGCCGCGGGCGGGCTCGACGCGATCCTGTCGATCGTGCAGATGCCGCCCGGCGTTCCGGTCGCGTGCGTCGGCTTGGACAACGCGCGCAACGCGGCGATCCTCGCCGCGCAGATCCTCGGCGCGTGACGACGCGCGGCGCGTCTGCGCGCGGCGGCGACCGCCGAGATGAGGCGGTCGGCGTCCGATGATCGCCCGCTACACGCGCGAGCAGCTCGGCCGGCTGTGGACCGACCAGGCGCGGATGGAGAGCTGGCGCCGCGTCGAGGTGGCGGCGTGCGAGGAGCTGCCGGCGCTGCTCGGCGAGGCCGACGGGCCGACGGGCGCGGAGCTCGAGAAGATTCGCTCGGCGACGTTCACGGTCGAGGCGGTCGACGAGCGCGAGCGCGTGACCGACCACGACGTCGCGGCGTTCGTCGACGTGCTCGGCGCCTCGGCTGGCGACGCGGGGCGCTGGATCCACTACGGACTGACGTCGTCGGACGTGCTCGACACGGCGCTCGCGCTGCAGCTCGAGGCGGTCGGCGAGGTGGTCGTCGCGGGGGCGCACGAGCTCGTCGCGGCGCTTCACGCACGCGCGGCAGAGCACGTCGACACGCTGTGCGTCGGGCGCACCCACGGCATCCACGCCGAGCCGACGACGTTCGGGATCAAGCTCGCGGGGTTCGCGTTCGAGGCGCTGCGCAACGCGCGGCGGCTGGAGCGCGCGTTCGCACAGGTCGCCGTCGGGGCGATCTCGGGCGCGGTCGGCACGTACGCGGCGACGAGCCCGGAGTTCGAGCAGCGCGTGCTCGCGCGGCTGGGGCTCGCACGGGAGGACGTCTCGACGCAGGTCGTCGCGCGCGATCGCCACGCCGAGCTGCTGAGCGCGATCGCGCTCGCGGGCGCCGGCCTGGAGCGCCTTGCGACGGAGGTGCGCCACCTCCAGCGCACGGAGGTGAGAGAGGTGCAGGAGCCGTTTCGCGTCGGCCAGAAGGGCTCGTCGGCGATGCCGCACAAGCGCAACCCGATCAAGGCAGAGCAGATCTCGGGCCTGGCGCGCGTTCTGCGCGGCAACGCCCAGGCTGCGCTCGAGGACGTCGCGCTGTGGCACGAGCGCGACATCAGCCACTCGTCGGTCGAGCGCGTGATCCTGCCTGACTCGACGATCCTGCTCGACTACGCACAGCACCGGGCGACGGCGCTCGTGCAGGGGATGACGATCGACGCCGAGCGGATGCGCGAGAACCTCGAGCTGACGCACGGCGCGCTGTTCTCTCAAGCGCTGCTGCTCGCGCTCGTCGGCGGCGGGATGGCGCGCGACGACGCCTATCGCCTCACGCAGGAGCTCGCCCAGCGCGCGTGGGACGACGCGATCCCGCTGCGTGAGCTGCTCGCCGAGGACGCGCGCGTGCGCCCGCTCGGCCTCGACCTCGACGCGATCTTCGACTACACCCATTACGTCCGCTACGCGCACGAGATCGTCGGCCGGCTCGACCGCGCGCTGGCGACCGGCCCCGAGCTCGCCTGACCCGCGCATCGGCGCCCGCTCGCCCGGCCGCGCCCGGGGGGCCGCGCCCGCCGGCTTCCGTCCGGCCGGGGCCGCCCGGGGCCGCGCCCGCTGGCGGCGCTGGTAGCATCGCGACACGTGACGACGACGCTCGCCGACCTGCCCCTCCTCGCCAGCGGGAAGGTCCGCGAGATGTACGACCTGGGCGAGCGCGGCGACGCCGAGAGGGCGCCGCTGTTGATGGTCGCGAGCGACCGGATCTCGACGTACGACGCGGTCCACCCGACGCCGATCCCGGACAAGGGAAAGGTGCTGACGGGCCTGTCGGTGTTCTGGTTCGCCCTGACCGAGCAGATCGTCGCAAACCACCTGATCTCGGCGACCGACGGCGTGCCGGAGGAGGCGCGCGGGCGGGCGCTGGTCGTGCGCCGGCTGGAGATGCTGCCGGTCGAGTGCGTAGTGCGCGGCTACATCACGGGCTCGGGCTGGAAGGACTACCAGGCGACGGGTTCGGTCTCGGGGATCGCGCTGCCGGACGGGCTGCGCGAGTCAGAACAGCTGCCGGAGCCGATCTTCACGCCGAGCACGAAGGCCGACGTGGGCCACGACGAGGCGATCGACCTGGAGCGCGCGGCCTCGCTGGTCGGCGACGCGGAGCTGATGCAGCGGGTGCGCGACGTGTCGGTTGCGCTGTACTCGTTCGCGGCCGACCACGCGCGCTCGCGCGGCGTGATCCTGGCCGACACGAAGTTCGAGTTCGGCCTCGACGAGCACGGCGAGCTGGTCCTCGGCGACGAGGTGCTGACGCCGGACTCCTCGCGCTACTGGCCGACCGACGGCTTCGAGGTCGGCCACGGCCAGCCGAGCTTCGACAAGCAGTACGTGCGCGACTGGGCGGCGGCGAGCGGGTGGGACAAGAAGCCGCCGGCGCCGGCGATCCCAGACGACGTCGTCGCCGGAACACGCGCGCGTTACGTCGAAGCGTACGAGCTGATCGCGGGCGAGCCGTTCGAGCGGTGGCTGGCGCGAAGCGGCGCGGTCGCGGACGACGCGTGAGGGCGCGCGTGCTGATCCGCCCAAAGCAGGGCATCCTCGACCCGCAGGGCGTCGCGGTCGAGCGCGCGCTGCCGGCGCTCGGCTTCGAGGGCGTCTCAGACGTCCACGTCGGCCGCTTGGTCGAGCTCGACGTCGACGACGCGACCCAGCTTCAGCCGATGTGCGAGAAGCTGCTCGCCAACCCGCTCGTCGAGGACTACGAGATCATCGTTGAGTAGCGACGCGCGCCGCAGATGAAGTTCGGCGTTCTTCGATTTCCGGGTTCTTGCGACGAGGTCGACGCGCTGGAGGCGGCGCGGCGCGTTGGCGACGCCGAGCTGATCTGGCACGGTGACCGCGACCTCGGCGGCGCGGACGCGATCGTCGTGCCGGGCGGGTTCTCCTACGGCGACTACCTGCGCGCGGGGGCGATCGCGCGGTTTGCGCCGGCGATGGAGTCGGTGATCGAGTTCGCTCGCAGCGGCGGGCTGGTGCTGGGGATCTGCAACGGCTTTCAGGTGCTGTGCGAGGCGCACCTGCTGCCGGGCGCGCTGCTGGTCAACGCCAACCGCCGGTTCACATTCCGCCAGCTCGACCTCGAGGTCATCAACGCGCAGACGCCGTTCACGCGCGCGTGCGCGACGGGCGAGCGGCTGAGCATCC
Source organism: Solirubrobacteraceae bacterium (assembly GCA_036498045.1). Lineage (GTDB taxonomy): Bacteria > Actinomycetota > Thermoleophilia > Solirubrobacterales > Solirubrobacteraceae > Palsa-744. Next base: position 6,217 of record DASXIJ010000017.1, read on the forward strand.
CGGCCAAGCACGGATGGGGCCGCTACCACGCCGACGACGCGACGCTCGCTTCGATGCGCGAGCACGATCAGGTCGTGCTGCGCTACGCCGCGGGAGAGAGCTTCAACGGATCGGTCGACGACATCGCGGGCGTCTGCAACGAGGCGGGCAACGTGTTCGGCCTGATGCCGCACCCCGAGCACGCGGTCGATCGGCTGACGGGCGGCTCTGCAGACGGCTTGAAGATCTTTGAGTCGATCTGCGTCGCTGTCGGGGCGGTCGCGTGATGAGCGCCGGCGCCGCCAGGCGGCTTCGAAGGAGGGGTCCCGGCAGCTGATGGCCGCCAACGCGACGCTGCCGACGCTCGCCGATGCGCTCGCGCTAGGGCTCACCGAGCACGAGTACGAGCTCGTGTGCGAGAAGCAGGGCGGTTCGCCGAACGTGCTCGAGCTGGCGATGTACTCGCTGCTGTGGAGCGAGCACTGCGCGTACAAGCACTCCAAGAAGCTGCTGCGCACGCTGCCGACGGACGGCCCGCACGTCGTGATGGGGCCGGGCGAGAACGCGGGCGCGGTCGATGTCGGCGGCGGGCTGGCGTGCGCGTTCAAGGTCGAGTCGCACAACCACCCGAGCGCGGTCGAGCCATTTCAGGGCGCGGCGACGGGCGTCGGCGGGATCCTGCGCGACATCTTCGCGATCGGCGCGCGCCCGATCGCGGTGCTCGACTCGCTGCGCTTCGGCGAGCCGACCGGGCCGGGCGGCACGCGCTCGCGCTACCTGCTCGACGGCGCGGTCGCGGGGATCGGCCACTACGGCAACTCGATCGGCGTGCCGACGGTCGGCGGCGAGGTCTACTTCGAGGGCCCGTACGAGCACAACTGCCTGGTCAACGCGATGGCGCTGGGACTCGCCGAGCGCGACCGCCTCGTCCGCAGCGCGGCGGCCGGCGAGGGCAACCTGCTGGTGCTGTTCGGCGCGGCGACCGGCCGCGACGGGATCGGCGGCGCGTCGGTGCTCGCGTCGGCCGAGCTGACCGGCGAGGACACGGCGACTGGCGCGTCGGGCGGCTCGGGCAAGCGCCCGACTGTTCAGGTCGGCGACCCGTTCGAGGAGAAGAAGCTGCTCGAGTGCTCGCTGGAGCTGCTCGAGCGCGGCCTGCTCGTCTCGCTGCAGGACCTCGGCGCGGCGGGGCTGACGTCGTCGGCCGCCGAGATGGCGTCCAAGGGCGAGGTCGGGATCGAGATCAACGTCGCGCGCGTGCCGCTGCGCGAGGGCGACATGGAGCCGTTTGAGGTGATGGTGTCCGAGTCGCAGGAGCGGATGCTGTGCGTCGTCGAGCCGGACAACGTCGACGCGGTGCTCGCGCTGTGTGAGAAGTGGGAGGTCGGCGGCGCGGTGATCGGCACGGTTACCGACGGCGCCCGGGTGCGCGTCCGCGCGGGGGAGGAGCTCATCGGCGACATGCCGGTGCGCGCGCTGGTCGACGAGTGCCCGCTGTATGACGTGCATCCGAGCAAGCCGCAGCAGCCGATCTACGCCGCGCCGCCGGCGACGCTCGCGCCCGGCGCCGCGCCGCGGGACGCCCTGCTGGCGCTGCTGTCGGCGCCGAACGTCGCGTCGCGCCGGCCGCTGTTCGAGCAGTACGACGCGATCGTCCAGTCGCGCACGGTCCGCCGTCCCGAGCAGGCCGACGCGGCCGTGCTGGCGCTCCCCGACGGCAGCGCGCTGGCGGTCAGCATCGACTGCAACGGCCGCCGCGTCGCGGCCGACCCGTATCGCGGGACGGTCGAGGCGGTGCTCGAGTGCGCGGCGAACCTCGCGTGCGCCGGCGCAGAGCCGCTCGGGACGACGAACAACCTCAACTTCGGCAACCCCGAGAAGCCGCACATCGCGTGGCAGCTGACCGAGGCCGTGCGCGGCCTGGGCGACGCGTGCCGGGCGCTGGAGGCGCCGATCGTCGGCGGCAACGTGTCGCTGTACAACGAGGGCGCGACCGGCCCGATCTACCCGACGCCGGTGGTCGGGATGGTCGGTCAGATGCCCGACGCGCGTCGCGCCGGACGCCTGGCGTTCGCGCGCGCGGGAGACGAGATCGCGCTGGCCGGGCCGTTCGCGCCGTCGCTCGCAGCGAGCGAGCTGTCCAAGCTGCGTGGCGAGGAGCTCCCCGACGGGCTTCCCGCCGTCGACGTCGACGCCGTCCGCGCGGCGCAGGTCGCCGTGCGCGACGCCGTCCGCGCGGGCGCGCTGTCGTGTGCCCACGACGTCGCCGAGGGCGGTCTCGCGGTGGCGCTCGCCGAGTGCTGCGTCGTGGGCGGGCTCGGCGCGAACGTCGAGCTCGACGCGTCGAGCTCCACCGGCGACCCCCTGACTGCGCTGTTCGGCGAGGGCGCAGGCGGCTTCGTCGTCAGCGGCGCGCCCGCGGCGCTGCGCGAGCTGGCCGCGCGGGTGGCGCTGCGCCCGCTCGGAACCGTCGGCGGCGACGGCCTGTCGATCCGCTGGGGGCCGGACGACGCCCTGGCCGTGGCGCTCGACGAGCTCGCGGGCGCCCATCGCAGCCTGGAAAAGCTCTTTGACTAAGCCGAGCGCCGGCGTGCCAGACGGCCAAGCGCCCCGTGCTAGCGTCTCGGTAATGCCGTCGCGTGGGCCGCGAGCAGGGGGACGCTCGTCATCGGACGGGCCGGCTGGAGCCTGGTCTGAGGATCATCCGCACGACGAGTGCGGCGTCTTCGGGCTGTACGCGCCCGGTCATGAGGTGTCGCGGCTGTCGTACTTCGCGCTGTTCGCGCTGCAGCACCGCGGCCAGGAGTCGGCGGGGATCGCCGCGGCCGACCGCAACGGGCACATCATCACCCGCCGCGAGCTCGGGCTCGTCAGTCAGGTGTTCAGCGAGAACGACCTGCGCACGCTCGCCGGCGAGCTGGCGATCGGCCACGTTCGCTACTCGACGACGGGCGCGAACGCGTGGGAGAACTCCCAGCCGGTCCAGCGCTCGGAGGGCACCGACGGCTCGCGCCGCGAGCTCGCGCTGGCGCACAACGGCAACCTGATCAACGCCGTGCAGCTGCACAACGAGCTGCTCGACACGGGCGTCACGTTCAGCTCGACGTCTGACTCGGAGATCATCGCCGCGCTGATCGCAACCGAGCCGGCCGAGCGCGTCGAGGACGCGATCGCGGCGGTGATGCCGCGCCTGCGCGGCGCGTTCTCGACGGTCGTCATGACAAAGGACCGCGTCGTCGCGTTTCGCGACCCGCACGGGCTGCGGCCGCTGTCGATCGGCATCCTGCCCGCCGCGCCCGGCGCCGCGTCAGCCGCCGGCCCGGACGCCGAGGCGGCCAGCGCCGCGGACGCCGAGGCGGGCGACGGCTCGGACGCCGCCCCTCGCTACTGCGTCGCGAGCGAGTCGTGCGCGTTCGACATCATCGGCGCGCAGTTCGTGCGCGACGTCGAGCCGGGCGAGATGGTCACGCTCGGCGAGGACGGCCTGGAGAGCCGGATCGTCGCTCCGGGCGAGCGGCGCGCGTTCTGCGTGTTCGAGTACATCTACTTCGCGCGGCCTGACTCGCGGATGAACGGTCACGCGCTGCAGGTCGCGCGTGGGCGGATGGGCGAGATCCTGTGGCGCGAGGCGCCGGTCGACGCCGACGTCGTGATCGCCGTGCCCGACTCGGGCAACGCGGCCGCGCGCGGGCTCGCGCGCGCGTCGGGGCTGCCGCAGGACGACGGCTTCGTCAAGAACCGTTACGTCGCGCGGACGTTCATCCAACCCGGGCAGGAGCTTCGCAAGCACGGCCTACGGCTGAAGTTCAACCCGCTGCCCGAGGTGATCGCCGGGCAGCGGCTCGTCGTCGTCGACGACTCGATCGTGCGCGGCAACACGACGCGCCAGATCGTGCAGATGCTGCGCGACGCGGGCGCCGCCGAGGTGCACATGCGGATCTCAGCGCCGCCGATCAAGCACCCGTGCCACTACGGCATCGACATGTCAACGCGCGAGGAGATGATCGCGCACGGGCGCACGACCGACGAGATCGCCGCCGAGCTCGGCTGTGACTCGCTGCACTACCTGTCGCTGGCCGGCGTCTACGAGGCCGTCGGCGGCGATCGCGCAAGCCACTGCGACGCGTGCTTCAGCGGCGAGTACCCGCTCGCCGGCTCAGACGACGCCGCCGGCAAGCACTCGCTCGAGGACGGCCAGATCCTCCCGCTCGTCAGGGCCTGAGCGGGCGCCGCCCTAGCCTAGGTGGTCGCGGCGCGCGGCGGATGCGTCGTTGTAGCGGTTGTTGTACGGGCGGCGCAAGAGCGCGCCCTCACCGCGTCCGGAGCGCAGGGCGTAACCGAGCGCGCTGACGACGATCAGGGTGATGAAGACTGCTGTGAGCATTTGTCCGTCCCTTCGGTTGCAGACCTGCACCCCCGCCAACCTCATCTCTCATTCAACGCGTCGGCGCTCGACTCCTGTGTGAGGTGGCGCACAGCTATGGTGCGGCCGTGGCCGAGCCGCTACCGATCGCCGTGCTCGTATCGGGCACCGGCACGAACCTGCAGGCGCTGCTCGACACCGTCCACGGGCGCGAGGCGCAGATCGTCGCGGTCGCCTCGAGCGTCGCCGGCGCGCCGGCGCTCGCTCGCGCGGCCGCGCGCGACGTGCCGACCGAGGTATTCGAGCGCGCCGCGTACGCCGACCGCCCCGCGCGCGACGCGGCGCTGGCCGACTGGCTGGCCGAGCACGGCGCGCGGCTGGTCGTGCTTGCCGGCTACATGGAGCTGCTCGGATCGCCGTTCCTCGCGCGCTTCCCGGCGGCCGTGATCAACGTCCACCCGTCGCTGCTGCCCGCGTTTCCCGGGATCGGCGCGATCGCGCAGGCGCTCGCATACGGCGTGCACGTGTTCGGCGTGACCGTGCACTTCGTCGACGACGGCGTCGACACCGGCCCGGTGATCGCCCAGCGCGCGGTCGAGCTGCCCGGCGCGCGCGACGAGGACGAGGTGCTCGGCGCGCTGCGACCGCTCGAGCACGCGCTGCTCGCCGACGCGGTGAGGATGTTCGCGCGCGGCGAGCTTGAGATCGATCCCGCCGATCCGCGCCACCCGCGCCCCGCGCCCGCGCGGGATACGCTCTGAGCATGTCCGCGGCACGCGAACCGATCACCGCTCGCGCCGCCGGCGTGGAGGCCGCCGCACCGGGCGAAGTGCGCGTGCGCAGAGCGCTGCTGTCGGTGTCTGACAAGCGCGCGATCGTCGACTTCGCGCGCGGGCTCGACGGGCTCGGCGTCGAGCTCGTATCGACCGGCGGGACCGCGCGTGAGCTCGCCGGCGCCGGCCTGGCGCCGCGTGAGATCGAGGACTTCACGGGCTTTCCCGAGATGCTCGACGGTCGCGTCAAGACGCTGCACCCGCGGCTGTACGCGGGCCTGCTCGCGCTGCGCGACGACGACGCGCACCTGGACGCCGCGCGCGAGCACGCGATCGAGCAGGTCGACCTCGTGTGCGTCAACCTCTACCCGTTCGAGCAGACCGTCGCGCGCGGCGACGCCGACGACGATGAGATCGTCGAGAACATCGACATCGGCGGGCCGACGATGATCCGCGCCGCGGCCAAGAACAGCGCGTTCGCGGCCGTAGTCGTCGACCCAGACGACTACGAGCCGGTGCTCGCCGAGCTGCGCTGCACCGACGGGCGCCTGTCGCTGCAGACGCGCACGCGCCTGGCGGCAAAGGCGTTCTCGCTGACCGCCCGCTACGACGCGGCGATCGCCACGTGGTTCGCCCAGCGCGTCTACGACGACTTCCCGCCGACGTGGCACGACTCTTATGAGAAGGTCACCGACCTGCGCTACGGCGAGAACCCGCACCAGGCCGCCGCCTTCTACGCGCGCGCCGGCGTCCCCACGCACCTGCTCGACGGCGTTCGCCAGCTCCACGGCAAGGAGCTGTCGTTCAACAACCTGCTCGATCTCAGCTCCGCGCGCGAGCTCGTCGAGGACTTCCAGCAACCGGCGTGTGTGATCGTCAAGCACAACAACCCGTGCGGCTGCGCCGTCGCGCCCGACGCGCTGGTCGCCTATCAACGCGCGTTCGCGTGTGACCCGCAGAGCGCCTACGGCGGCGTGATCGCGATCAACCGGCCGATCGACGAGGCGCTCGCGCGCGAGCTGTCAAAGCAGTTCATCGAGGTCCTGCTCGCGCCACGCTTCGCGCCAGACGCGCTCGCGGTGCTGAGCGAGCGCAAGAACGTCAGGCTGCTCGAGCTCGAGCGCTGGCCCGAGCCCTCGCGCGAGGTCGAAGCAAAGCCCGTGATCGGCGGACAGCTCGTCCAGACGCGCGACGTCGTCACCGAGACGCGCGAGCAGATGAGCGTGGTAACGCCGCGCGCGCCCAGTGAGCGGGAGTGGCAGGCGATGCTGTTCGCGTGGACCGTCTGCCGCGCGGTGCGCTCGAACGCGATCGTGATCGCCGCGGCAGCCGACGACTCCTCGTGCGCGACGATCGGGGTCGGCGCCGGGCAGATGAGCCGCGTCGACGCCGTGCGGATCGCCGTCGAGAAGGCCACCGACGCCCAGCCGCAGCTGCTCGCCGGCTCGGCGCTCGCCTCGGACGCGTTCTTCCCGTTCGCCGACGGGCCGCAGCTCGCGATCGACGCCGGCGTCGCCGCGATCATCCAGCCCGGCGGCTCCGTCCGCGATGACGACGTCATCGCCGCCGCCGAGCACGCCGGCATCGCGATGGTCGCGACCGGCATCCGCCACTTCCGCCATTAGCCGCCGTGCGCCCGACCGACTCCCCGCCCTCCGAGCCCGCGGCGCGAGCCCGATCTCGTGGAGGCGCCCGCCGTACGCAGGCGGGCGCCGCTGCGCGCCATCGAGATGCCATCGGCGGGGGGGGACTTGAAGAACAACACATAACGATATATCGTGACGGTACTTTGATAGTTCACGATAGGAGTACATGATGCATGCTGCACATTGCGGGCCCGGCCCGCGTCACCGTCACCACCGACACCGCGGATTCGGCGGAGAGGGCTTCGGCGGCTTCGGCTTCGGGCCCGGTCCCCGCGGTCGCGGGCGCAAGGCGCGCCGCGGCGACATCCGCACGGCCGCGCTGCTGCTGCTCGCCGAGGAGCCGCGCAACGGCTACCAGATCATGCAAGAGGTCGAGGAGCGCAGCGACGGCGTTTGGCGACCGAGCCCTGGTTCGGTCTACCCCGCGCTCCAGCAGCTCGAGGATGAGGGGCTGATCCGCTCGCAGGAGTCAGACGGGCGCAAGCTGTACGCGCTCACCGACGCCGGCCGCGAGCGCGTCAACGAGCGACCCGACGACGCGACCGCTCCGTGGGAGCAGATGAGCGGCGACGTCAGCAGCGAGCAGCACGAGCTCGCCGGGCTGATGCGCCAGGTCGCGTTCGCGTTCGCGCAGGTCATCCGCACCGGCTCAAAGCCCCAGCTCGCAAAGGCGCGCGAGGTCCTCGACGCCGCCCGCCGCGACCTCTACCGGATCCTCGCCGACGGCGAGACCGGCAGCGAGACCGACAGCGAGGGCTAACGCCGGGCAGCTCGCGGCGGGGCGCTCTCCTCGAGCGCCTTCGCCGCGACGCCCAGCAGCGGGTCCTGGCTGCGCGACTCGCCCGACTCCGCCGACAGCCGGATCGCCTCGGCCAGCTCGCTCTGGTTCTTCTGCACCCGCCGTTCGCTCAGCGGCTGCAGGACGCCACGCAGGTACAGCATCGGCCCGATCCACCGCGGCGCCCACACGCGCGCCGCGCGCCGCTCGATCCCGCGCTCGATCGCGTCGATCGCCTTCGACAGCGGCGCCGGGTTGCGCATGAACGGCGGCAGCTGTCCCGTCAGCACGTTCGCCGACGGCTGCGCGAACGCGGCGCGCACGAGGTCCGTGTCGAGGAACCCGAAGTAAGCGCAGCCGACCGCCGTCCCCGTCGGCGCGCTCTCCTGGCGCAGCGCGTCGCTCAGCGCCTCGACCCCCGACTTGGCCGTCGTGTACGGACCCATCAGCGCGCTGTGCGAGATCGCGCTCAGCGATGCGATGTTCAGCAGGTACCCGCGCCGCTCCGTGACCTGCGCGATCACCGCGCGGTCGGTGCGCCACACGCCCAGCAGGTTGACCTGCAGCGTGCGCTCGACCTGCTCGACCGGCGCCGTCGCCAGCGCCCCCGTGTACGAGATGCCCGCGTTCGCGATCGCCACGTCGATCGCGCCGAACCGCGCGACCGTCGCCGCGACCGCGCGTTCGAGCGCATCGAGGTCTGTCACGTCGGCCTCCACGCTGATCGCGCGGTCGCCCAGTCGCGCGGCGTTCTCCTCCAACCGCTCGGGCTCGAGACCGACCAGCGCGACGTTCGCGCCCTTTGAGTGCAGGCGTTCGGCCGCCGCCTTCCCGATCCCGCGGGCCGCGCCCGTGATGAACACCGTCCGACCGGCGACGTCGTAACGGGCTGCACGCGAGCCGCTCACAGCGGCAGCCTACCCCACGCCAGCGTGACCGGCTGGCGCCGGCGACCGCTCCTCGCTCTCGTCCGAGCCGGGCGTGTCAGCCGCGGACCGCTCGCCGGTCTCGTCGGCGCCGTGCGCGCGCATCTTGCGCGTGTCGCGCGGCGCCAGGAACGGCTCTTGGTCGGCCGGGTGGCCCGCCTCGATCGCCCGGCCGCGCTCGAGCTCGGCGTTGAACTCGGCTCCGAGCAGCAGCGCGATGTTCGAGACCCACAGCCACACGAGGAACACGACGACCGACGCGAGCGCGCCGTACGTCTTGTTGTACGACGAGAAGTTCGCGACGTACAGCGCGAACAGCCCCGACGCGACCAGCCACGTCACCACGGCGAGAAGGCCGCCCGGGCTGACCCAGCGAAAGCTCGGATGGCGGACGTTCGGCGCCGCCCAGTAGAGGATCGCGATCATCGCGCTGACGACGAGCACGAGCACCGGCCACTTGGCGATGTCCCACACGGCGACCGCGCTCGAGCCGACGCCGATCAGGCCGCCGACGTCGCGCGCGAGCCCGCCCGTCAGGACCACCGCGAACGCGCTGATCGCGAGCAGCGCCACCATCACGACCGTCACGCCGACCCGCACCGGCAGGGTCTTCCAGATCGGCCGGCCCTCTTCGACGTCGTAGATCGTGTTCGACGCGCGCATGAACCCCGCGACGTAGCCCGACGCCGACCACAGCGCGACCGCGATCGACACCACGAAGATCACGCCAGCCGCGCCCTGGTTGCGTTGGATGTTGCTGATCGCGCTCGTGAACACGCTCTTCGCCGTGCCCGGCGCGACCTTGCCGATGTTTTCGATCAGCGGCTGTGTCGCCGAGTGCCCGATCACGCCGAGGATCGACACGAGCGCGATCAGCGCCGGGAAGATCGCCAGCACGCCGTAGTACGTCAGCGCCGCCGCGAGGTCGGTCACGTTGTCGTTGCGAAACTCCGATCCCGTTCGCTTGAGCACGCCGCTCCACGAGCCGCGCCTCAACTTCGCCGGACCGCGCGGCGGATTCGCCGCGTCGCCGTCGCCCGTCTGTGCCATCCGTTGCCTCCTTTGGCTCGGCGACGTGGATGCCCCGTGTGGCTCGCGTGTAAACAGCCGGAATCCGGGCAGCGCCCGCGGCGTCGCTCAGGCGCTCGTCTCGCGCGTCGCCGCCAGCGCGAGCTCGACGGACTCGTGCACCGGCACGACGGTCGGCAGGGCGACGATCGCCGCCAGCCGAGCGAGGTTCGACTCTCGCGGGATCACCAGCTCGAGGCGCGCGCGGCGCTCGCGCAGCAGCTCTGACGTGCGGAACAGCATGTCGATGCCCGCGCTGTCGACGTACCGCGTCTCGCTGAGGTCGAGCACGATCGAGTCGCCACCCTCGTCCAGGCACTCGGCGAGCGCATCGCGCACGCGCCGCGCGCTCGCCGCGTCGATGTCCTCGCGCGGTCGCGCGACGCACACGCCGTCGACTCGTTCGATCCGCAGGGCGCTCACCCGGCGTCACCCGCCAGACGCCGGACCAGCGTCACCGTCGTGCCGCCGTCGCCGCGCTGCACGTCGACCTCGTCGACGAGCGAGCGCATCAGCTCCAGCCCGCGCCCGCGGCCGTGCGGGTGCGTCTCGCGCCAGCGGCCGCTGTCGCGCACGACGACGCGCGCCTGCGCGCCGTCGGTCTCGCACCGCACCGTGAACGTCCCGTCGTGCACGCCGTATGCGTGCTCGATCGCGTTCGCCGCCGCCTCCGACGTCGCGAGCGCCATCCCGAAGACCTCGTCCGCGTGCCCGCCCGCATTGATCAGCCAGCGTCCGATCACGCTGCGCAGGCCGGCGAGCACCGCCGGTCGCGTGTCCAGCGTCATCTGAAAGCTTGACCCCAGCGCGAGCGACTCGATCGCCAGCAGAGCGACGTCGTCCTCGAGCGGGGTCTCGTCGACCAGCGCGCGGTACACGCGGTCGGCGAACGACGCTTCCTCGCCGGCGGCCGCGAGACGTCCCGCCTCGGCCAGCCGGCGCAGGCCCTCGTCGATCGACTCTCCGCGGCGCTCGACGAGGCCGTCGGTGTACAACAGCAGCGCGCTGCCCGCGTCGAACTGAAAGCGCGCGATCGGGTACTCGATACCGGTCATCACGCCGAGCGGCGGGCCGCCCCGGCATTCGAGCAGCGCCGGTGCGCCGTCGGGTCCGACCAGCAGCCCCGGCAGGTGACCGGCGCTGACCGCCTGCAGCTCGCCGCGCTCGAGGTCGAGCTCGACGATCGCGGCCGTCGCGCTGCAGCGGCGTTCCATCGACACGAGCATGTCGTTGAGCAGCGCCATCACGACCGCCAGCTCGTGTCCCTCGACCAGGTAAGCGCGCACTGCCGTGCGGATCTCGCTCATCACCGACGCCGCGAGCACGCCCCGTCCGACGACGTCGCCGATCACGAGCGCGAGGCGGCCGTTGGCGAGCTGGAGCACGTCGTACCAGTCGCCGCCGATCCGCACACCCGAGCCGGCCGGCAGGTACTTCGCGCTGAACCGCACGCCCGGCACCTGCGGGAGCGCATCGGGCAGCAGCGTGCGCTGCATGATCTCGGTAACCGCGCGCTGCTCGGTCAGCTGCGCGCGATCGATCGCGATCGCAGCGCGGTCGGCGGCGAGCTGCAAAAGCGCGATGTCGTCGTCGTCGAACGCGCGGTGCACCAGCGTGCCGACGTGCAGCACGCCGATCAACCGTCCTTCGACCTGCACCGGCACTCCCAGGAGCGAGCGGATCCCCTTCTGGCGGAGGATCGGGTTGACGACCTCGGCACGGCTGAGATCCTCGATCACGACCGGGCGGCGCTGCGCGGCAACGCGCCCGGCGAAGCCGCGCGCGACCGGAACGCGCACACCCTGGCGCACCTCCTCCTCCAGGCCCCGCGCCGCCCGCGCGACGAGCACGTCGCGATCCTCGTCGAGCAGCAGCACGGCGGCCGTGTCGGCTTCGAGACCGCCGCGAACGCGGTCGAGCAACTCCGACAGCATCTCCTCGAGCGACATGTACGCAAGCGCCGAATCGGTGATCTGTTGGATGATCTCCAGCCGCTCGTTCGCGCCGGCGCCGTCTGATGCCTGATCCGCGCTCGCGTCCACCGCCTCAAGCTATACCCCGTCGGCGATGACGGCACGCGTGGTGGCCGGCTATGCCGTCGAGTGCTCGACGTGCGCGGCGGAGAGCTCCGCGACCAGCGCCGCGACCACGTTGGGGTCGAACTGCGATCCCGCGCCCTCGGCCAGCTCGGCGAGCGCCGCGTCGGGGGGCAGCGCCGGGCTGTATGGGCGCCCGGCGACCATCGCGTCGAACGCGTCGCACGCTGCGACCACGCGAGCTGCGAACGGGATCTCGCCGCTGGCGAGCCCGCTCGGATAGCCACGGCCGTCCCAGCGCTCGTGCGATGCGCGCACGGCCCCAGCCAGGCGCGTCAGACCCGGGGCCTGCAGCAGGATCTCCGCGCCGCGATCGGGATGGCTCCGCAAGATCTCCGATTCGCGTTCGTCCAACGGCCCGGGCTTGCTCAGGATCTGCGGCGCGATCGCCAACATGCCCAGGTCGTGCACCAGCGCCGCCTGGCGGACGAACTCGAGCTCGGCAGGGCTTGCGCCGAGGCGCGCCGCCACCCGGATGCTCAGCTCCGACACGTCGATGCTGTGCTCGGCTGTCGAAGCGTGGTGTGAGCGCAGAGCCGCGACCAGCACGTCGACGGCGACCTGAGTGGCGACAGTCGAGCGCGCGGATGTCGCGCCGGCCGCAGGTCGCGCCCCCCGCTTGGCCGCGTACAGGCGCTGGTCGGCCCGCTCGAGCAGGGCATCCTTCGTGCTCTCGCCGTCCACCTCGACCAGGCCGGCCGACGCGCCCAGCCGCGGATCGAGTCCGGCGATCACCGCGCACGTGCGTCTCGCCGCGGCCGCCGCCGCGGTCTCATCGACGCCGCCGAGCAGCAACGCGAACTCGTCGCCTCCCACGCGAAAGGCCAGGTCGCCCCGGCGGCACGCGTCGGTGAGCGCGACCGCCGCTGCGCGCAGCAACCGGTCGCCGCCGCCGTGGCCGTCCTCGTCGTTGATCCGCTTGAAGTTGTCGAGGTCGATCAGCACGATGCACGCGCTGCCGGGGCAATGGCGCTCTTGCAGGGCGCGATCGACCGCGTCGTGGAAGCTGCGGTGGTTGAGCAGGCCGGTGAGCGGGTCGCAGTCGGCCTGCGTCTTGGTCACGTGGTAGCGGCGCGCATTGTTGAGCGCGATCGCGACCTGACTGGCGAACGACTGCAGCACTTCGACGTCGCGCGGGAGGAACGTACGCGATTGCATCCCCAGTGCCACGAGCAGGCCGCCGGTGTCGCCGAAGAAGCTAAGCGGCGCGCTCGCCAGCGAGCACAGCGGCATCGGCGCGTCCGCCAGCGGCGCGAGCGCCGGCACGGTGGTGACGTCGTCGAGCACGACGCACTGCTCGGCGACGCGCGCAGTCGCATTGGCCCACAGCTCCAGCGCCGCCGTCGAGCCGGTCGGCAGGCCCGAAGACCGCTGGCAGACGAAGTCGTCGCCTTCCCGGACGAGCAGCGCGAACTCCCGCCCGCCGACCGCCGCCTGTGCGTTGCGGGTCACCTTGCTCAAGACCTCCTCGAGCTGCAGGTCGGACACCAGGTCCTGCAGGCTCGCAAACAGTCGCTGCGCGACGTCGCCACTGTCCTGCGCCTCGCGCTGCAGCTGACGCCACGCGCTCTGGCGGCGGCGCAGCTCGTCGCGCACCACGAGGCCCGCGCCCGCGACCGGAATCGCGATCGCCGCCGGCAGCGCGGCCGGGAGCAGCAGCGCGCTCGCCGTCAGCGCCGCGGCGCTCGCGATGCCCGCGCCGGCCGCTCGACGCCCGACCGGCGCGCGGTCGCGCCAGCGCAGCTCGTACACGCACGAGTCGGCACCGTCGCCGACGCACTGCACGTGGGTCAGCTGCGCCCGCGGCAGTCCGAACAGCTCGGGAACGATGCTCAGCATCGCAGCGCTGTACTCGCAGTCGAGGCGGTGAAAGCGCTTCGTGCCGGCGATGTCGACGAACCGCGTCCGCGCGCGTCCGCGGCCGACGCTGATCAGCTCCATCGCGTGGCTGCCGTTGAAGCGCGCGTTCGCGCGAGCGACGCTGCGATACACGAGCTGCGGCGAGCCCAGCGTCCGCAGCGCGACCTTCAGGCCGCCGGCGACTTTGATGTCGAGCGCCATCTGCGCCATCTCGACGAGGAAGTCCGCGTCGTCGAGGACCTCGGCCGTCGCCTCCAACAGGGCAATCTTCGTCTCCCACGAGAACCAGCAGTTCTCGTCGCGCAGCTCCGCCTCGCAGGCGCTCAGCCCGCAGCGGCGCAGAACTTCGGCGACCGCGTTCGGCGCGCCCACGCGATCGAGGTAGGCGAGCAGCAGCGCCGACGTGACGCCGCTTGCCTCGCGGGGCTGCTCGGACAGAGGCAGCTGCGGCGGCGAGGCGTTGTTCAGGCGGTCGACGCTCATGCCCGTGCGAACGGCATCTGGCCGTCGATCTGACCATCGGCTTTGCGCCCCCCGGCGAGCGGCGTGCGCACGGCGCATGCCCCGTGCGGGACTCGAACCCGCCCCACCGGATTAAAAGTCCGGCGCTCTACCAGATGAGCTAACGGGGCTCGCGCGCGACAGTGTCGCAGATGGCCTGTGACGCGGCTATCGCCCGACAACGCGCGTCACCCCTGACGATTTCGCGCGGCCGAGCACGTGACAAGCGGGCATGGTCCCTCCTTGGATCGGCACCCTTATACCGACACAGTCGTGCACCTAAGGTGCCGACTACAGGCAAGTGCGACGCACTCGACAAACGTGCGACGCTGGAGCCTGGGTGCCTAGGGCGTTTCGGAGGCGGCGATCTGCAGCATCTGCTCGATCTCGGTGAGCTTCACGCGCGGGCGCCCGCCCCGCTCGCCGAGCGCGCGCTCGTGGCGGTCGATCGCCTCCCAGCCGGAGTACGTGACGAGCTGGGGCTGGCGCTCGCGCAGCAGCGCCTCCACCGCGCCGGCGTCGGGTTCGCTCGGAATGTGCGGCGCTGCGGCGCTCGCGCCGTCGCCGTCCGCGCGATCGCCGTTGGCGCTCGGGTGCAGGTCGGCGAGGATCGCGTCGACCGTCTCCTGCGCGTCCTTCTTGTTCGTGCCGATCACGCCTGACGGCCCGCGCTTGATCCAGCCGACGACGTACTCGCCGGGGAGCGGAGCGTGGCTGTCCGGGTCAAGCACGCGGCCGCGCTCGTTGAGGATCGTCGCGGCGCGCTCGTCGAACGAGACGCCCGGCAGCGGCTCGCCGCGGTAGCCGATCGCGCGGAACACGAGCCCAGCTGGGATCGTCTCGTGCTCGTCGGTCGCCCGGGCGCGCAGGGCGCCGGTCTCGTCGGGCACGAGCTCGTTGCGGACGAGCTCGACGGCCGCAAGCGCGCCGTCGTCGCCGGCGTCCAGCGCGATCGGCGAGAGCAGGAAGCGCAGGACGATCCGCTTGCGGGCGTCGGTCGGCTCGTGCTCGGCGTAGCGGCGCAGGATCTCGACGTTGCGCCGCGCGATCGCGTCCTGCTCGGCGGCCTCGTCGTGCACCGCGAGCGCGCGCTCCAGCTCGTCGGAGTCGACGAGCACGTCGGCGTCGGTCAGCTCGTCGAGCTCGAGCAGCTCGGGGTTGGTGAACGCGGCCTGGGCCGGACCGCGGCGCCCGACGACGACCACCTCGCGCACGCGGCTCTGCCCGAGCACCTCCAGCGCGTGATCGGCGGTGTCGGTCGGCGCGAGCTCGTCGGCGCTGAGCATCAGCATCCGGGCGACGTCGATCGCGACGTTGCCGTTGCCGATCACGACCGCGCGCTCTGCCGACACGAGGTCGACCTCGAGCCCGGAGTGGTCGGGGTGACCGTTGTACCAGCCGACGAACTCTGTCGCCGCGTGCGAGCCGCGGAGGTGTTCGCCGGGAATCGCGAGTGGGCGGTCCAGCGGCGAGCCCGTCGCGTAGACGATCGCGTGGTAGCGCGACAGCAGGTCCTCGCGCGTGACGTGCTCGCCGAAGCAGACGTTGCCGAAGTAGCGAAAGCGCGGATGCGCAGCGGTCTTCTCATAGACGCGCGTGACCGACTTGATCTTCGGGTGGTCGGGCGCGACGCCCGAGCGGACGAGCCCCCACGGTGTCGGCAGACGCTCGATCATGTCGA
This sequence comes from Solirubrobacteraceae bacterium, assembly GCA_036498045.1. Lineage (GTDB taxonomy): Bacteria > Actinomycetota > Thermoleophilia > Solirubrobacterales > Solirubrobacteraceae > Palsa-744. Next base: position 21,888 of record DASXIJ010000017.1, read on the forward strand.
CCTCGATCCGCTCGCTCGAGTCCTTGAGCAGGTGTCCGGCGGCATAGAAGCCGGCCGGCCCCGAGCCGATAACGGCGATTCGAATTGGAGAGCTGTCGTCTGTCACTGAAAAAGGCGGATTCGATCGCGGGCGATGGGCGCGGCCCGACTCGAACGGGCGACCCCCTCGGTGTAAACGAGGTGCTCTGGCCAGCTGAGCTACGCGCCCTGGGCCCGGCGGCTCCTAGGCTAGCGACCGGTGCAAAGCGAGCGGTGTGACCGGGTTTGGCTAGGATTGCCCCAACCCGTCGCTGGGGAGCTCTCTTGCAAGCCGCAGACACCGCCCATAACGAGGGGCCATCAGCGTTCGCGAAGTCAGGCGAGCAGGAGTCACAGGCGGCTGGGGCGGCGGGAGGACAGGCGGATTCCGGCGGCGGCTCGACGCAAGCGGCCGGCGAGGGGTCCAAGGCGGCCGAGCTCGAGTTGCGCCACATCAGCAAGCGCTACCCGGGCCAGCGCACCCCGGCGATCGTCGATCTCTCCCTGACGGTCCCGGCAGGAGACGTATGCGTGCTCGTCGGCCCGTCCGGGTCGGGCAAGACGACGGCGATGCGACTGATCAACAGGATGATCCCGATCAGCGGTGGCGACATCCTGCTCGGCGGGCGAAGCGTGCTCAGTCGTGACGCGCGCGAGCTGCGTCGTGAGATCGGCTACGTGATCCAGCAGATCGGGCTGTTCCCGCACGAGACGGTCGCGGCGAACATCGCGACCGTGCCCGGCTTGCTCGGCTGGCCCAAGCAGCGGATCGCGGCGCGCGTGCAGGAGCTGCTCGAGCTGATCGGGCTCGACGGCGACGGGATCGGCGACCGTTACCCCGCGCAGCTGTCGGGCGGTCAGCGCCAGCGTGTCGGCGTCGCGCGGGCGCTCGCGGCCGATCCGCCGCTGATGCTGATGGACGAGCCGTTCGGCGCGATCGACCCGATCAACCGCACGCGACTGCAGGACGAGTTCCTCGCGCTGCAGCACAAAGTGCGCAAGACGGTCGTGTTCGTCACGCACGACATCGACGAGGCGATCAAGATGGGCGACCGCATCGCGATTCTGCGCGAGGGTGGCCACCTGGCGCAGTACGACACTCCGCGCGAGATCCTCACGCACCCGGCCGACGAGTTCGTCGCCGAGTTCGTCGGCGCCGACCGCGGGATCAAGCGCCTCTCACTGACGAAGCTGTCCGAGCTGAAGCTGCTCGAGCCGAACGGGACCAAGCCGGGCGCGCTGAGCGCGCCCCCGCAGACGACCGTGCGCGACGCGCTGTCAATGATCCTGACCGCGAACGGCGCGCCGCTGGCAGTTGTCGACGGAGACGGCGGCCAACGCGTCCACGGGCTGCTGACGCTGGGCCTGATCGAGCGGCTGCTCGCCGACGAGGCCGCCGAGCCGTCGCACACGAAGACCGGCGGCGGCGACGGGCAAGGCGCGTGATCGGGCTCGCCTCGACGGCGCTCGCGAGCGCGGGCCCGGTGATCCCCAACTACGGGGAGCACAGCTCGAGGTGCGTCGTAGAGAACCGCTTCTTCTGCCCCGAATGGGTCTCGGAAAACTGGGGCAGCGTCCTCTGGCCGGCACTGCGCCAGCACGTCGTGCTCACGGTGATCGCCGTCGCGATCGGGTTCGCGATCTCGCTGGCGCTGGCGCTGGCGGCGCATCGCTATCGCGTGCTCGAGCGCCCGACGCTGCTCCTGACGACCTTCCTCTACACGATCCCGTCGCTGGCGCTGTTCGAGCTGCTCGTCGCGCCGGTCGGCGCGAACATCTATGCCGCGGAGATCGCGCTCGTCTCGTACACGCTGCTGATCCTGTTCCGCAACATCCTCACGGGCCTGCGCGAGGTGCCCGGCGAGGTGCTCGACGCGGCCGAGGGGATGGGGATGACGCGCGGCCAGGCGCTCGTCCGCGTCGAGTTGCCGCTCGCGCTCCCCGCGATCATCGCGGGGCTGCGGATCGCCGTCGTGACGATCATCGCGCTGGCGACGATCGTGTACACGATCTACGACAAGGGGCTCGGCGTGCCGATCCACACAGCGCTCGGCGAGGGCCCGTTCAAGACCGAGCTGCTCGCGGCCGGCGCGCTGACCGTGCTGCTCGCGCTCGCCGCCGACGCCCTCCTCGTGCTGCTGCAGCGCGCGCTGACACCGTGGGCGCGCGTGAGGACGGCCTGAACATGCACGCGTTCGTCGAAGCGTTCGAATTCATCGGCCGAAACGGCTCGGTCTCGGGCCAGCCGGAGCTCCCGAGCCTCACCCATCTGGCGCTCCAGACCCTGAAGGTCGGCGCGATCGGGATCGCGATCTCGGCGGCGATCGCCGTCCCGCTCGGCGTCTGGCTGGGGCACGTCCATCGCGGCTCGTTCTTTGCGATCAACCTCGGCAACGTCGGTCGCGCGCTGCCGAGCATCGCCGTCCTGGCGATCGGCGATGCGTTCCTCGGGCTCGGGCTGACGGTCGTCGAGGTCGCGCTCGTCGTGCTCGCCGTACCGCCGATCGTCACCAACGCGTATCTCGGCGTCGACGGAGTCGACCGCGACCTGGTCGACGCGGCGCGCGGTATGGGGATGTCCGAGGGGGAGATCGTCAGGCGCGTCGAGCTGCCGCTCGCCGTGCCGCTGATCTTCGCCGGCCTGCGCACGGCCGCGGTGTTCGTGATCAGCACGACGACGATCGCGTCGCTGGCTGGCTACAGCGGCAGCCTCGGCGACCCGATCGCCAACGAGACGAGCTACCACTTCTCGGGCGTGCTCGGCGCGGCGATCTGCGTCGCGGCACTGGCGCTGGCCGTCGAGGGCGTGCTCTCGATCGTGCAGCGCGAGCTCACGCCGCGCGGCGTGCGAATCGAGCGAGCGCAGGAAGCGCGACTCGCGGCATCCGTGGCGGTCTGAGCCAGCCGGCCGCCATGTTCCACATCGACCTACGACCAACACCAACCAGCGATGACACCACGCGATGACAACCAATCCAGGAGGCGTCACATGAGGAGTCGGCCCAGGCCGCAAACGCGATCGAGCCGTTCAATCGGATGGAGCGTCGGCGCGCTGCTCGCAGCCGTCGCGCTCGCCGCCGGGCTCGCGGCGTGCGGAAGCAGCTCGTCGTCGAGCAGCTCGAGCACGTCCTCGTCGAGCAGCTCGAGCGCGGCCGGAAGCGGCCCCGGCGCCGGCAAGCCGGCGGTGACGATCGGCGACAAGAACTTCGCCGAGGAGAACATCCTCGGCGCGCTGTATGCGAAAGCGCTGCAGGCGAAGGGCTACAAGGTGACGCTGAAGGACAACGTCGGCTCGTCGGAGATCATCTACAAGGCGCTGACGTCGGGGCAGATCGACATGTACCCGGAGTACACGGGGGTGCTGCTGTCGGCCGTCGCCGAACAGACGAAGCTGCCCAAGAGCGCCGGAGAAGCCTATGCCGAGGCGAAGGCGTTCCTCGAACCGAAGGGCTATGCGCTGCTGAACTTCACGCCGTTCTTCGACACCAACGCGCTGATCACGCTGCCGGCGTACGCGAACGAACACCACCTCGCGTCGATCGCCGATCTCAAGCCGCTCGGCAAGAGCGTCAAGCTGGGCGGGGCGCCCGAATTCGCGACGCGGGTCGAGGGCTCGATCGGGCTGAAGAAGGAATACGGCGTCGTCCCGACGTTCGTCCCGGTCTCGATCGAACTGTCCTACAAGGCGATCGAAGGCGGCCAGGTCAACGTGCAATCGGTCTTCTCGACCGACGGCCAGCTGATCGGCAACAAGTTCAAAGAGCTCGCCGACCCGAAGCACGTGTTCGGCTTCCAGAACGTCGCACCGGTCGTCAAGAAGAGCGTGTTGAGCGCCGAGGGCCCGGCGTTCGCCGAAACGATCAACAAGGTGTCGGCGCTGCTGACGATCCCGGCGATCGAGCAGATGAACAAGGCCGTCAGCATCGAAAAGCAGCCGGCGAGCAGCGTCGCCGAACAGTTCCTCAAGGCGAACGGGCTCGCCTGAGCTGACCCGGCCTGCCGGTCCGGCGCCGTGTGGGCTTCGTGCTCACGCGGCGCCCCGCGCCGCGCGTGCTGACAAGCTTCGCGGATGCGGCGCGGCGGCGGTGGCGGCAGGGCGGCGCGCTTGGCGCTGTGGCTGCTCGGCGCGGTGGTCGTCCTGCTCGGGCTCGCGCAGCTGCTGCTGCCGAAATTCGCCGCCGACCGGATCTCCTCGCGGGTAGGACGCTACGGCAAGGTGACGAGCGTTCACGTCAGCGCCTGGCCGGCCGTCAAGCTGCTGTTCAAGGACGCCGACTCGATCAGCGTGCGCGCGCACGATGTCGCGCTGAGCCCCGCGCGCACCGACGCGCTGCTCGAGGAAGCGGCCGGCACGAACCACCTCGATCTGGTCGCGACGACCGCGCGCGAGGGGCCGCTCGCGCTCAGCGACGTCCGACTGAGAAAGCGCGGAGCAGCGCTGCACGCGAGCGCGTTCGCGAGCGTCGCCGACGTCCGCGCGGCGTTGCCGCCGGGGTTCGACGTGAAGCTGCTCGACAGCACCGGGGGACGCGTCGAGGTGCGCGCAAGCGGCGGCCTGTTCGGCGTGGGCACGTCAGTCGACGCCGTCGCCGAGGCGGTCGACGGCAAGCTCATCGCGCATCCGCGCGGGCCGCTGATCGAAGCGCTTCGCCTGACGCTCTTCTCAGAGCCGCACGTCCGGCTCGACGCGATCGCCGCCCGCCCCGCGACCGGGCCCAACGGCGAAAGCGGCTACACGCTGGAAGCGAGCGCCACGTTGCGCTGAGGGGCGGCGCGCGCGCCGACCAGCACCGGCAGCCCTTCCTTGGGGCTGATCGTCGGCATCTGACGGATCCGCAGGTCGAAGTCGGGCGCGAGCGACAGGCTGAAGCGCGACAGCAGGAGCGTCGCGATCGTGCGCACCTCCAGCTGGCCGAAGCGCATCCCGATGCACGTGCGCGAGCCGCCGCCGAACGGCACATACGCGCCCTTCGGCAGCGCGGCCTTCGCGTCGGGCGCGAAGCGCTCGGGGCGGAACTCGTCGGGATCGGCGAACACGTCGGGCAGGTGGTGGCTGGCCCACGAGCTGTAGTTGACGAAAGCGCGCGACGGCACAGTGTGGCCGGCGAACTCGAATGCACCGATCGCGCGCCGCGGACCGACCCATGCGGGCGGGTACTTGCGTAGCGTCTCGTCGAGCGTCATCTCCAGCTGCGAGAGCTCGCCGCTGGTGAGCTGCTCCGCCGTCGGAGTGCGCCCGAGCGTCAGCTTCGCGTCCTGCTCGGCCACGAGCAGCTGCGCCAGGCGCGCGTCGCGCGCGAGCTCGTAGAACATGAACGACACCGTCGACGTCGTCGTGTCGTGCCCGGCGAACAGGAGCGTCATCACCTCGTCGCGGATCTGCAGGTCGGTGAGCGTGCTGCCGTCGTCGTCGTGCGCGTCGAGCAGCAGGCTGAGGATGTCCGTTCCGCGCCGTCCGCTCGCCCGCCGCTCGGCGATCTCGGCGTAGATCAGCGCATCGAGCTCGCGCGCCGCGCGCTGCATCCGCCACCACGGACTGGGCCGCGCGCGGAAGACGCGCAGGAAGTAGTCAGACGCATAGAACGCGAGCGCCTCCTCGAACAGCCCCGCGGCGTCGATCGCGCGGGCGCGCCTGCCATCGGGGTCGACGCCGAACAGCGCGCGCATCGCTACGCGCATCGCCAGCCGCCGCGTCCACGCGTACAGGTCGAGTCGCTCGCCGACGTGCAGGCGGTCGAGCGCCCGCTCGGTCTCGCCGACGATCGCGTCGAGCGACGCCGCCACGTGGTCGCGATGGAAGGCCGGCAGCATGATCCGGCGCGACTGGCGGTGAAAGTCGCCGTCGATCGTCAGCAGCCCGTCGCCCATCAGCCCGATCAGGTCGCGAAACTGCCCGTCGCGCCAGGTGAAGTTCGAAGCGTGCGAGACCAGCATGTGGTGGTTGGCCTCTGGGCCGAGCATCCATACGACGTTCGAGTGGAACAGCCGCAGCGTGAAGATCGGCCCGTAGCGCGCGTAGGACTCGAGCAGCATCTCCAACGGTTCGCTCGCGAATCGTCGCGTGCGCGCGATCGAGAAACGCGTCTCCCCCGGCGGAAACGACCCGGCGCGCTCGCTGCGAATGTCTTCCAGCATCACCGCGAACGGGTTGCTGTCGAGCATCGGAGGCGGGCCGGCCAGAGCCACGGCGTTAGCGTATCGGAGGGGACTGGCTGAGTAGCCAGTTGCGTGCGCCTCCGGCCATGACGAGCGGCGCCGGCGAGCGGCGGGGCTTTCGGCGCACCCAGGAGCGCCCGCTGCGATCGGGCCTCGGCCGATCGGCGAGGCTTGGCATACTGAGGTCCCGCGCTCGGCGCCAGTTGGTGAGCGCGAGATCGCGGGGGCGTAGCTCAGTTGGTTAGAGCGCTGCCCTGTCACGGCAGAGGTCGCGGGTTCGAGTCCCGTCGCTCCCGTACTTTCCCCCGTCTTCTTTCGCGGCCCGGGCCGGCGGCCTTGCCGCAGGTGACGACCTCGCTGGCTCGTCTGCTGGCGTGGCGGCGAAGCGCCATGGGGCTCGTTCGACGTTTGTCAAGATGGTGGGCTATCGAGGACTCTGCGCTTCGACGTACGACGCGAGCTTGTCGAAGGCCATTGTCCACCCAACAGCACCGGGGGAGTCCGCGGAGACTCCAGCGTGGGTCATCCGCATCTTCGTGCGACCAGCAAGGTCCTCGAGTTCGACGATCACCTCCGTCGTCGTGGGGTGCCCCTCGGGCATCCCCAGGTCAGAGGGAGACAAGACGTTGCCGTGCTCGTCTGACATTGACTCGGTGTAGGCGAGCCGCTTGTTCTCGACGACCTCGCGGTACTCGCCGGTGAACCACATCTGCCTCGGGCCAGTCGGGGAGTCCATCTCCATGCACACGAAACGGGCGCCACCGACGCGCACATCTAGCGTCGCCACGGGGATCGTGGCACCGCCCGGGCCGTACCACGCCTTGAAGTGTTCGGGGTCCGTCCACATCCGCCAGATGAGATCCACGGGCGCATCAAGGCTGCGCTCGATCACCACGGAGTCCTGAGAAACGACGTCGTCGGTCATTGCGTTTCGCCGGCCTTTCGTTCAGCTTGAAGTTCGGTGAGGTAAGCGGTCATCCGGTCGAAGCGGGCCTCCCACACAGGCCGGTACTGCTCGGCCCACGTTGCGATCTCCTCGAGAGGCGCGGCATCGAGCGCACAAGGTCGGTACTGGGCTTGAGCGCCTCGCAGGATCAAGCCGGCTCGTGCGAGGACCTTGATGTGCTTCGAGACCGTCGGAAGCGTCAAATCGAATGGCTCGGCGAGCTCGTTCACATTCGCCTCTCCTTCAGCGAGCCGAGCCAAGATCGCACGCCGTGTCGGGTTTGCGAGCGCAGCGAAGGTCTCTGTGAGTCGATCCTCCTCGATTACGGCCACGACAACTCCTTATTTTCGCGCCTAGCTAATTAGCTGATAGAGAAAGTACGACTCAGCCGAGCCCTTGTCAACCTGCCTCGCGAATCGATCGCTACGGCTCAGGACATTCGCCCCGCCGCGAGGTGGAGGCGTAGCGGCCTTACACGGCTGGCGCCTTAGCACTGGAGAACGACCGGATCTGCGGCTTGACTCAGGAGGACGTACGTGCTTTGATAATGAGAGTTACCTCTCAAATAAGGAGCACAATGTCTAGCGCCAAGGTCTTCCGGGATTACCTGGATCGCTTCACCGCCGGCGACGCGATCGGCGCCGCCGACCTGCTCACTGACGACTTCTCATTTCACGGCCCGATTCTCCAATCTGAGGGGAAGGAGGCATTCCTCGAGGGGGCGCAAGGCCTGGGGCCAGTCGTTCGCGGCAACGAGATGCTGCGCCAATGGGAGGATGGCGAGGAGGTGTGCTCCGTCTACGAGTTCAAGGTCAAGACGCCCGTAGGCGAGGGCTCGATCCCGATGACCGAGTGGTCGCGCATACGCGACGGCAAGATCGCCTCGTCGCGGCTGATCTTCGACACAGCCCAGCTGGCCGCGCTGATGCCACAGAACTGAGAGAAGCTCTCGTGCCAAAGCGGCCTTGGACCGGATACGAGCGCTTCTGCCCGCTCTCTCGCGCGCTAGACGTGATCGGGGAACGCTGGACGCTTGTGATCGTGCAAGAGCTGATGAAGCGACCGAGCCGCTACGGCGAGCTGCTCGAGCGCCTCCCGGGCATTAGCACGAGCGTGCTCGCCGACCGGCTCCGCCGCCTCGAAACAGCGGGCGTCCTCGAGCGTCGACCCGCGCCGGTCGGCGAGGGAAACCTCTACGAGCTCACTGCCCGCGGGCGCGAACTCGAGACGCCGCTGCAGGCGTTGCGAGAGTGGGGCGTTTCGTTCCTCGTTGATCCCAGCGCCGACGGTCACCGCGAGCACCGCTTCAACATGAGCTACGTCAAGGGCATCGACACGCTCCCAGACGCCACGTTCGAACTCCGCGTCGACGGACACCCGACTACGCTCACCTTCTCCGCCGGCGCGCTCCACCAACGGGCCGGAGCGCCAACGACGCCACAGCTAGCTGTCCACACCAGCTCCACATTCATGAGCCGATGGGCCGCCGGTGATGTGGACTGGGACGACGGCCGCGCAACCGGCGAGGTGGCCGTCGAAGGATCGCGCGAGTCCTGGCCAAACTGGCTCGCCGCCACCGGCTACCTCCTCGCATATCCGCCGGAGACCAGCAATGACCGCCCCCGCTGAGGGCCCGACGAAATTCTTCTGGAAAGTCGCGAGCGATGCACTCCGCCTCGACGGAGTCCAAACCGGGACGATGATGGGCTTTCCGTGCCTGAGAGCCGACGGCGCCTTCTTCGCTTCATGCGACCACCGAACGGGAGAACTCATCGTCAAGCTGCCGCAGGCGCGTGTCCAAGAGCTGATCGGTACCGGAGACGGGATCCCCTTCGCGCCTGCCGGACGCGAATTCCGAGAGTGGGTGAGGGTTGCGGTCCGCGACGCCTCGAAGTGGGCAATGCTGATCGCCGAGGCGCACGCGTTCGCCGCGAGCCGGCCCGATCGGACAGCCCCATCGTAGCCATGCCAAGGAACCGCGGGCGCTGAGCGCTCCGCTACGCGCACGCCGCCTTTGCTGAGAGGCAGCCTACGGGGCCACGAGCGCCGGGTATCGACCACGCTGAACTGCTCCGCTTTGCGGGCTCAGGGTGACACGAACCGCTTCTCGTGGAGCCGTCGGATCGACGGCCACGGTGGGTTCGAACTTCGTCCCGTCGCTCCCGCTTTTGTCTCCCAGCTTCCGCGGCTTGCGCTAGTTCGACGACGTAAGGGCCAGGGCCCGCCGCAAGCCCGCGTCGACCTGAGCCATGAGCCAATCGGGCAGCGCGGTGACACGCTCCTCGAGCGTCTCTCGGTCGATCGTCGCAATCTGGGTCACGTTCACGACTGAGTCAGCCTCAATCTCAGCGAACTCGGTCGAGATCGCGACGTTCCCCGGCAGTCCCGCGAGTCGTGCGTTGCCGGTGAGCACAACCACGGTGACGGTGCTCAACCTTGAGCGGTTATAGGGATCGGCACTGACGATGAGCACCGGGCGGCGAAGGGCAGGAGCCGACCCGCGTGGAAGGCCGAGGTCAGCCCACCACACCTCGCCGCGGTGCATCAGTCGCGATCGTCGGAGGCAACTGCAGCAGCGGCAGCATCGGTGAATGCGTTGTCCACCGGAACACGGGCGATCGCGCTGTTGATCGCGTCGGTGGTGTCCTCATCCTCAAGAGCGTCCAGCCAGCTCTGCGCAGCTCGCGCGTAGAACTCGCTCCGCGATACGCCCAGACGTTTTGCGGCTTGATCCACGCGCTCGAACGTGTCATCTGGTACCGAGATGGCGGTCTTCATGGGCGCAGTATAACAGGGTTATACTCGCAGATCATCCCGCGCGGGGCGCGGTGTCGCGGGTGACCTTGCGGACAAGCGGGACCAGGAGAGTGTTCAGCACCGCGAGGACCACGAGCACGCCGACAACGCGCCAAATGCCCGATGCGATTGGGCCGTCGCTCACTACAAACACGCCGCTGACGAGCAGCGCAGCGGAGCTCGCGCACGCGATCGCCGCCTGGCTTAGTCGATGGACGGCACGGGTGTCGAGGTCGCTCAACCGCGAGAGGAGCAGTGACGCGTGCGCGCCTGCGAGCGCCAGAACGCTCGCGACGCCGAGCGCTCGTGTGAGCGTGTCGCCGTCGCTTGCATCTGGAATCCAGATCAGCGCGAGCGCGAGCACGAACGTGAGTTGGGACAGACCGATGGTCGTCTCGCCGACCCGCCGAATGCGGCTCTCGAGTGAAAGTGCGGCCGAGCCGGCGAGGCCTCCCAGTGTGCAGAACGAGGCGATCAGCCCGGTGAGCAGGACGCGCACGCTTGTGTCGTCAAAGCGCCCGACGATCAGAGCCCAGATCGCGACAGCAGCAGCGAGGCACAAAGCAGCGGCGAGCATTCTCGCGCCATGTCGAACGGCCGAAGGGTGGGCTGGACGCGTCGTGGGATACACAAGACCTTCTCCTTTTGGGCATTTGTTGACCGATGGTCGATAAGACTAACAGCTTACTGACCGTCGGTCAAGTAGACTCGGAGCATGGCCGAACCTGCGTACACGCGGCTCCAGGTCGACGAGCGCCGGCGCCAGCTCATCGATGCCGGCAGCACGCTCTTCGCCGAGTACTCATTCGAGGAGATCTCGATGCGCCAGATCGCCGAGGCGGCCGGAGTCTCCAAGGCGCTGCTCTACCACTACTTTCCCAACAAGATCGAGCTCTTCAAGGCTGCGATCCAGGAGCACGCCGGCGACCTGCAACGCATCACCGAACCCAGCGGACAGGGCACGCCGATCGATCAGCTCTCTGAGAGCCTCGACGGTTACCTGGCCTGGATCGAGCGCAACGCGGTGACCTGGGCGAAGCTCGTGCAGAGCGCGACTGCTCTGCCCGAGGCCCGCGAGGTCGTCCAGAGCTTTCGTGCCGCCACGCTCCAAAACATCGTCGTCCGTCTCACGGGAACGCGCAGCCCTCCCCCTGCCCTGCGCACGACGCTTCAGGGCTGGCTCGGCTACATCGACGCTGCGATCCTCGACTGGGTCGACAACCGCGACCTCACGCGCGAGCAACTCCGCGATCTGCTCGTCGCCGCCTTCGCAGCCGCTCTCCTCGCAGCCCAGCAGGCGGATCCGAAGGTTCGACTCGACGTCGCGTAGCCCCACGTACACTCCCGCAGCGTGGTCGAGGCGAAAGGCTCAGGCGACATCGGACCCGCACGCGTGGCAACCGCAGCCGACCTTGATCAGATCACCGCCACGCTCTGGGCCGCCTTCGCGAGCGACCCGCTCTGGACGTGGGCGTTCCCAGCGGCCCGCGATCTGGATGTCTGGTGGCGCTTTCTCGTCGAGGCCGCAATGCCGCACGGGTGGGTCTGGGTGCTCGGCGACCACCACGCCGTCAGCGTGTGGATCCCTCCGGGCAAGCGTGAGCTCAGCGAGGCGGACGAGCAGCGCGTGGCGCCGCTGATGCGCGAGCTGCTCGGCCCACGCGCGGACGGCGTCCTGGAGCTGCTCGATCGGTTCGACCGATCGCATCCGCACGCCGAGCAGCACTACTACCTGAGCCTGCTCGCTTCGCACCCGACGCAGCGCGGTCGCGGCTTGGGCATGCGTCTGCTCGCCGAGAACCTGGCGAAGGTCGATAAACAGTCGATGCCCGCGTATCTGGAGTCGAGCAACCCGGCCAACGTTGGCCGATACGAAGGTGTCGGCTTCACGCCGTTCGGGAGCTTCTCGACGCCTGACGACCGCCACACGGTGACGACGATGTGGCGGCCGCCGCGCGCCGACGGCGAGTGATCTGAGCGCCGCCGCCGTCAGCGGTCGGCTTTGGCCTCGGCGATCGCGTGGACGAGCGCCGCGCGCCCGTCCTGCAGCACCGGCTCTCCATGCGACACGAGCACGCGCTCGATCGGCAGCTCGAGCAGCGGGCGAAGCAGCTCGACCAGGCCGCGCCGGTTGACGTGCACCGATTCCAGCCAGCTCTGCGGGGCCACCTGCAGGCTCCCCCCGGGCGCCCCGATCAGGCGGTCGCCGGCGACGAGCGCGGCGGCATCTCCAAGCCAGTACATCGTCTCGCCGGCCCCTCGCAGCGGCTTCGGAACGACTCCGCGCGGAACGGCGTTCCACGCCCGTGGGGCGGTGTTGGGCTCGTAGCGCTCGGCGAGCCCCTCGCGGTCGCGCCGATGCCAGCGGATCGTCGTGAGGATGCTGACCGGACGGGCTCCGATCAGCTCGTCCAGCCAGTCCAAGAAGCCCGTACGTTCGTCCGACGGAAGCAGCGGATCGATCAATGCGACCGCGTCGGGCACTTCGTAGAGGACTGAGCCGACGTCCTGGTCCCAGTCGTCGGCGCCGCCCGGTTGCGCGTTCAGCTTCCAGTCGGGATGCGGCGCGGTCCAGCGGATCAGGCCGGGGACGATCTCCATGGCGGACAACGGCAGGTCCTCGTGAGCCTCCACGCGGTCGTCGGGCGGCGTGCGTCAGTGGCCGATGCTGCCGGCGCGATGGCCGCGGCGTTCGCCGGCGCGGGCGAGCGGCGGGATCACCACGCGCTGGATCGCAGGCGGCGGCAGCGGCGCCAGGAGGGTGACCATGTCCCGGTAATGGTGGGCCATCACGGCGGCCTGCAGGAGACCGTCGAGGCTGCGCGGCAGCGCTCGCCGTGAGATCGCGCCCGCGCGCGAGAGCCCGGCGGCGTCTTCGAGGAACTCCTGCAGCGTCGACGGCGGCGTTGCGTGACAGACGAAATGTGCCACCTCGTTAGCGCGGTTGCGAAACGCGTGGCGCGTGCCTGGCGGGACGTGGACCGTGTCGCCGGGACGGCTCTGCTTCCAGCTGCGCCCGGCGAGGAACTCCGGCGTGCCCTCGAGCACCTCGAAGCGCTCGTCCATCGCGGGGTGGATGTGGGGAGTCACGCCGCCGCCCGGGTCGACCCAGGTCTCGACGTGGAGCGCGTCTACGCCGTCCTCGCTCGTCCTCCAGAAGCGGCTGCGCATCCGCAGCACCGGGTCCACCGTGAGGTCGCGCGCGTCCGCCGTCTCGCCGCTGCTCGCCATCGGTTCCTCCAATCGGCCGTAACCTAGTGGTCACCAGCATATGGCGGCAGTACCATTGGCTGACCGATGCCTGGAGGGGGGATGAGATGCCTCGCTATCTGATCGAGAGAGTGTGGGACGTGCAGGACGAGGAGATGGCGGCCAAGGGTCCGCTATCCAAGGAGATTCTCACCGACGAGCACTTCTCCCGCGTCGAGTGGGAGCACACTCACGTGGTGATGGGTGAGGACGGCCTGCTGCGCTCCTACTGCGTTTACTCCTCGCCCGACACGCAGTTGATCCGCGAGCATTCCAAGCGGCTCGGCGACCACAGGATCGAAGAGATCTATGAGATCGGCGGCGACATCTCGCCGGCCGACTTCGACTGATCACTCCCCGGCGGGAGATCAACGGTTGCGTGAAGCTCGGCGGTCGCCAGGACGGCCCGCCGCAGTCGCGCGCGGCGGCGGCGCTCGGCGTCGTCCTCGGGGATCAGCGCCAGCGCCTGATTGCACAGCTCGATCGCCTCGCGTGGCGCCCAGCCCCGCCCGGCCTGGTCGGCCGCGGTGATCAGCCAGTCGGCGGCGTGGGCGGCGTCGCCGGCCTCGCGCCAGTGGTGGGCGAGGACCGCCGCGTAGGGGGCGGGATCCCCGGCGGACTGTTCGATAAAGCGCGCGACCACCTCGTGTCGCTCGCGACGGGCGGCCTTCGGCAGCGTGTCGTAGGCGACCTCGCGGACGAGGCTGTGCTTGAACACCAGCTCTTGATCGCCTCCGATTCGCGAGGTCGGGCTGCGGCGAAGCAGCCCGCGGCGCTCGAGCGCGACGAGAGCATCCGCGATCCGATCGCCGCTGCCTAGCGCTTCGAGCGTCCCCTGCCAGAAGAAGTCGCCGACGACCGACGCGTCGAGGATCACTTGGCGCTCGGGCGCCGGCAGCTGGTCGAGGCGGGCCGCGATGATCGTCTTGACGTTCGTCGGAGCGCCGGCGCTGTCGCGAGCGTCGCCCTCTGAGCCCCACGCGGCCAGTTCCTCGATGAACAGCGGGTTGCCGGCGGCGGCCTCCTCGACCCGCTTGACGACTGCCTCCCGGTCGGGACCGTCGGAAAGCAGGAGGCGCACGAGGTCCCCGGCACATCCGTCGGTCAGCGCCTGAAGCTGCACCGTGACGTTGGTTGGCACGCGGGCCCAGCTCGGCCGCGCGTCGAGAAACTCCGGGCGCGCGAGCGCGACCACGAACAGCGGCACGTCGGCCATCCGCGACGGGAGCCCCTCTACTAGTTCCAGAAGGCTGTCATCGGCGCAGTGCAGGTCCTCGAGCACCAGCACCGTCGGCTGCTCGAGCGCCAGCGCCTCCAGAAACCGTTGTGCGGAGACGAACAGCGCTTGGCGGTCCTCGGCGGTGTCCTCGGCCAGGCGTGCGAGGATCGACAGATGCGCCGCCAGCTCGTTGGACTCGCTCTCCGCGAACAGCGACGCGACCCGGTCGTGGAGCTTGCCGCTGGCAATGTCGGCCGAGTCGGTCGCGAGGATCGCGGCCGCATCGCGGATCACCTGTGCGAGCGCCCAGTACGCCGTGCGTTCGCCGTACGGAAGCGGACGCCCTCTGAGCGTGCGCCCGCCAGAGCCGTGCACGTGCGCGCTGAACTCCAGCGTCAGCCGCGTCTTGCCCATTCCCGCAGGTCCGACGATCGTGACCAGCTGGGGCTGTGACTCGTTGCGCACGCGGTTCCACGTTCGCTGAAGCAGCTCGAGCTCGGCGTCGCGTCCGACGAATGGCGTCGCCGAAATGGGTCGGTCTGCCGGGCTGGATGTCGCCGCGCGCGCGAGCCAGACCGGCAGCGGCTGCTCCTTGCCCTTCGCCGAGATCGGTTGCGCCGCGTCGTAGGAGATCGCTCGCGCGCTGGCAGCGTGGGTCTGCTCGCCGACGAGGATCGCCCCAGGAGCAGCTGCCCCCTGCAGCCGTGCCGCCGTGTTGACCACGTCACCCATCACGGTCATCTCTCGGCGGCTGTCGGGTCCGACGCGGGCGAACATCACCTCGCCCGTGTTGACGCCGACGCTCACGCGCAGGCCGCTGAAGTCATCGAGGTGCGTCGACGCTCGGCTCTGGATCTCGAGCGCTGCACGCACCGCCCGCTCGGCATCGTCCTCGTGCGCGAGCGGCGCCCCGAACACGGCCATCAGCGCGTCGCCCATCACCTTGTCGACCGAGCCGCCGAAGCGCTCGACGACCTCGCCCATCTCGCTCATCCGGCGGTCGACCATCGCGCGAACGTCCTCCGGATCGGCGTGCTCGGAGAGCGCCGTGAAGCCGGACAGATCGGCGAACAAGACCGTCACCCAACGTCGCTCGCCGTCGCTGCCGCTGACGCCGCCCGACGCGCTGACGCCGCCAGCGCTGACGCCATCCGACGGCGACACCGGCGACGAGGCACCCGCGTCAAGCGCGGCGCCACACGCCCCACAGAACCTGAAGCCCGGTGGGTTGTCCGTACCGCACTTCGCGCACACACGGCCAAGGGCCGAGCCGCACTGCCCGCAGAAGCGCTGCGCGAAGTCGTTTGACTGCCCGCAGGCTGGGCACACAGCCGTCTCGGTCAACTCCGATCTCCTAACGGCGCGGCGGCCTGACGCGCCGCGGCCCACCGCCGCTTTCGCGACCGGTGATCGCGTCAGGTGCTCGAGGAACGCTCCTCCGAACGCCGTGCCCGATCGCGTACGACGGCATGTGATGGATGCTACGCGATCGCTGCGGCCGAACCTGCTCGATGAGCGCGTGCGCGCTTCTGCTACGTTGAGCGTTCAAGCTGGGCGATACGCCCAACATCGTTGTGCGCGCGCTCGTAGCCTTTGCTCAGCAATCTCCGCGTCCGCAGCACTACCGACGCAGGAGGAAAGAATGGCTACTGGAACTGTCAAGTGGTTCAGCGACGACAAGGGTTTCGGGTTCATCACGCCTGACGATGATTCGAAGGACCTGTTCGCCCATCACAGCGCGATCGTCGGGTCGGGCTTTCGCTCGCTCGCCGAGGGCGCCAAGGTGTCCTATGACGCCGAGGCCGGCGACAAGGGCCCGAAGGCCGTAAACATCCAGCCCGTCTAGGCAGGCTGTTCGCGAACTTCGCGGAAGATCGGGGTCGATAGATGGGGTCGAGCGGCAAGAAGAAGACGACGATGGCCAAGCTCATGCGCGAGAGCAGGCTCCGCGAGCGCCGGCTCGACAAGCAGGCGCGCAAGGACGCGCGCAAGCGGGCCGCCGCCGACGGCTCGACATGGATCGGTGAGCCCCTGGACGCCGACGGAATGCCGATCGAGCCGGGCGCCGGCGCGCAGACCGATGTCGAGCCGGACGCCGCCGGGCAGCCGGACGCAGAGCCGATCGACCCGGACGCGGCCCAGCAGCCCGACCCCGAGCCGCTCGCTCCGACCTCCGCGACCGCCCGGCCGTAGCCCCGCGCGGTCGCGGCGCCTACGCTCTCTTCCCTGCTGCTTTCTCGAGCGCCGGGCGCTTGAGACTCCGCAATTTCCGTGCCCTGCTTGACATAGGAGCAACCGATGAGCGACGCGCCGCGGATCTTCAACGAGCTGACGGGCGAGCTCGACTACTCGATGCTGATCGTGACCGCCGCGGCGGGCGGTGAGACGGCCGGCTGCCTGGTCGGCTTTGCGACGCAGTGCAGCATCCACCCGCCCCGCTTCCTAGTGTGCATCTCCGACAAGAACCACACGCTGGGCATCGCCGAGCGCAGCGAAGCGCTACTCGTGCATTTCGTGCAGGAGGGCGCCGACGAGCTCGTCGAGCTGTTCGGCTCGCAGACGGGCGACGAGATCGACAAGTTCGCTCGCGCGCGCTGGCACGCCGGTCCTCGCGGCCTGCCCGTGCTCGACGATTGCCCGCGGTGGTTTGCGGGGCTGATCCTCGAGCGAGTGGATCTCGGCGATCACCTCGGGTTCGTGCTCGAGCCGTTCGCCGCTGAGCGACGCGGCGGCGCCGAGCCGTTCCTGTTTCATCGCGCGAAGCGGATCGAGCCGGGCCACCCGGCGTGATCGTGTCGCCGCCGCTCTTGCGGCCTAGACTTCGTGATCGTGCAACCTCCGTCCACGCAGTACGTCGAGCGTGACGGCGTCTCGATCGCCTACCAGGTGGTCGGGGACGGCCCGGTCGACCTGCTGCTCTCACCCGGCTTCATCTCGCACCTGGATCTGGCATGGACCGATCCGGGAACGTCGCGGTTGCTCGCGCGTCTGGCGTCGTTCTCGCGGCTGATTCTCTATGACAAGCCGGGAACAGGGCTGTCGGACCCGATTCCCCACCTGCCGACGCTCGAGGAGCGCGGCGCCGACATCGAGGCCGTGCTCGATGCCGCCGGCTCTGAGCGCGCGGTGCTGTTCGGCGTCTCCGAGGGGGGGCCGACGGCGGTCGTGTTCGCCGCCACGCGCCCTGAGCGCGTCGCCTCGCTGATCCTGTACGGGACGTTTGCGGTGCTTCCGTGGGGTGCCCCCGAGGCCTATTCGCCCGAGGTCCTCGAGCGCTTCACCGCAGACGCCGGGGACGTCCGCGACGCGATCAAGCATTGGGGCGACGGCGCCCGGCTCGCGCGGGTCTTCGCCCCGAGCCTCGGCGAACGCCAGATGCGGATCTGGGGCACGTTCGCGCGCGCGTCCGCCAGCCCGCGGATGGCCGACGCGCTGATCCGCACGGTCATGCAGATCGACGTGCGCGACGTCCTTGGCTCCGTGCACGTGCCCACGCTCGTCCTTCATCTCGAGGGAGACCGCCCAATTCCGGTCGAGGCCGGGCGACTGCTCGCCGCCGGGATCACCGGAGCGCAGTTCGTCACCTTCCCGGGCACCGACCACGTCTTCTGGCTGGGGCAGATGCGAGCGCGCGCCGACGAGATCCTGGACGAAATCGAGGGGTTCGTCACCGGCGCGGTCCACGCGGCCGCTCCCGACAGGGTCCTGACGAGCTTGATGTTCACCGACATCGTCGGCTCGACGAGCCGGGCGGCCGAGCTCGGCGACGGTGCCTGGCGCGAGCTGCTCGAGCGCCACGACGCGCTCGTTCAGAGCGTCGTCAACGAGCACGGCGGTCGCGTCGTCAAGCACATCGGCGACGGCGCGTTGTCGGCGTTCGACGGGCCGGCGACCGCGATGCGGTGCGCTGAGTCGCTGCGTCAGCTCGTCGCCGAGCTTGGAATCGAGCTGCGCAGCGGGATCCACACGGGCGAGTGCGAGGCGATCGGCGACGACCTCGGCGGCCTGGCGGTCCACATCGGCGCTCGCGTGAGCGCGCTGGCGCGTCCGGGCGAGATCGTCGTGTCGTCCACCGTCAAGGAGCTCGTCGTCGGCTCGGGCATGCAGTTCAGCGACCGCGGCGAGCACGAGCTGAAGGGCGTGCCCGGCTCGTGGCGCCTGTACGCCCTGGGCGAGGAGCGCGCGCCACGCGCCGAGCTCGACGGGGCCGCGGCGCACATGCGCCCGTCCGATCGCGTCGCCGTTGCGCTCGCGCGCCGGGTGCCGCGGGCGATGCGATTGGCCGGTCAGCTCGCGAGCCGCCGGCCGTCTCCGGCTTAGGTCTTGCGCGACGCGCCGTCGCCCCGATGAGGCTGCGGCGCGTCACATGTCCGCGTCGAGCGGTATCGGTCAGGCCCCGCCGGCGAACGCCGCGTCGACGATCGCCTGAGCCGTCGGCCCGTACGGCGGCGCGAAGGCCTCGATCATGTCGCCCTCGCCGCGGATGAACACGCCACGGGGGTTTGAGAACTCGCGGAAGCCGTCAATCCCGTGGTGTCGCCCGGACCCGCTCTGGCCGATCCCGCCGAACGGCAACGACGCCAACGCGCCGTGCGCCGCCACCGAATTAACGCACGCGCCCCCGGACGTCGTGCGGCGCAGGACGTCTGCGCCGAGCTGCTCGTCCTTGGTGAACACGTACAGCGCGAGCGGGCGCTCCCCGGCGTTGACGTACTCGACCGCTTCGTCGAGCGAGTCGTAGGCCTTGATCGGAAGGATCGGCCCGAAGATCTCCTCCCGCATCAGAGCGAGATCGTCCGGCGGGTCGATCACGAGCGAGATCGGCAACTGCCGCGTGTTCGGATCGAGCTCGTCGGGCTCCTCCAGTCCACGAACGTCACAACCGCGCGCCCGCGCGTCCTCGAGCATCGCTTCGATCCGCAGCATGTGGCGGGCTGAGATGATCCCGGTGCAGCTCGATGATTGGCAGTAGCCGGGCATCGATTCCCGTGCGTACTCCGCCGCGAGCGCCGCGAAGTCCTCCAGGCGCGCCCTCGGCACGAGGCAGTAGTCGACCGAGATGCACATCTGGCCGTTCTTGATCGCCTTCGCGCCGATCACCTGCTTGATCGACTCGGCGTCGATGCTGTCGTCGGAGATGATCGCCGGGCACTTGCCGCCGAGCTCGAGCGTGACCGGTACCAGCTGCTCGGCAGCGGCCATCGCGATCTCGCGGCCGATCGCCGGGCTGCCGGTGTACAGCAGGTGGTCCCAGCGAACGCTCGTGAACGCGCGCGCCAGCGCCAACCCGCCGACGGCCACGTCCACCCGATCGCGATCGAACGTCTCGTGGACCATCTCGCGCAACAGCGCCGCGCACGCCGGCGTGTAATCCGACGGCTTGATCACCACGCGGTTGCCGGCGGCGAGCATCTCGATCAGCGGACCGACAGAGAGGTCGAAGGGAAAGTTCCACGGAACGATGTTGCCGATGACGCCCTTCGGCTGCGGCTGGACGAAGGCGCGCCCCGAGCCGTACAGCGCGGGGTCGGCGGCGCGCGGCTCGCTGGCCATCCAGCTCTCCAGCTGTTCGGCCGCGAACACGGCCCGGCCGGCCGGGCCGAGAACTTCGATCAGGTCGGCGGCGATCGCCGGGTGAATGCCGAAGTCGTTGCTCAGCGCGTCTTGGATCTGCGTGCGATTGGCGATCAGCATCCCGGCGAGCGCGCCGAGCAGGCCTTGGCGCTCCTGCAGCGAGGGGAACGGGTCGGCGAGAAAGGCCGCGCGCTGGCGCTCGACGATCTCGTGCAGCTCAGCGATCGCGGCGTCGTCGTCGATCGCGTCGGGCGTGCGTTGCTCGATGGTTGCCATCCTCTTCTCCTCCGGCTCGTTGAGTGCCTTGCACAGTACGCCCGCGAGCCGTCCCGCGCTGTGAGATTCGCTCGCTCGGAGGCGCTGCTGGTCAGCCCCGCGGATAGCCGGCGAAGCTCGCCCAGGCGCGGTTGACCGTGTAGCGCCCGCCGGCGCTGACGTCGAGGATCACCACGGGCGGGTTGACCCGGTTGCCGCTCGACGGGAGGATCGTCGTCGTTCCGGTCACGCCGCGAAAGCCGCGCGTGTGCCCCAACGCGCCGAGCAGCTTCGGCCCGCTGAAGCGGTGCGTGCGCTGAACGGCGGAGACGAGCATGCCGAGCGAGTCGTAAGCAAACGCGCCCCAGGTCCCGGGGCTCTGGTGAAAGCGCGTGCGATAAGCGCGCGTGTAGGACCTGCCGCCGGGAAGCTGGGTGCCGCTGGGGACGCCGCTGTTCAGGCAGCGCGCCGCCGCCGCGCCCGCGGCGCCGACGAAGCTCGGCCCCTGAGCGGCGAGGTCGACGAAGCAGCGCCCGTAGGAGTGCGGCGTCGTGGCGATGCGCGCGGCGATCGCGCCGCCCTGCGGTCCGTACATCGCCAGGTAGGTCACGTCCGGGCGCGCGGATGCGACCGTCTGCAGAGCCTGTTCGACCTGTGCGCTGCCTGCCATTGGATCGAGCGCCGTTTTCACCGGCACCGCGACCCCAGCGCCCGCGAGCGAGCCAGCGAGCTGCGTGGCGATCGCGGCGGTGTACGTGGACGGGTCGTAGAGCACCGCCACGCTGTGGGCGTGCAGGACGCCGGTCAGCTCCGCCTGCTCGACGGGCGCGATCTGGGTGACCATCGGCTGCGTCGTCACCCCGAACCCTTCGGTCGCGCTCGCCGACGTCAGGCGCAGGATCGGCACGCCGGCCGAGCGGTAGATCGGCAGCGCCTGAAGACCGACGGATGAGTTGAACGGGCCGATCACCGCGCCTATGCCCCCGCGCACGAGCCGACGGGCAACGCTCGCTCCCGTTGTCGGGTCGGCGCGATCATCGCCCGCCACGAGCACTACGCGTCGCCCGAGCACGCCGCCGCCGGCGTTGACCTGCGCTGCCGCCAGTTGCGCTCCGTGCAGCATGTCCAGACCCGTCGACGCTTCCGGCCCCGACATCGGGCCGGTCACGCCGATTCGAACGACGCGCGCTGCAGTCGCGGACGGCGCGAGCGTCAGCGCGCCGCTTGCTGCGGACGCGATGATCGAGGCGGCTAGCAGCGCATAGCGTCGGATGGGCCGACCCTATAGGAACGAGTGGCGCCGCAGTCGACGATCCGCGCGACCGGCGGTGGTCGCTCGGCCACGGCCGCGTAACCTGGGTCTCGAGATGTTCGTGCTCGCGCTGATCGTTGTTCCCGTCGTCGAGGTTGTCACCTTCGTCGAGGTCGCCCACGCGATCGGCTTGCTGGCCGCCCTGGTGTTGTTGCTCGGGAGCTCGATCGCGGGAATCCAGCTTCTGCGCGTCGAGGGGCGCGCGGCGATCGCGCAGGTGTCGCTCGCCGTATCGCAAGGTCGCCCAGCGGGGGCTGCCGCGGTCGACGGCGCGCTCGGATTCATCGGCGCAGCGCTGCTCGCCGTTCCGGGGTTCGTCACCGCGGCGGTTGGAATCTTGTTGTTGTTGCGCCCGACACGTGCGCTTGTGCGCGACCGGATGTCGCGGGGGTTCGCGCGTCGGGCGATGAGCTTCGCGGCCACGACCAATCGCTTTGCGCCCGGGGCACGCCAGCGCCCGCACGCCGACGTCGAGTCGACGGCGGTCGAGCACGATGCCGACGAGCTCGGCCGGTGAGGCGAACGTCGGCGCGCGGCCTGCCGCGCTGGGACTAGACGGTGGCCGACCGGGGAGACATCGACTTCACGTACTCGCTGACCGACCGCGTGTTTCGCCTGAGCATGGGCGAGCTGGCCGACTTCAGCGGCGCGAAGTACGACGGCGACTTCTCGCTGACGCTCGAGCAGGCCCAGCGGCGCAAGCACGAGTACATCGCCGAGCAGATCGGCCTCGCGCCCGGGCGGCGCGTGATCGACATCGGCTGCGGCTGGGGGGCGCTGCTGGACTTCGTCCGCCGCCAGGGGGGCGTCGGGGTCGGTGTGACGCTCTCATCGGCGCAGCTGGCGGCGTGTCGTCGCCACGGCCTCGACGTGCATCTGTTCGACGGCCGTGAACTGACGCGCGAGCGGTTCGGCGCGTTCGACGCCGTAGTCAGCCTCGGTGCGTTCGAGCACTTCTGCTCGCCCGACGACTACCGCGCGGGGCGCCAGGAGGATCTCTATCGCTCGATCTTCGAGCGGCTCGCGAGCGTGCTGCCCCAGGGCGGGCGTCTGTACCTGCAGACGATGGTCTACGGACGCAGGATGATCTCGCCCGAGGAGGCCGTCGCGGCGCTCGAGCAGCTACCGCCGAAGGACACCGACGCGTGGTATCTCGCGCTGCTCTCGCGTCAGTTCCCGGGATCGTGGCTGCCGTGGGGACAGGAGCAGGTCGTGCGGTGCGCCGAGCCGGCCTTCAGCCTGGTGTCGAGCGTCAGTGGTCGCCTGGACTACATCGAGACGATCACTCAATGGAACGCGCGGATCGGACGGCGCAGCGTGCGCAAGTCGCTGCTCAAGCTGGCGCTCGTTCCGCGCTATCTGACCAGCCCTGACTTCCGGCTCGCGTTCGCATCCGGCGTCAGCGCCAACAAGGTGTGCTTCGAACGCGAGCTGCTCGACCACTACCGGCTGGTGTTCGAGAAGCGCTAGCCAACGCGCCGGCGCTCGCCCAGCGCGTCTGAGCCGTCGCTCAGGTCCGCGCCGAGCGGCGAACGTGCCCGAAGGAGACCAGGCGCTTGGCGTCCTCGTCCCACAGCTTCAGCGTCACCGCGCGAGCGCCATCCCACAGCGACAGCGTCGGCACCGCCTGCAGCATCGGATTCTCGTCGTGCGCCCGCTGCAGGTTGTAGTTGGGGATCCGCGCGCTGAGGTGGTGGACGTGGTGGTAGCCGATGTTGCCGCTGCAGAACTGCAGCACGCGCGGGAGCTTCAGGAACGAGCTGCCCTTCAGCGCGGCGTCGGCGTAGCTCCAGCTCTCGCCGTTCTCCCAGTAGGCGTCCTCGAACTGATGCTGGACGTAGAACAGCCAGATGCCGGCCGAGCCGGCGAGCAGCGCCGGCAAACCGCAGACGACGAGGTAGTCCTGCCAGCCGATCAGCCAGCAGACACCGCCGACGAGCAGCGCGAGCGCGGCGTTCGTCCACAAGACGCTGCGGCGCATTCGCGGGCGCGCGCCCTTGGCGACGATCCGCGGCCCGATCATCATCGCGACGATCGGCCCGATCCCGAACATCACGAGCGGGTTGCGCAGCAGCCTGTAGCCGATCCGGCCGCGCGGAGACAGCGCTGCATATTCGCCGACGGTCAACGTCCGCACGTCGCCGACGCCGCGCCGCTCGAGGTCGCCCGAGGTCGCGTGATGGACGGCGTGGTCGTGCTTCCAGCGCAAGAACGGCGAGTACAGCAGCAGCCCGGTTGCCATCCCGATCCACGCGTTCAGACGCTTGGATTTCACGAACGAGCCGTGCGAGCAGTCGTGGAACACGATGAACGTGCGAACGAGGAACGCGGCGGTCGGAAAGGCGAGCGCGACCACGAGGAGGTCCGAGACACGGAGTGCCAGGTACATCGCGAATGACAGCGCGAGGTAGGGAACGACCGAAGTCGCGAGGGTCCACATCGCGCGGCCGTCGTGCGCCTTGGCGTAAGGCGCGAGCAGTTCGTGCAACGCGCGATCGCTGGTTTCGTCGGCGCCCGCGGACGGGTCTTCGGATTGAAACTGGGGCGAGCTGGCTACGGCGGGCACGGCCGCGCCTTGCGGTGCGATGGAACCCAATGGTCCCCCTTTCATAGGCCGCCCCGAATGGGCAGCCACAGAGTCACATTGGAGAATACTCGTGGCGGGGACGGAGCGACGCCGGTTCGCTGCGGATTCGACCAATGTCCGAGGCCGGGCGACCCCGGGCGACCCCGCGTGCCAGCGCGGCTGAGTCCAGGTACGCTGAGCGAGCACGCTCCGGCCGTCGGCCGGGTCGAGCTCTGAGGAGGAGCCATGCGCACGCCAACCCTGTTTCGCGATCGGCCGCGGCCGTTTCAGATCGTCGCCGGCGGTTTCGTGCCGTTGCTGTTCGGCAGCATCGTCGGGGTCGTGCTGGGCGTCTCAGCCGGTGGCTACTGGGGGCTGTCTGTGCTCGCAGCGATCGGCGGCGTGCTCGCCGGGCTCGAGCACCAGGACGGCTGGGGTGGCGCCGACCGCGGGCTCGTCGGCGGCGCGCTGTTCGGCCTCGGCGTGCTCCTCGCGCACGCGATCGCCGGAACGACCGCAAAGGTCTCCCTCGGCGGGTTCCCGCCGCTGTTGATCGTGATCGACGCGATCGCCGGCATGTTCCTCGGTGCGCTCGGCGGGCGCATCGCGCGCGCCCTGCGCGAGCGCTCAGGCGAGTCGCTCGATGATGAGCCGCTCGCCGACGAGGCGCTGCTCGACTAGCTCGGCTCCGCCGGCGGGTCGCCACCACCGCCAAGCGCGCGTTGCATCCACGCGACGTCGTGCCACGCGCCGTGCTTGAAGCCGATCCGCCGGTACGTGCCGACCGGCTCGAAGCCGAGCGCACGGTGCAGCGCGCCGCTCGCGTCGTTGGGGAGCGTCATGCCGGCGACGGCGACGCGGTAGCCGCGCTCGGCCAGCAGGCGCAGCAGCGCTTCGTAGAGCATCCTGCCGGCGCCGGTGCGGCGGCGGCCGACCTCCACGTACACGCTGACCTCGCACGCCCAGCGGTAGGCGGCGCGCGCGTTGAACGCGCCGCCGTAGGCGTAGCCGACGACGCGTCCGTCGTCTTCGAGCACGAGCCACGCGTGGCGCTGCAGCGCCGCGTTGATCCGCTCGGCCATCTGCTCCGGCGACGGCGGGTCGGCCTCGAACGTGATCGCGGTGTCGGTCACGTACGGCTGATAGATCGCCGCGCACGCGGCTGCGTCGCGGGCGGTCGCTTCGCGAACGCGCAGCATGTGAGACGAAGCCGAGGCCCCCATCGCCTCATCCTCTCAAGCGTCTAGATCGCGCGAGGTAAGGCGGCGAGGCGGTCGGCTGAGCCGACCCGCTCAGCTACGCGATCGTGTACACAATCGAGACTTGCGCGGTCAGCGTGCAGCTCCCGGCAGTCGCCTTGTGGGCGGCCGGCGACTTGCGCTTCTTGCGTTTGACCCGCTGCACCGGACGAGCTGCCGGCGCGCGCAACGGCGCCGCGACTCCCGCGACCACGCCGGGCCGTGGCGCCGATCCGAAGTCGGGCTGTTCTCCTTCGTATTCGGCGTAGCCCGTTTCGCCGCCTCCACGACAGGAGATGTAGCCGCCTTCTTCGGCGACGGTCTGCACAGGCCCGAGCGAGGCACTGACCTTGCCGGCGAGGAAGCTCGCCTTGCTCTGGCCGTCGCCAACGGCGGCGGCCATCGCTTCGCGGTAGACGGCGGTTGCAGCCTGGACATTGTCGTTCTGCCCGATCGGCAGGTTGGCGACGCCCTGCACGGCGATCGTGCGCAGCGGCGTCACGGTGGGCGCTTCGGCGACTGCGACCCCGAGCATGCTCGCGGCGAACAGCACCACCGCCACCGCCACCGTCGTTGTGAACGCCAGCTTCACCGAGCCTCCCGGATCGTGCTGCAAGCTGCGACGAACGAGTTCAGCGTACCGCCGATCGGTCGCGAGTCCTATCGTGGTGGACGATGAGCGCCACGCTCGAGCTGGACCGTTTCGTGCTCGCGCAGGAGGACGCGGGCACGTATGCGCGCGCGGTCGCGGAGCTGCGCGCCGGGCGCAAGCGCAGTCACTGGATGTGGTTCGTGTTCCCGCAGGTCGCCGGTCTCGGCGCGAGCGCGATGTCGCAGCGCTACGCGATCGCGTCGATCGACGAGGCGAGGGCGTACCTGGAGCACCCGGTGCTCGGCACGCGGCTGCTCGAGTGCGCCCGGATCGTCAGCGAGCTGCAGGTGGCCAGCGCTCAGGATGTGTTCGGCGCGGTCGACACGCTCAAGCTGCACTCCTCGATGACGTTGTTCGCGCGCGCGGCGCAGGAGGAGCAGACGCCGTGTCACGACGTCCTCGCGAGGTACTTCGACGGGGCGCGCGACGCGGCCACCGAACGGATCCTGGACCTCGGCCCGGCGCCGAGCTAGGGCGGACGGCGCAGCGTCACGTCGCGTGGACCGGGTCGCGGGCGCGGGCGCGTTCGTATCGTGGCCTGGCGGAAGGACGAGGCAGGGGAAATCGCGAGGAAAGGCTGGACAAGCGATGGACAGGCGCAAACTGGCGGATCTCGAGGTATCGGAGCTGGGGCTCGGGTGCATGGGCATGTCGGCGTTCTACGGCTCGGCCGACGAGGGCGAGGCGATCGCGACGATCCGGCGTGCGCTCGAGCTCGGGATCGACTTCATCGACACGGCGCAGCTGTACGGACCGTTGACGAACGAGCAGCTTGTCGGGCGAGCGGTTGCGGGCCACCGCGACGAGTACGTGATCGCGACGAAGTTCGCGAGGCGGACGGATCACGCCAAGGCGGGCGACATGTCGACGCTCGGGCCGCTCGACGGCTCGGCCGAGCACGTGCGAACGTCGGTCGAGGGCTCGCTGGAGCGGCTGAAAACCGATCGGATCGACCTGTACTACCAGCACCGCGTCGATCCGAAGGTGGAGATCGAGGAGACGGTCGGCGCGATGGCCGAGCTGGTCGCGCAGGGCAAGATCCTGCACATCGGCCTGTCGGAGGCTGCGCCGGAGACGATCCGCCGCGCGCACGCGGTTCATCCGGTCACGGCGGTGCAGACGGAGTACTCGCTGTGGACGCGCGACCCCGAGGCGGAGGTGTTGCCGACGTGTCGCGAGCTGGGGATCGGCTTCGTCCCGTACTCGCCGCTCGGCCGCGGCTTTCTGTCGGGTCGTTTCAAATCGCTGGACGACCTCGACGAGAACGACTTCCGCCGCCACGGGCCGCGCTTCACGGGGGAGAACCTCGACGCCAACCTGAAGCTCGCGGCGAAGGTGGCGCAGATCGCGCAGGACAAGGGCGTGACGCCGGCGCAGCTTGCGCTCGCGTGGGTGCTCGCGCAGGGCGACGACCTCGTCCCGATCCCGGGGACCAAGCGCCGCACCTATCTCGAAGAGAACGCGGCGGCCGCTGACATCGAGCTGACGGCCGACGATCTCGAACGGATCGACGCCGAGCTGCCCCGCGCCGCCGGCGAACGCTACGACGAGGCGGGGATGGCGTCGGTCAACCTGTAGGACCGCGGACGCCGGCGCGAGCGGCGCGCCGGCGTCCCGCTACTGCTGCGGCTGATGTTCGGCGAAGGCCTTGCGCCCGAGCTCGGGGTCGACGCCAAAACGCTCTGCGTAGCGCTCGTGCGCCGCGGGCCACTCGCGCAGGGACTCGCTCTCGCCGATCGGCTGTCCCGCGAGCAGCGCGTCGAAGCGCGCGAAGCATCGGTCCCACCCGGCGCCGTCGCGCGCGGCCTTCTCGCCTTGAGCGAAGGAGTGGCTGAAGCTGAGCACGCAGCCGTGGCCGTCGGGGCGGAGCTCGAAGCGCAGCTCGTCGCCGAACCACGTCCCACGCAGCAGGCGCGGCTCGTCGCGCTCGAGCACGTGCAGGGGCTCCCCCTGCGGAAACCAGTGGCGCAGCTCGTCGGGGTCGGTGATCGCGCGCCAGACGCGCTCGGGCGGATGGTCGTAGCGGCGCTGCAGGCGCAGCGTCGCGCCGTCGGGGCGCCGATCGAGGGTAAGCGGTGTCGGATCGTTCATGCCGGGTTCTCCTCCAGATGGGTTTCGAGCGCGTCGAGACGTCCGGACCAGTACTCGCGGTAGGGCAGCAGCCACTCGTCGAGCTCGGCTAGCGGCTGCGCGCGCAGGCCGTACCAGCGCTGCTTGCCGTCGGGGCGGACGTCGACGAGCCCGGCGTCGCGGAGCACCTTGAGGTGCTTGGAGACGCCGGGCTGGCTCAGCCCGATCCGACCGACGAGCTCGCCGACCGAGCGCTCGCCCGCTCGCAGCAGGTCAAGGATCTGGCGGCGGTGGGGCTCTGCGACGGCCGTGTAAGCGGTCACGCAGAACATATTACCAGATAGGAATATGAATCGATGAGAAGACGGCGGCGACTGCCTGCGCAGCGCCGCACGGCGACTCGACCTCGCGGGGCGGATCGGGGCGGGCGGCGGCGCTGGTTCGTGGCGCGGCCGCTTGCGCCCGCACGCAAGCGCCGGCCGGGCGCGGGTGGAATACTTGGACGCCGTGCCCTACAACGCCGAGCTCGGGCCGACGCGGTACCTGGCGGCGGACGACCGCTACGAGGCGATGCCGTATCGGCGCTGTGGACGCAGCGGGCTGCAGCTGCCGGCCATCTCGCTCGGGCTGTGGCAGAACTTCGGCGACGATCGCCCGTTGCGCGACAGCCGCGCGATCCTTCGGCGCGCGTTCGATCTGGGGATCACGCACTTCGACCTGGCCAACAACTACGGCCCGCCGTACGGCAGCGCCGAGCTGAACTTCGGACGGATCTTCGCCGAGGACCTCGCGCCGTACCGCGAGGAGCTCGTGATCTCGACGAAGGCCGGCTATGACATGTGGCCGGGCCCGTACGGCGAGTGGGGCTCGCGCAAGTACCTGCTCGGCAGCCTCGACCAGAGCCTCGCGCGGATGCGCGTCGAGCACGTCGACATCTTCTACTCGCACCGGTTCGATCCAAGGACGCCGCTGCGCGAGACGATGGGCGCGCTCGACTACGCCGTGCGCAGCGGCAAGGCGCGCTACGTCGGGATCTCCTCGTACGGGCCTCAGCGCACGAAAGAGGCCGTGGACGTGCTGCGCGAGCTCGGCACGCCGCTTTTGATCCACCAGCCGTCGTACTCGATGCTCAATCGGTGGATCGAGCCCGAGCTGCTCGACCTGCTCCAGCGCGACGGCATCGGCGCGATCGTCTTCTCGCCGCTCGCGCAGGGGATGCTCACCGACCGCTACCTCGACGGCGTGCCCGCGGATTCGCGCGTGCGACGCGGCAACTACTTCTCCGAGGACATGCTCAGCGAGCAGAACCTCGAACACGTCCGCGCGCTCAACGAGATCGCCAAACGCCGCGGGCAGTCGCTCGCGCAGCTGGCGATCGTGTGGGCGCTGCGCGACGAGCGCGTCACGTCGGCGCTGCTCGGCGCGAGCAGCGTCAACCAGCTCGAGCAGAACGTGGCCGCGCTGGAGCACCCCGACTTCGACGCCGACGAGCTCGCCGAGATCGACCGGCACGCCGAGGAGGGCGGGGTCAACCTGTGGGCGCAGTCGAGCGGCGCGTGAGCGCGAGCGAATCGTCCAGCAGCGGGTGGCCCCAGCGAGCTCGCTCGGCGCTACGCTGGCGCGCGTGCGTTCGACTCCGACAGCACCGGTCGCGGCCGGCTCGCTGATCGCGGGCTACGCCGTGGCGGTCGGCACCGGCTCGCGCCCGCTCGGCGGCGTCGTGCTCGCGGCCGGCGGCGTCTGGTGCATCCGCGAGTGGGCGCGCCGAAACGACGCGCGCACGGCCGTTGTGCTCGGCTGCGCGGGGTTCGCGGCATTCGTCCTTTCGCACGTGCTCGCGCGAGCGATCGGCGCGTGGCCCGCGGTGCTGCTCGTGTCCGCCGCGCTGGCCGTGGCGGCGTGGCTGCGCGCCGACACGCGCGTCGTCCTCGCGCGCTCGTAGCGTTCTCAGCAAGTTCCCAGCTTTCTGCCCACGCGCTCTCACGCCGCGGCGCGATGATGCTCGCGACAGCTGAGAACCGATCGCGCGCATCACCACGAAATCGATGACCACCGACAGCACGACACCCGACGCGGCGAACGGCACGCGCGTGCTGGTCGTCGACGACGAGCCGAACATCGCCGAGGTCGTCACGATGGCCCTGCGCTTCAACGGCTTCACCGTCGAGACCGCGGCATCCGGACGCCAGGCGCTCGCGGCGGTGAGCAGCTTCAAACCCCACCTGATGGTGCTCGACGTGATGCTGGGAGACATGGAGGGCTTCGACGTCGCTGCGCGCCTGGGCGCCCAGCGGGCCGGGCTGCCGATCATCTTCTTGACCGCACGCGACACCACCGAGGACAAGCTGCGCGGCCTGACCGGCGGGGGCGACGACTACATGACCAAGCCGTTCAGCCTCGAGGAGCTCGTCGCGCGGATTCGCACGATCCTGCGCCGGGTCGGGCAGGCGGACGCCGAGTCGGTCCGCCTGGTGTTCGAGGATCTCGAGCTCGACGAGGAGTCCCACGAGGTCACGCGCGCTGGGGAGCAGATCGAGCTGACCGCCACCGAATACCGGCTGCTGCGCTACCTGATGCTCAACCCCCGCCGCGTGATGACGCGCGCGCAGCTGCTCGATCACGTGTGGAACTACGACTTCGGCGGCGACGGGCGCGTGCTGGAGACGTACATCAGCTATCTGCGCAAGAAGCTCGACGCGCATGGGCCGTCGCTGATCCGGACGGTGCGCGGCGTCGGCTACGCGCTGCAGGCGCCCAAGCGTTGATGTCGTCACTGCGCGCGCGCGTGCTGGCGAGCGTGCTCGTGCTCGCCGCCGCCGGGCTGATCGCGCTCGCGGCCGTGACGTATGCCGAGCAGCGATCGTTCCTGCTCGGACGCGTCGATCAGGAGGCGACGGCCGCGCGCGTCGCGCTGTCGCAGCTGCTCGACAACGAGGGGTTTCGTCCGTCCGGCCCTGGCCCGCTCGCCGGCGGCGACCAGCGCTCGCCCGACGGCGGCGGCGGTGGTCCGACGGGCCATGGGCGGCCCCCCGTCAGCCTTCCCCCGGGCACGTATGGGCAACGCCGCGACGCGTCCAACAGAGTGCTCGGGTCGACGCTGATCAAATACAGCCCCAACGAAGCGACGCCGGCGGCGCCGAGGATCCCGGCGAAGGTCCCGCTGAATGAGTTCTTCACGGTCGGCTCGGTCGGATCGTCGGCGCTGAGCTATCGCGCGTACGCGCAACGCGACCCCGAGGACAGCGGGGTCACGGTGGTCGCCGTCCCGCTCAGCGACGTCAACCAGACGCTCAGCCGGTTGCTGGTGGTCGAGGCGCTCGTGATCGCCGGCGTCCTGCTGGCGTTGGGCGCGAGCGCGTTCTACGTCGTGCGCCTCGGGCTGCGCCCGCTCGATCGGATCGAGGTCACCGCCGGGCAGATCGCCGCGGGCGAGCTGTCGCGACGGGTCAGCCCGGCGACGCCGCGCACCGAGGTCGGCCGCCTTGGGCTGGCGCTCAACGCGATGCTCGAGCGGCTCGAGCAGGCGTTCGCCCAACGGCAGGCCAGCGAAGACCGGCTGCGCGAGTTCCTCGCCGACGCGTCGCACGAGCTGCGCACGCCGCTCGCGTCGATTCGCGGATACGCCGAGCTGTTTCGGATGGGCGCCACGCGCGACGAGGCCGACATGAGGACGGCGATGCGCCGGATCGAGGACGAGTCCGAGCGGATGGGCGTGCTCGTCGATGACCTGCTCACGCTCGCGCGCCTGGATGAGGCGCCCGAGCTTGTGCGCGCTCCCGTCGACGTGGTGGTGCTCGCGCGCGACGCGGTCGAGGACGCGCACGCGATCGCGCCCGATCGTGCGATCGCGCTCGACACGCCAGCCGCGGCGGTCGTCTCGGGCGACGCGCATCGCCTGCGCCAGGTGCTCGCCAACCTGTTGCGCAACGCACTCGTGCACACGCCGCCGGGAACGCCGATCGACGTGTCGGTCGCCGCGGACGAGCAGACGGTGACGCTGACCGTGCGCGACCACGGTCCCGGGCTGCCCGACGGCGCGCCCGAGCGCCTGTTCGATCGCTTCTGGCGCGCGGAGGGAGGGCGCGAGCGCGGCCGGGGGGGCGCCGGCCTCGGCCTGTCGATCGTCGGCACGATCGTCGACATGCACGGCGGGCGCGTCAGCGCGGGCAACGCAGACGGCGGCGGCGCGGTGTTCGCCGTCGTGCTGCCAAAGACGCGTGAAGCCGACGGCGACGCGACGCCGCCGCCCGCCTGACCCCGCGCGTTGACGCGGCCCCGTCGGCCGCCGACACGCTGCGGGCGCCCCTCGGTCTCAGGGTTCTCTCAGGATCGCCACACGCTCGGCCCAGGCTGGTTTTCGACACTGCAGCGAGATCGAAAACGAACCCAAGGAGCCCGACAATGTCCCTTTCGCTCGTCATCGCAATCAACGTAATCGCCGACATCTCGCTGCTGGCGGGGTTGGCCTATGTCATGTCGCGAGCAGCGCGCTTGACCCCGCACGTCGCCTCCGTCCAGGCGACCGCACCCGAGCAGCAGGTCGTCTACGAGCGCCAGCCGCGCTCCGTGCGCGCAAGCCGGCAGCCGGTGCGCAGCGGGGCGTCGATCTCCAGCCAGGCAAACGCCTAGCGCAGCCGCTCCGGGTCCCGTCCGATGTCGCTCTCGCTCACGCACCTCGCCGGCACGCTGGCGACGGCGACCGGGCCGCACCTCTACTGGATCGTCAGCCGCGCGGCCGGCAGCGTGGCGCTGATCCTCTCCAGCGTCTCGGTGTGCGTCGGCTTGCTGATGGGTGGGCGCGTGCTCAAACGGCGCTGGCCCGACCTGCGCGTGACCCACGAGGCGCTCTCGCTCGCAACGCTGGCCGCGCTTGCCGTCCACGGCCTGACGCTGCTCGGCGACCCGTTCCTGCACCCGAGCCTCGCCGACGTGAGCGTCCCGTTCGTCAGCGGCTATGAGACGGCGTGGACGACGATCGGCATCGTCGCCTTCTGGGCGATGCTCGTGCTCGGCGTGTCCTACTACGCGCGAGCGCGGATCGGCGTCCAGCGCTGGCGGGTGTTGCACCGGTTCACCGCGCTCGCGTGGATCCTCGGGATCGTGCACTCGCTCGGCGAGGGCACCGACGCAGGTCAAGCGTGGTTCTTGGCGATGACCACGATCGTCGTGCTCCCCGCACTCTGCCTGCTCACGGTGCGGTGGATCCAGGCCGCTCGGTCGCGATCGGTTGCGCCAGGCGCGGCCGCCACGCGCGCCGGCGCACTCGGCCCGTCGAGCTAGCCGAGCGCGCTCAGCGAGCTCTCAGGCTGACGCCAGCGCACTCCCACGGCTGCCGCCGAGACTCACGCCAAGCGCTCACGCCGAGCGAACCTCACGACAGAGAAGGAGTGGACATGACCCCCACCGTCGCAGCCCCAGTCGCCCATCCGTCTGATCGCCCGCAGCCGCCGCGCGCGGCCCGGGCGGCGGCGCAGAGCAAGCGCGCCGCCCTCGCACAGCGCACGCGACGGATCCGCCGCTCGGTCGCGGCGCTGGCGGCCGTGCTGTTCTGCACGCTCTTCCTGGTCGTCTACGAGCAGCTCGCGTCCGGCCACGACCCCTCGCTCTCGGCGAAGTCGAAAGCCACGAGCACGAGCGGCTCGAGCAAATCGGCCAAAGTCGCGAGCGCCAAGAAATCGAGCACGGCCGGCTCGAGCCAAACGGCCAAAGCCGCGAGCGCTAAGAAGCCGACCGCCACGAAGTCGAGCAGCGCCGGAGCGAGCGCCACGAAATCGAGCAGCGCGGGATCGAGTACCACGGGCTCGAGCAGCGCGGGATCGAGCGCCACCGAATCCAGCGCCACGGAATCCGCCGGCGCGCAAACGAGCAGCTCGGGCTCGAGCGCAACGGAATCGAGCGCCACCGAATCGGGCAGCTCGGGCTCGACCGGCTCGGAATCGAGCGGCAGCGGTTCGAGCGGCAGCGAATCGAGCAGCTCGGGTTCGAGCGGCGGCGGCGAAGCCGGCAGCTCGGTGACCACGTCGCAGTCGTGAACGGCGTGGGCGAGGTCGGCGAACGCTTCGACTGCTTCGGCTCGTCGTGCGCCGCGCTCGTGACCGGAGCCGGCCGCGAGGGCTCGGCGCGCGACGCGGTCGAGCTCGTCCGCCGGCGGCTGGAGGATTGGCATGAGAGCTTCTCGCGGTTTGCCCCCGACAGCGAGCTGACGCGGCTGAACGACCATCCGCGCCGCTCGGTTGCGGTCAGCCCGCTGATGGCGCGCCTGGCGCAGAGCCTGCGCCTTGCGGCGTCGCAGACGGATGGCCTGGTCGACGCGACGCTCGTCGAGCAGATCGAGCGCGCGGGGTACGCGACGGACCTCGGCGAGCCGGTGCCGCTTGCGCTGGCGCTCGAGCTGGCGCCGCCGCGCAAACGCGCGAGCGGACACCCGTCGCGCGCGTGGCGGTCGATCGAGTCCGATCTCGCACGCGGCCTCGTCTCGCGCCCTCCCGGAGTCAAGCTCGACAGCGGCGGGCTGGCGAAGGGGCTGTTCGCGGACGTGCTCGCCGAGCGGCTGGCGAGCCACGCGAGCGTTGCGATCGACTGCGCCGGCGACCTCTCGATCGGCGGCTCGGCTGCCCTCTCGCGCGCGATCGACGTCGAAAGCCCGTTCGACGGGCGCACGGTGCACACGTTTCACCTGCGGCGTACGGGCGTTGCGACGAGCGGCATCGGCCGCCGAAGCTGGCTCGACGCGGACGGACGCCCGGCGCATCATCTGCTCGACCCGTCCACCGGCACCCCGGCGTTCACCGGGATCGTGCAGGTGACGGCGCTCGCGCCGAGCGCTCTAACGGCCGAGATCCGCGCCAAGGCGGCGCTGCTCAGCGGGCCGTCCAGGGCGCGGGGATGGCTACCGGGCGGCGGCGTGATCGTGTTCGACGACGGGTCGCACGAGGTGCTCGAGCCGCCGGGCGAGGTGGTGCTCAGCGAGCTCTCAGGCTACGCGCGCGGCGCTCGCACCCACGCGCTGCACGATCGGTGACATGAACACTGTCGAAGTCGTCATCCCCGTATACAACGAGCAGCTCGCGCTCGACCACGGCGTGCGAACGCTGCATGCTCATCTGATCAAGACGTTCGACTTCTCGTTTCGGATCACGATCGCCGACAACGCGAGCACCGACGCGACGCTCGATGTCGCACGCTCGCTCGCGCAGGAGCTCGACGGCGTCGAGGTGCTCTACCTCGACCGCAAGGGCCGCGGCCACGCGCTGCGCTGCGCATGGAGTCGCAGCGATGCGGCGGTGCTCGCCTACATGGACGTCGACCTGTCGACCGATCTCGCCGCGCTCGACGACCTGCTCACGCCGCTGCTCGAGGGTCGCGGCGACCTCGCGATCGGCTCGCGGCTGGCGCCCGGCGCCGACGTCACGCGCGGGCTGCGGCGCGAGGTGATCTCGCGCGGATACAACGTGCTGCTGCGCGCGCTGCTCGGCGTCACGTTCTCCGACGCGCAGTGCGGCTTCAAGGCCGGTCGCTCCGAGGTGCTCCAGGGGCTGCTCGACGACGTTCAGGACGATGATTGGTTCTTCGACACCGAGTTGCTCTATCTCGCCCAGCAGCGCAAGCTCTCGATCCATGGGGTCCCCGTGCGGTGGGTCGAGGATCTCGACTCGCGCGTACAGATCGTCGCGACCGCGCGGGAGGACCTGCGCGGCGTGATGCGCCTACGCGCAGGCGCCCGGATGAGCGGCGAGGACCAGTTGGAGCCCGCTCGCGGGAGCGTGCGCAGGCGTCTCGGATGGCTGCGCCTCGGCCGGCTGCGGTCGCGCTCGACCGGGCTGCCCACCTGACCCACGCGTGGCGTTTGGGACATAATGCCGCCCCGATGCGGGCGATCGAGATCGTGGAGGAGACCGGGCCGGACACCGCGCTGCGCGAGGTCGACCTGCCCGAGCCCGAGCCGTCGCACCCGTTGACACCGGGCGAGGGAGTGCTCGTCGACGTGCACGCCGCCGGGGTGTCGTTCCCAGAGGTGCTGCAGACACGCGGTGCCTACCAGGTCAAACCGGCGCTGCCGTTCGTTCCCGGCAGCGAGGTCGCCGGGATCGTGCGCAGCGCACCCGCCGGCGCGCCGTTGGCCGCCGGCGACCGGGTCGCCGCGTTCTGCGCGCTCGGCGGCTTCGCCGAGGTCGCCGTCGCGCCCGAGTACCTCACGTTCGCCTTGCCCGACGCGCTCGACTTCGCCCAGGGCGCGGGGCTGATCCTCAACTACCACACGGCTTACTTCTCGCTCGTCACGCGCGGGCGCCTGACCGCTGGGGAGACGGTGCTCGTGCACGGCGCCGCCGGTGGCGTCGGCACGGCGGTGCTGCAGGTCGCCAACGCGCTCGGAGCAACCACGATCGCGCTCGTCTCAAGCGACGCCAAGGGTGAAGTCGCAAAGGACGCCGGCGCCGACCGCGTGGTGCTGCTGAGCGACACGTGGAAGGACGAGGTAAAGGAGCTCTCCGACGGCGGCGTCGACCTCGTGCTCGACCCGGTCGGCGGCGACCGTTTCACCGACAGCCTGCGCTCGTTGCGCCCGAACGGGCGCGTCGTCGTCGTCGGGTTCACCGGCGGTTCGATTCCCGAAGTCAAGGTCAACCGGCTGCTGCTCGGCAACACCGAGGTGATCGGCGCCGGCTGGGGCGCCTACGTGCTCGGCCGGCCCGAGATCAACCGCGAGATCGGCGCCGCGATCGCGCAGATGATCGCCGACGGCTTCGTCCGCCCGGTCGTCGGCGAGCGTTTCCCGCTGCAGCGCGCGGTCGCCGCGCTGCACGCGATCGACGAGCGCCGCGCGACCGGCAAGGTCGTGCTCGACGTGCGTCCAGCCTGACCCAGCCTTGTGCGGGCGCGGCCCGGCGCGCCCGGCGCAGGCGCTCCACGTGTTTGCTCGCACACACTGATGCAGCACAAATGAGAGACGCCACTCGTCACGCGCCGAAGGGTCCCGGTACAAAGTGCGTGACGATTGTCAGCACACGCACGGCATGAGCCGCGCCCGGGCGGAATGCAAAACGGATGGACAGTAGCCACTGGTCACCAACGGCTGAGAGAGCGCAACTCGTTCGAGAGCGTCTCGCGGCGAACTTACGTCGTGAGAGGCACCGAAAAGGGCTCACTCAGAGCGCCCTTTCGACCGCGAGCGGCGTCGGGCGCGAGACGATCGCTCGCCTCGAGGCGGCCAAGCGCGAGCCGCGAATCCTCACGCTCGTGTCTTTCGCCTTCGCCTTACGCGTATCGCTCCAAGCCCTGCTCGCCGGCCTGCCTGAACCGGACGTCTAAGGCAGGTTCGTGCTTGGTGGTCGCTCGGCACCAGCCGCCCTCGACAGCTGGTCTGGCAACCCCAACATCAGTGCGAACGTACAGCAGGTCGATCGGTGACAGCCAGCCGTGGACAACGTACCGGTCTCCGAGCGCGTGATCTATCGACGGACGACCCTCGACGCGGTCGTGTATCTCGACCAAGATGTAGCGGGGAGCGTGTCGGTCCAGGTCGAGGCCCCGCAGGGCTGCGGCCTCACAACCCTCGATATCGAGTGAGAGGAGATCGATTTCTGGCGCTCGCACCTCGTCCAGCACGGACGAGAGGGTTCGGGCCTCGACTTCGATTTCGTATGGGTCGTACCACCCCAGCATGGTCCCGTTGTTCGTCCACTCCCGATCCTTGGCGCCGATCACGATCGACATGAGATCGCCGAAGCTCATCCGAACCCGGCACCCCGCGTCAACGGGGGACGTCAGCGCGCATTGGACGACCGTTGCGTCCGGGCGCGAGAGGCGCGCCTCCGCAGCCTGCTCGGGGATCGGCTCCACCAAGACGCCGCGCCACCCTCGGAACCGTTCGAGATAGTACGTGTTCGACTGGGTGAAGCCGTCGTGTGCGCCGGCCTCGACGAAGAAGCCGCGCTCCCGCGCGATGATCGCATCGAGCTTGGAGTCGAGATCGTGCAGGGCAGGCCTGGACAGTCGATCATCGCCAAGAGCCTCAGCAGCCGCTCGCCTTCGTCGCTTTCGCGCCGACCGCCGTCCCCGGATCTGATCGCGCAGCCCCAGGGTTCGGAGCGCACGCGTAAACAGCCGTGTGCCCGTGACTCGCAGTCGTCGCCTCACATCCCGCATGTGCACGATGTCCTATCACAGACAGATGTCTGCAGTCCGACAAGTTCGCGTCATCGGGACTTGCTAGGAGAAACG
The DNA here is from genome assembly GCA_036498045.1 of Solirubrobacteraceae bacterium. GTDB lineage: Bacteria > Actinomycetota > Thermoleophilia > Solirubrobacterales > Solirubrobacteraceae > Palsa-744. The sequence goes on from DASXIJ010000017.1 coordinate 60,160, forward strand.
CCACATCGAGTCATTTGTCAACCTTCGTGCGTCGCCGGCGCCGCAGAGCGGCCGTCCCGAGCTAGTCGGAACGGCCGCTTGCCCGCTGAGCACTGTCAATCCGGAGCTTCCGCCGGCGGCTAGAACGCGGTACCCGAGAAGTTCTCCCATTCGCCGATCGTTTCCGACCTTGCGCGCAACATCCCGTTCCACCCACCTGGATAGCCGAGCTCGGCTGAGACCCAGAGGTGATTCGCGGCGCTCCAGATCGAGAAGGCTCCGGCGACGCCCGCGAGTTGGTACTGCTCCCACGCCCCGATCGAAAACGAGCGAGCCCGCAGCATCGCGTATTTGAGCCCGGTGTACCCGAGCTCGGTCGAGACCCAAGCGACGTTCGCGTCAGCGAAGATGGCGACCGCCCCAGTTACGGCGTTACCGCAGAACTGAAACATCTCCCACGGACCAACTGAGGTCGCTCGGGCTCTGAGCATGTCTTTTTCTTCGCCCGGAGAGCCAACTTCATTGGAGACGTAGAGCCCGTTGGCTCGTGATGCGATCCATCCCTGTGCACCGCACGACCAGGCCGACCCGGCTGTGGCCACTCCGTTTTTCACGGTGGCGGAACTGCCAGTCGCCTGTTTTTCCGCCATCATCTGCCGGTAGTTGTAGTAGGCGGAGTGATAGCCGTTCGAGCCGGGTGGCGCTTGCGACGCTTCGTTTGCGGCGGTCGGCGATTCCCCGGCGAACGCGCCCGGAGCGCCGAACAATGCAAATGCCCCCAGGACAGCGAGTGCCGTGGTGATCCGTCTAACCATGTGACAGTCCTTTCTCGAGAGTCGGTATCCCGCGCGAAAGGACGTCACGTCCCTGTCGCGTCGAGCGCGTCCCGAACACCCGGCAAGTTCCGCAAGCTCGGACGCGGCGACGCGACGCTAGTTGCAGACAACACGCCTCGTCAAGAGGCTCTTGCGCCACAGATAAGTCGGCGCGCGCGGCGCCCCAGAGAACAAGCGGGCGCCTAGGCGGGCCGCGGCCGGTCGCTACACGATCATGCGCATCGGCCCGCGCGAATCCGCGTCAAACCGAGTCGAGGACGTCAGCCGTTCAGTGAGGATCGAGCAGCTCGCGCCACTGTGCCGGCTCGAGCGTCGGCGCCGGCTCGGTCGACTCGAGGAAGTCGACGAGCACGTCGACGAACCGCGCCGGCTCGTCGAGCTGAGGGAAGTGGCCAGAGCTGTCGAACACCTCCAGGCGGCTCCCTCGCACCTGGTCGTGGGCAAGCTCGCCGTGTGACAGCGGGATGATCGAGTCGTGCGCTCCCCACATCAGCAGGAACGGGATATGCGCGGAGAGGTGCAGCCGATTGGACGCGTCGACGCGCTGGCCGCTCGGCTCGACGACCGCGCGCAGCGTGTGTACGAACGCAGCGCGCGCCTGGGCGTCGGACAGCGTCGCGTGGCCGTGGGCGATCTCCTCGACGTCCGTTCGCGCGCGTAGGCCGAGCAGGCCGAGCGCCCCGCCGACGAGGCGCCCCGCATCGAGCACGCGCGTGGCCGCGAGCAGCGGCAGCACGAGCTCCGCGCCCGGCAGCGTCGCCGCGCGCAGCAGGATGTTCACCTCGCGCCCGAGGCCGCCCGAGTCGACGAGCGCCAGGCGCTCGCAGCGCTCGGGGAACTGGTAGGCGAACTGCATCGCGATCCCGCCGCCCAGCGAGTGCCCGACGACGCTTGCGCGCTCGTGGCCGAGCACGACCATCAGGTCGCGGATGTTGCTCGCGTGCGCGCCGAGCGAGTAGTCGCCGCGCGGCTTGTCCGACGCGCCGTGGCCGATCAGGTCGGGGGCGATCACCGTGAAGTGGCGGGCGAGACCGGGGATCACGTGCTCCCACGTCGCCGAGCTCGACGTGATTCCGTGGATCAGGACGAGCGCCGGTCCGCTGCCCGCCTGGCGGTAGGCGATCCGGTCGCCGTGCAGCGTCAGTGTGCGCAGCCTCGCCCGGCGCGGTGACGGCCGGGCGGTCGCGGTCGACGCGGGGGCTGCGGCGCGCGGGGTCATCTGGAGGCACCTACCCCGATCGGCGGGGGTTCGTTACCCATAAGCGCAACGTAGGACTCGGTGCGCAGGCGCTCGTCCACGGGCTCGCGCGCGACTGAGGCGCATTGCGAATGCTGGGCGTCAGCCGGCCGCTCGGCGCCCGACGTCGGCGGCGCGCTCGGGCCCGACGAACGGGCTCAGCGTGAGGTAGACGAGCTGCGGCGCCGCGTCGCACAGCTCGTCCAGGCGCTGCTGCTCGATGTAGTGGTGCATGATCTGCCAGACGCCGCCCGCGACGGCCTCGGCAGCGACCTCGGGGACCTCGACGCCGGCCGGTGCGAGCTCGTAGCCCGGGCGCAGGAACTCGGTGAACGACGCAAGCGCCCCGTCGCGGATCTCAGTCGCGCGCGGGCTCGCGCCGAACGTGTCGACGAGCGTCAGATGCGCGTGCTCGGGCTCCGAGCAGACGTAGCGCAGCAGCGCGTTCATCCCCGCCGCCACGCCGTCAGCCCACTCGCGCCCGGCGTCGGCGAACGCGTCGGTCGTGACCTGCAGCGCGAGGTGAAGCCCGATCTTCTGCGCGCCGAGGAACGCGTCGTGCTTGGTTTTGTACATCTCGTAGAACGTCTCGTGCGAGACGTTCGCGCGCGAGGCGATCTCTGGGATTGTCAAGCCCGAAAAGCCCTTCTCGGCGACGATCGCCGCCGTCGCGTAGACGATCCGTTCGCGCTGGCTCTTGACGACATCCTCGCGCGGGAGGTCGTGGCGCCCGCTCGGTAGCCGCGGCCGGGCAGGCTGTGCGGGCTGCGCCGAGTCGTCGCGCGCAAGCACGCGCGGCGGCCCATCGAGCCCAAGCGGCAGCGTGTCGGGATAGGACGCGGCCCACGACGCGAGCTCTGCGCCCAGGTCGAGCAGCTCGGCGGCGCGGCCATGGCGAAGGCGCGCGGCGGACACCTCGCGGATCCCGCCGATCACGAACTTGGCCGTGAAGTCGCGCGGGTGCTTGCTCCCGAGGCTGGAGCGCCCCGCTTCGACGATCTCCTCGAGCGCGTTGAGCGTGCCCGCGCGTCGCTGCAGCGCGCGCGGGCCGGCGCCGAAGGTCCCAAGCAGTGCGAGCGTCATCGCCTGCGGCTCGGCCGCTGCGAGCTCGGCGAACTCACGCAGCGCCAGCTGGACGCTCTGCTCGGGCGTGTCGCCCGACGCGTAGGCCTCGCCAACTCGCCTGGTCGTGCGCCCGGCGATGTCCTCGTAGGCGCTCAGCAGCAGCTCTTCCTTGTCGGCGAACAGGTTGTAGAACGTCGGGCGCGAGACGTGCGCGAGCTGCGTGAGATCGTGGATCCGCACCGCCGGGTACCCGCGCTCTGCGATCAGCTCGATCATTGCCGAGCGCAGCCGTTCGCGCTGATCGAGTTCGACCTGCTCGCGCGTCAGGCCGTGCGCGCCGGTCGGCAGGCGGCGGTAGCGCACGCCGTCGGACGCCGCCGACGCCGACCCCGCCTCGCGCGGCTTCGAGTTTGCCCTACGCGTCGTCATGTCGCCCCAACACCTGCTGGAAACCCCTTGTTGACGCCAAACAGGCGAAGCCTAGCAAGCGCGTCAGGCGGCTCCCGGCTCAGCCGTGCATCGTGGCTGATGTGCCAAGGACGGCGCCGCCCGCGTCGAGCGCCTGCGCGGCGACGTACGGAGCGGCCGCGGGGGTCGTGATCGCCGTCTCAAAGCCGCCGCGCGCGGCCGTCGCGACCGGCGCGAGCGACTGCGGCGAGGCGCCGGCGAGCACCCGCCAGCTGGCGGTGCGCGTGTCACCGTTCCAGCTCGCGTAGACGGTCACGCGTCCGCCCGACGCCGCGGCGGCTGCGACCGACGGAGCCCCCGCGGGCGCCCCCGTCCACGCGAAGCGATAGCCGCGGTAGGACTGATAGCTGCCGTGCCAATGCGCGTCGAACAGCAGCTGGCCGCTCGGGCTGTATTCCGAGAAGTACGGCCGCTGTCCCCAGCCGATGAACATGTTCTGGTCCGCCAGCTGCTGGATGTTGCCCTGGCTTTCTGACGACAACGCCGGGCTGTGCTCGTACTGCGCGACGACCGATGCGGAGTCGGTGCTCGCGTTGAGCGCGAGCACGAGGCCGCGCGACTGCGGATGGACCTTGGGCACCGATCCGTTGTCGAACACGCTGATCTCGCCGTTGGCCAGCGTCGTCGCGTCATGCTGGTAGGCCGTGTGCGTGCCTTCGCCGAGCTGGACGCCCGAGTGGTGGCCTCCGATCGCGTTCTGCAGCTGGCCGGTGGTCGTGTTCAGCTGATAGATCGCCCACGTGTTGCGGGCGGAGATCAGCGTCGTGCCGTCGGCGTGCTGGTCGATCGAGTTGAGGTGGAAGTAGTCGTAGGGCCATTCGTGGCTGGAGCCGGTCGGCGAGCTGTAGGAGTCCGCGAGCGGCACGTGGTCGAGGCTGTGCCACTCGCGCCTGACCAGCCCCGTGCGCAGGTCGATTTCCTCAAAGATGCTGTCGTTGACCGCCCCGCCGATCGGGCCGCCGATGCTGGAGAGGTTGCAGTCGACCGGGTCGAACACGGTCATCAGCGCAGTGTCGGCAGCCGTGATGTGGAAGTCGTGCAGGTCGGCTTTGTAGCCGTTGCCCGCGTGCACGCGCCCGACCTGCCGGTAGGACGCGTCGTAGATCAGCTCTTCGCCCTGGCCGAAGCCCTGCTTTGGAATGTAGCCCTGCCACCACGTCAGCACCGGCCGGCCGTCGAGGTTCTGCACCTGCAGGTTCGTCGCGGCCACGTGCGATGGGAGCGGCTTGAACCAGACGAGGTTGCCCGCTTCGTCGAAGATCATCGGCCCCGCCGGACCCGGTCCCGAATACGGCGCCGCGAAGATGTCGCCCGGCGCGCTCGCCGCCGAGTGCGCCGTGACGACGACGCCCGGCGCTTCCAGGCTCGGGGCCGAACGGAAGTGCATCTTCTCGTTGTAATCGAGCCCAGACGGCGCGTTCGGCGTGGAGTACGGCAGCGCGTCCTGCGTGCCGACGACGAAGCTGTAGCGGAACGATCGCGTACGCCCGGCGCTGCGAAGCTTGCCGCGGACGGTGACCGTCTCGCCAGAGAGGAACGGGTCCGACGGGACGAAGCTCGCGCCGTCTCCCTGTGAGTATGCGCGCAGCTTGCCGTCGTGCACACCGGTGCGCGAGCCCCTGGCGGTGACATTGGAGATCGCCTTCGCGGGCGCGCCGAGCAGGCTGACCTGGGTCCGGGGCGACGCGACATAGGAGCCGGGCAGCGGCGCCACGCTGATGCTCGTCCCGGGCAGCGTCGCCGAGCGGTTGAACTGCGTCGGCTCGCAGCGCGCGACGGCCGGCGCGCGGTATGCCGCCTGCTCGGCTTCGATCCGCTGCGATGCGATCGCGAGCGTCGCCGCGGAGGCGGCAGCGACGGCGACGCCGCCCGCGATCAGACCCCTGCGCAGGCGATGGTGGGCCCCCGCCGGCCGGGGACCGGGCCGGCGGCGCTCGGCGCGCAAGCGCCGCGTGGTCCGCGGAGCGCCATCGCTGCGAAGCTCGTCCCACGCGCGCTCGCGTTCTTCGCGCGCCCGTTCGCGCGCCTGGCGCGCCCGTTCGCGATCGGCGTTGCTTCTCATTCGACGCTCGGCTGGATCGCCTTGGATGTCGCGAGCGCTTTGCCCGACGCGCTCAGCGCGCGGACCTCGACGTACCACGGCGCGGGCGCGACGCACGGGACGCCGGCCGGGCAATGGCCGTCGGGCGGGTTCGGCGCGGGGATCGTCGTCTCAAAGCCGCTTTTCGGCGTCGTCGACACCGCAGTCATCTGGCCGGGACCCGGGCCGACCAGCAGCTGCCACGACGTGACCGTCGTGGCCCCGTTCCAGCTCGCGTACACGGCGGTCGCGCCGGCGCTCGAGCGGGCGGCGATCGCCGGCGGTTCGCTCGGCTGGGCGCTCCACGGCTCGCGCCGCTGGGCGAGCGGCGCTTCGCGCGCCGGGCGCGATGGGCACGGCCGCGGTGCGGCGACGCGCCCGAGGCTGTGCCACTCGGCCATGACCAGCCCGGTGTGGACGTCGATCTGCTGGATCACGCAGTCAAGCGTCGGCCCGCTCGGCGGGATGCCGCTCGGCGCGTTGGTCGGCTGCACGGCGCTGTAGGACAGCACGAATGCCGAGCCCTGTGGCGTGAGCGTGAACTCGTGCCCGTCTGCTTGCAGCCCGTTGCCGGCGCGCACGACGGCGACGGTCGCGTAGTTGGCGTTGGCGACCATGTCGACGCCGAGGCCGTAGCCGAGCGTGCCGGCGCGTCCCTGCCACCAGGTCAGGACGTTCCTGTCGTGGAGCACCTGCGTGCGCAGGTTGGCCGCGGTTTCCGAGCCGGCGAGCGGCCTGAACCACACGAGGGCGCCGGCGCCGTCGAGGATCATCGGGCCGTGCTGTCCCGCCCCTTCGGCCGGCGCGACGAGCACGTAGGCGGGCGCTGCGCCGGCTTGGGGAGGAGCGGGGGCGATCGTCGGCGGGTGCAGGTCGGGGCGCGACTGAAAGCTCCGCACGGCGCCCGGCGCACTCTGCGATGGAGCGGGTTCAGCCACGGCGACGTGGGCGGGCGTGGCAATCGTGAACGTGTCCGAGAGGGTTCTGCGCGTCCTGTTCGCGCCCGTCAACGTGGCGTGCACGGTGACGCGCTCACCCGGCGTGAACGGCGTGCTCGGGAGAAAGCTCGCGCCGAGCGCCGACGTGTAGGCGCGCAGGTTCCCGCGGTGGCGTCCGCTGCGTGACCCGACGACCGACAGCGAGCCGAGCGCGCCGGCGGGCGCGCCAAGGAAGCTAATCTGCGTCTGCGCCAGCGCCGTCGGCGTGCCGGACATGGGTGAGATCGTGACGGTCGCGGCCGACGCGGCCGCGTCGGGCCCGGCCAATCCGGCGGTCGCCAGCGCTGCCGCGGCGGCGAGGCGGATGCGTGCGTTCATCGAGTCTCCAAGTGCAGTTGCGCTGCTGCGAGTGCCGATCCTAACCACCTGCGAGCACGGCACCGCCGTTGAAGTTGCGCAGGCTGCGAGGGCTCTTAGCGACCTCTTCGACAGGTCACCGGCGCCTGCTGGGCGTCGCCGGCTCAGAAGACCGGTGTCTCGCGGTAGTCGCCGAACACCTGCTGCAGGGACTCGACGATCTCGCCCTCGGACGCGTGCGCGCGGGCGCAGTCGAGCAGCGGCTCCATCAGGTTGCGCTCGGGGTGCGCGGCGTGCTCACGCAGCGCGGCGAGCGTGGCCTCGACGGCGGCGCCGTCGCGTGCGGCGCGGGCGCGCTGCAGGCGGCTGAGCTGCTTACCCTCGAGCGCGGGGTCGATCCGCAGCGTCGGGATCGGCTCCTCGTCCTCGGCCGCGAACCGGTTGACGCCGACGACGACGCGCTCGCCCGCGTCGATCTCCTGCTGCAGCGAGAAAGCGGCGTCGGCGATCTCGCGCTGCGGGTAGTTGCGCTTGACCGCGTCGACCATCCCGCCGAGGTCGTCGATCTTGCGGAAGTAGTCATACGCGCGCGCCTCGATCTCGTCGGTCAGCGCCTCGACGAAGTAGCTGCCGCCGAGCGGATCGACGGTGCTCGCCACGCCCGTCTCGTGCGCGATCACCTGCTGCGTGCGCAGCGCGATCGTGACGGCGTCCTCGGTCGGCAGCGCGAGCGCCTCGTCGTAGGAGTTGGTGTGTAGGGACTGGGTGCCGCCGAGCACGCCGGCGAGCGCCTCGATCGTCGTGCGGACGATGTTGTTGAGCGGCTGCTGTGCGGTCAACGAGACGCCCGCCGTCTGGGTGTGAAAGCGCATCTGCCACGACCGCGGGTTCTTCGCGCCGAACGTGTCTTTGAGCTCGCGCGCCCAGATCCGCCGCGCGGCGCGGTACTTGGCGATCTCCTCGAAGAAGTCGATCTGCGCGTTGAAGAAGAAGCTCAGCCGCGGCGCGAAGTCGTCGACGTCGAGGCCGCGCTCGATCGCCTGCTCGACGTAGGTGAGCCCGTCCTTGAGCGTGAACGCGAGCTCCTGCTGCGCGGTCGCGCCGGCCTCGCGGATGTGGTAGCCGGAGATCGAGATCGGGTGCCAGCG
>DASXIJ010000018.1:0-16252 GCA_036498045.1 Solirubrobacteraceae bacterium
ATCGTGGATCGCAGTTGGCTTTCGCGCAGCTCCGCTTGCTGCCTGCTACCAGAGCAAACCCGTACGCGGAACTCCGCTGTTTGCACTTCGTTTGCACCCTGCCTGTCGTCGGCCGGTGCAGCCCCCCTCTCAATGCAAAAACCCCGCCAGAGCGGGGCCTTTGACGAGTGCCGGAGGAGGGACTCGAACCCCCGACACGCGGATTATGATTCCGCTGCTCTAACCGACTGAGCTACTCCGGCGGGGTGGCGCAGTTTAGCCTCGTCGCCATGACGCCATCGATCCTGCTTGCGGTGCCGAACGTGTCTGAGGGACGCGACGCGGCGACGATCGCGCGGATCGGGGAGGCGTTCGCGCCGCGGCCGCCGGCGGGGCTCGCCACGGAGTCGGTGCGCCTGCTCGACGTTCACTCCGACGGCGACCATCATCGCTCGGTGTTCACGCTCGCCGGCCGCGCGGGAGAGCTGTCGTCCGCGCTGCTGCGCGGCGCCGCGGCGGCGGTCGAGTCGATCGACGTGGTCGCGAGGGCATCCGGCCGCCCCGAGGAGAGGGGTGGACATCCGCACGTCGGTGCGATCGACGTCGTCCCGCTCGTGTACTTCGACGCTCGCGCGCGCGGCGCTGCGTGCGCCGAGGCGCTCGTCGTCGGCGATCGGATCGCCAGCGAGCTCGACGTGCCGGTGTTCATCTACGGCGAGCTCGCCGGCGGACGGCGGGAAACCGCGCGCGCGGACTTCCGTCGCGGCGGCCTGCAGACGCTCGCACGGAGGATGGCCGCCGAGCACGACGGAGCTCCACGGCTGCGCCCGGACTTCGGCCCGTCCTCGCCGCACCCGCGCGCGGGGGTGACGCTCGTCGCGGCGCGCGAGCCGCTGGTCGCGTTCAACCTGCAGCTGCGACCCCCGGCTGACGTCGCCGAGGCGAGGCGGATCGCGGCGCTGATCCGCGACGGTGGAGAGCTGGGACTGCCGGGAGTCCGCGCGATCGGCGTCGCGCTGAGCGGCGGCGTCGCGCAGGTGTCGATGAACGTCGAGCGACCGCTCGAGCTGCCGCTCGCCGACGTCGTCGCGACCGTCGCCCGCCACGCGGCGCTGGAGAGCGCCGAGCTCGTCGGCCTCGCGCCGCGCGCCGCGCTCGACGGCTTTCCCAGCGACCTCCCGCTCGCGGGGTTCGACCGCGAGCGCCACGTGATCGAGAGCGCGCTGAGCGCGAGCGGCGTCGATGCGACCACGTCGCGAGGGAACGCTGCGGGCGAGAACGACTAGGCTGCTGTGATGGCCCAGACCAGACGCAAGCGCCAGACCAAGCACCGCGGCAACGCGGCCGGCTTCGTCGAGTCGCGCGGGCGGACCGGGCGCAAGCCGACGGCGGCGGAGAAGAGCGGCAAGGCGGCCGAAGCCGCGCGCGCGAAGGCCAAGCGCGTCGACCCGCGCGACCGCCCGCCGACGTGGCGCGGCGCAATGCTGCGCGCGCTCATCGCCGCGTGCGCGCTGGCGCTGCTGTCGGGTCTGATCCTCAAAGCATCGGCCCCGCAGACGGTCGCCTACTTCGCGGTCGGGCTGATCGCGTACACGCCGATCAGCTACTACACCGACGGCTGGATCTACAGGCGCCGCCAGCGCACCAAGGGCAAGCAAGGGGGCGGCAAGGCGGCCTCGCGGTGAGCGCGCTCGACGTCCGGTCGTTCACCGTCGGGCCGGTGCAGGAGAACTGCTACGTCGTGAGCGCGCCCGATGCCGTGCCCGGCGAGGGCGAACTGCGTCCCGCGGTGATCGTCGACCCAGGCGAGGAGCCCGAGCGTCTGTTGGAGGCGATCGCCCAGCTCGGCGTGCGGATCGAGGCGATCCTGATCACGCACTGCCACTTCGATCACATCGGCGCGGTCGCGCCGCTCGCGCGCGCGACCGGCGCGCCGGTCTACTGCCCGGAGCTCGAGCGCCCGGTGCTCGTCGACGTGATGAGCTGGGTGCCGCCGGGGTTCGGGCCGTTTGAGAGCTGGGTGCCCGAGCACACCGTCTCCGGCGGCGAGCGCCTGACGCTCGCCGGCCTTCAGATCGACATCGTCTTCACGCCCGGACACAGCCCCGGTCACGTGACCTACGCGATCGCGCCGGCCGACCCGGCGGGTGCGCCTGACCGATCGCTGCTGTCGGGTGATGTGCTGTTTCAGGGGTCGGTCGGGCGCGTCGACCTGCCCGGCGGTGACTGGCCGACGCTCGAGCGCTCGATCGCCGGTCTGCTGCGCTCATATGCGCCCGAGACGGTCGTCTACCCCGGACACATGGGCGTGACGACGCTGGGACGCGAGCGCGACAGCAACCCGTTCCTTGCAGAGCTGCGCGAGCGCGTGCCGCGGGCGACCGTGGCGCCCGACGCGACCGCGGCTGGAACTTGAGCGCGCCGAAGATCAAAGCGCCGCGCGGCACGTTCGACGTGCTCGGCGAGCAGGCTCAGGAGCGCGCGACGCTCGAGACGCGTGCGCGGACGCTGCTCGAGGGCGCCGGCTACGAGCGGATCGAGACGCCAGCGTTCGAGGCGACCGAGCTGTTCGCGCGCGGGGTTGGCGAGTCGACCGACATCGTGCGCAAGGAGATGTTCACCTTCCGCGACGCGTCCGACCGCTCGCTGACGCTGCGACCGGAGGGCACCGCGCCCGTCTGCCGCGCGTACGTCGAGCATGGGATGCACAAGCGCCGGCAGCCGGTCAAGCTGTGGTACCTGTCGAGCTTCTTCCGCCACGAGCGCGCCCAGGCGGGCCGCTACCGGCAGTTCTGGCAGGTCGGCGCCGAGGCGCTCGGCTCCGAGGACCCGGCCGTCGATGCCGAGTCGATCGCGCTGCTGGCGGAGCTGTTGCGCGAGATGGGCGTGCGCGAGGTCCGCCTGCGCCTGTCGAGCCTCGGCGGCGCCGACGCGCGCGCGCAGTACCGCGAGCGCCTGCAGGAGCACCTGCACGCGCACGCCGAGCAGCTGTCGGAGGACGTTCGCAGCCGGATCGAGCTGAACCCGCTGCGTGCGTTTGACTCTGAGCACGCGGGGACGCGGGCTGTGATGGCGACCGCGCCGCGCCTGCTAGAGCACCTCGACGACGACGACGCGCGCCACTTCGCCGAGGTTCGCGCCCTGCTCGACGAGGCCTCGGTCGGCTACGAGGTCGACTCGACGCTCGTGCGTGGGCTCGACTACTACACGCGAACCGTCTTCGAGTTCACCTCCGACGCGCTCGGCGCCCAGAGCGGCGTCGGCGGCGGGGGACGCTACGACGGGCTCGTCGAGCGGCTCGGCGGCCGCCCGACCCCTGGGATGGGATGGGCTGCGGGCGTGGAGCGGATCCTGCTCGCGGGCGATCGCGAGCACGTCGCGGAGACCCCGGTCGACGTGTTCATCGCGCTCGAGGATGAGGCCGCGCGCCGGAGCGCGTTCGGGCTGCTAGAGGCGGCGCGGTCGGCTGGACTGCACGCCCAGATGGAGCTTGCCGGTCGGTCGCTGAAAGGTCAGCTCGGGCACGCCGACGCGCTTGGGGCGCGGTTCGTCGCGATCGTCGACGGCGGCGGGGCCGGCGAGACGGTGCTGAAGGACATGCAGGACGGGGGCCAGGAGCGGGTCGCGACGACTACTGTCGTGCACGCCGTGCTACGGGGCCTCAGAACCCTCTGATCGGCCCACCACGGCGTGATCGGCGGACCACGGTTCGGGCCTTCGCGCCCGATCGAAGGCACCGCCCGGCCAATCGGACGTGCGCCGTTTAACTCTCGTGCAGAAAATGCCGAAGGAGGAGGCGTGACGCAGATCTCGCGCCCCTTTCAGATCGCGCTCGCCGCGGTCGCCCTGCTCCTTGTGATCTGGCTCGTCGCGCTGCGCGGACACTCCACCGGCGGCGGGAACACGAGCTCCGCGCCGGCCGCCGCGAGCACGCCGGCACCGGCATCGCGCAGCGCATCGTCGGCGAGCGGTGCGGGCGCCTCGCAGAGCGCGCCTGGGGGCGGCACGCCCGCATCCGGCGGCGTCTACCACGGCTCGGCTCCGGGAGTCGCCGGCCTGACGCGCGCGATCGCCAAGGCACGCGGCGCGGTCAAGCTCTCAGAACAGAACGCCCAGCAGCTCCAGCGCGAATCCGCGCAGGCGTCGAGCGCGGGGCCCTCGCGTCACGGCGCGCCGGGCTCCAGCGCCTCCACGCCGTCCACCGCTTCGCCTTCCAAGCCCGCCGCCGCCAAGTCGGCGACGCCCGCGCCCACGACGGCTACCGGGGCGGCGCCGAAGGTCGCGAGCACGGCCTCCAAGCAGCAGCTAGTCGAATCCGAGCTGAAGAGCGGGCGCACGGTGATCGTGCTGTTCTCGAGCCCCACCGGGGCGGTCGACGCGGTCGTGCGTGGCCAGGTCGCGCTACTGGCGCTGTTGAAGAACCAAGGCATCGCGGTGCACTTCGCGTCGCCGCGCGAAGTCGGCGCGTACGGGGCGGTCACGCGCTCGCTGCAGATCCTGCAGACGCCGACGATCCTAGTGATCAGCCCGAGCGGCAGGACGAAGACGGTGACGGGCCTTACCGACGCTTACGCGATCTCCCAGGCGATCAAGGAAGCACGCAAGCCCTAGCCGTACACTCGGTCTGCGTGGACGCGACCGACCAGTTTCAGACCCATCTCGAACGTCCCGTAGCGCGCGGGCACGTCCCAACGGGCGCGTGCACAGGCGCGGCCGGCGGCGCCGCGTGCGGCGATCTGATCCGGATCTCGCTGGGCGTCGACGCCGCGAGCCCGGCTGCAACGATTGCCGACGCCGGCTTTGATGCGCGGGGATGCGGCGCGGTCCTCGCCGCGGGAAGCGCCGTCGTAGCCCTGGTTCGCGCCGCGCCGCTGCTGCAGGCGGCGCGGATCGGAGCCGATCGCATCGCCGACGAGCTCGGCGGCCTCAGCCCGGCCAAGCGCCACGCGGCAGAGCTCGCCGCCGACGCGCTGCATCGCGCGCTCGGTCTGGCCGCGCGACGCCGGGCGCGTCTGGCCGACTCGCCACGGCGCACGCTCGTCGCGATGAGCGGCGGCGTCGACAGCGCCGTCGCGGCGCTGCTGCTCGCGCGCGACGGCGCGGATGCGGTCGGCGTGACGCTCGAGCTGTGGTCTGATCCGGAGAACGACGGCGAGGCGAGCTGCTGCTCGGCGCAGGCCGTTCGCGGCGCGCGCGAGCTCGCGCACGGGCTGGGGATGGCGCATCTGTCGATCGACCTGCGGGCGGAGTTCCGCGCGGGCGTCGTCGACGGCTGGCTTTCCGACCATCGCGCCGGGCTGACGCCCAACCCGTGCGTGCGCTGCAACGGAAACGTGCGCCTGGACGCGATGCTCGAGCTCGGCCGGCGCCTCGGCGCCGAGAAGCTCGCGACCGGCCACTACGCCCGCGTCGTCGACGGCCCGCTGCTGCAGATGGCCGTCGACCGGGCAAAGGACCAGAGCTACGTGCTCTCGGCGCTCGCGCCGGCCTCGCTGGCTCGGCTGCGCTTCCCGCTCGGCGCACTGGAGAAGGAGCAGGTGCGCGCGCTGGCAAGTGAGGGTGGACTCGCGGTCGCGCGCAAGCCGGACTCGCAGGACCTGTGCTTCCTCGCGGGCACGCGCCACGCCGACTTTCTCGCGCGCCACGGCGGGCTCGGCCGGCGCAGCGGGCCGATCGTCGACCGCAGCGGCTCGGTCCTCGGCGAGCATCGCGGCGCGCACTCCTACACCGTCGGCCAGCGCCACGGGCTGGGAATCGGCGCGCCGCAGCCGCTTTACGTGCTCGCGACAGACACGCTCGCGAACACCGTCACGGTCGGCCCGCGCGAGGCGCTGCTCGCACTGCGCTTGGAGCTGCGCGACCTGACCCTTCACCGCGACGGCGGCAGCGTCGACAACGTGCGCGTGCGGTCGCACGGACGACGCCTGCCGTGCCGGCTGGCGGGGCGGCTGCACGCGGGCAGCCACGCGCGCGCGCAGATCTCCTTCGACGAGCCGGCCGAGCGCACGGCGCCGGGACAGATCGCGTGCCTGTACGCGGGCGATGTCGTCGTCGGCCACGCGACGATCGACGCTCCGCCGCCGGGCGATGCGCCGCCGCAGCCGCGCCGCGGACAGCGCGGGCAGCCGTCGGTCGCGTCGCTGCACGCCGCGCCGGTCGCGTCCGCCGCCGCGACCTAGTATCCATCGGCGATGACCTCCGACGAGATCCGTGAGCGCTACCTGGCGTTCTTCGAGCAGCGCGGGCACCGGCGAATCCCGTCGGCGTCGCTCGTTCCGTCCGCGCACGATCCGTCGGCGCTGCTGACGGTCGCGGGGATGCACCCGCTGAAGCCGTACTTCCTCGGCGCTGAGACGCCGCCGGCGCCGCGGCTCACCGACTGCCAGAAGGTCTTTCGCACGGTCGACATCGACAACGTCGGCAACACCGCGCGTCACCTGACGTTCTTTGAGATGCTCGGCAACTTCTCCTTCGGCGACTACTTCAAGCGCGAGGCGATCGGCTTCGCGTGGGAGCTCTCGCGCGAGGTGTTCGGCTTTCCGGCACAGGACATCTGGGTGACGGTGTTCGAGGGCGACGAGGGCCTCGACCTGGGCCCCGACGACGAGGCCATCTCCTTCTGGCTCGACGTGGGCGTCCCGCGCGAGCGGATCGTCGAGTGCCCGCGCGAGGAGAACTTCTGGCAGGCCGGGCCGACCGGCCCGTGCGGCCCGTGTTCGGAGCTGTACCTGGATCGCGGGGTCGACTTCGGCTCCGCCGACGATCTCCCGGGCGGCGGGAACGAGCGGTTTTTGGAGTACTGGAACCTCGTGTTCATGCAGTACGACCAACAGGATGGCGCGCTCAGCGAGCTCCCGGCGCGGAACATCGACACCGGGATGGGGCTGAACCGGATGGCGGCGATCCTGCAGGAGAAGCCGTCGGTGTTCGAGACCGACCAGTTCGAGCCGCTGATCGCGCTCGGCGAGGAGCTCGCCGGCACGCGCTACGGCGCCGGATTCGACAGCGACCGGGCGCTGCGGATCCTCGCCGACCACGCGCGCGCGATGACTTTTCTGGTCGCCGATGGGGTCGTGCCGTCCAACGAGGAGCGCGGCTATGTGCTACGCCGCGTGATGCGCCGCGCGATCCAGCAGGGACTCGCGCTCGAGCTCTCGCCGGGCTTTCTCGTGCGCTACGCAGCGCGCGTGCGCGAGACGATCGGCGCGGCCTACCCGGAGATCGTCGAGCGGGCAGAGTCGGTCGACATGTGGCTGTCGAGCGAGGAGGAGGGGTTCGGGCGAACGTTGGCCAACGGGATGGAGCTGCTGCGCGCGGAGATCGACCAGGCGCGCGAGCGCGGCGCCGCGACGGTCTCGGCGGAGACTGTCTTTCGCCTGCACGACACGTTCGGCTTCCCGCGCGAGATGACCGACGAGATCCTCGCCGAAGAGGGCCTGTCGGTCGAGGGCGACTTCGACGAGCTGATGGACCGCCAGCGCGGCCGCGGGCGCGCGAGCGCCGGGGCGAGCGGAGGCGCCCACGACGACGCGCTGCTCGGCGAGCTCGCGTCGCTGACGGCCGAGAGCGGCGGAACGCGGTTCACCGGTTATGAGACCGAGGATCAGCACACGACGGTCGATGTTGTGCGCAGGATCGCGGTGGGGCCCGGCCACCACGAGGTCGGGGCCGGCGACGACGGCGCCGCGCGCTATCTGGTCAAGCTCGCGGAGTCGCCGTTCTATGCCCCCGGCGGTGGCCAGATCGCCGACGCGGGCACGCTCGAATGCGACGACGGCGACTGCCGCGCGCGCGTCGAGAACGTCCTGCGAATCGGCGACGACCAGGCGCTGGAAGTGGTGCTCGACGATGGCGAGCTGCACCCCGGCGAGCAGGTGCTCGCGCGCGTCGATCACGTCAGGCGCCACGCGACCGAGGCCAACCACACCGCGACGCACCTGCTCCAGGCGGCGCTGCGCGAGCGTCTCGGCGCGCACGTGCACCAGGCCGGCTCATACGTCGGGCCGGACAAGCTGCGCTTCGACTTCAGCCACGGACAGGGCCTCTCCGAACAGGAGCTGCGCGACGTCGAGGACAGGGTGAACGAGTGGATCGGCCGCAACGACCCCGTTCGCCCGATCACGACGACGCTCGACGAGGCCAAGCGGCTCGGCGCGATGGCGCTGTTCGGCGAAAAGTACGGCGACGTCGTGCGGATGGTCGAGATCGGCGACGGCGACTACTCGCGCGAGCTGTGCGGCGGGACGCACGTGCGCTCGACGGCGGAGATCGGCCCGTTTCGGATCGTCGCCGAGACGTCGAGCGCCGCGAACGTGCGAAGGATCGAGGCGCTGACCGGACCCGAGGCGGTGCGGCTGCTGCGCGAGCACGATCGTCTGCTCAACAAGGTCGCGCACGCGCTGCGCACGCGCCCGGACGACGCTCCCGAGCTGGTCCGCGAGCGTGAGCGCGAACGCCGCGAGCTCGAGAAGGCCCGCAAGCGCGGAGCCGTGTCGGCGGGCGGTTCGAGCGGTGTTGATCTTGATGATCTGCTGGCTCGCGCGGTGCAGGTCGACGGCGCGACCGTTCTGGCGAGCGTCGCCGACGTCGCCGACGCGAAGGCGCTACTCGACATCGCCGATCGCCTGAGGGGCAAGCTCACCGACCCCGCGATCGTGCTCGGGGCCGCGGTCGATGGACGCGTCCACCTGCTCGTGAGCGTCGCCCCCGAGCTGGTCGCGCGTGGCGTGAAGGCCGGCGCGATCGTCAAGGTCGCCGCGGCGGTCGTCGGCGGGGGAGGGGGAGGGCGCGACACGCTTGCCCAGGCCGGAGGCCGCGACCCCGACAAGCTGGGCGAGGCGATCGAGGCGGCGCGGGAGGCGATCTCCGCAGCGCTCGCCGGCTGATGCGAGTGCTCGCGCTCGACTACGGCAGCGCGCGCTGCGGGTGCGCGATCAGTGACCCGACGGGAACGATCGTCACGCCGCTGGCCATGATCGAGCGCCCCGCGACGCGGCGCGGGATGCTCGCGCTGGTAGACCTCGTGCACGAGCGCGATGTCGAGCGCGTCGTCGTCGGCCTGCCGCTGTCGCTGCGCGGCGACGACACGGCGCAGACACGCGAGACGCGCGAGTTCGCCCAGCGGCTGGCGCGCCGGCTGGGCGACGACATCCCGGTCGAGCTCCACGACGAGCGCTTCACAACGCGGATGGCCCAGCGGCTGGACGGGCCATCGCAGGCGAGCGAGGACTCGCGTGCGGCGGCGCACATGCTCGAGGGCTGGATGGCGGCGCAGCCCCACTAAGCTCCTGGCCTTGTCGCGCGGCAACCGACCATCGGCGCAAGAACGCACCGCAGAGGAGCGTGAGCGCGATCGTCTCGAGCGCGAACGTCGCCGCGCCGAACGCAGCGGCGCGGCTCCGCCCGACCGCCCTCCTGCAGACGTCGTCGATCCCGACAGCGCACCGATCGAGCCGCCGCCGCTCCCGGTCGAGCCGCCGCCGCTCCCAGTCGATCCGCCGCCGCTCCCGGTCGAGCCGGCGTCGTTCACGCTACCCACGGAGCAGCCCTCGTTGCAGCCGGCGGACGAGCCGCTGGCGTCGCCGGCGGACCGTGCGCCGGCGCCGAGCGCGTTCGAGCCGCCGACCGACGAGGAGCTCGTCGAGCCTGCCCCCCAGGCGGCGCGGGGCGATGAGCTGGTCGCCGAGCACCCGCCGGATGAACCGCCCGGGGAGGTGCCGTTGCCGCCGCCGCTCGCGGGTCCGCCGCGACGGCGAACGATCCGGATCGGGCACGATCGCGGCGAGACGCTCGTCGCGTCGCCGGGCGGCCGGCCGCCGAGGGCGCACAGGCGCTCGGCGGGGCCACCCGGCGAAGGGGGCCCGCGTCGCCGGGTGACGCGCGCACGGATCGCCGCGCTCGTCGCGTTGGCGCTCGCGATCGCGCTCGTGTGGTTTCTCGTCTCGCTATTCCAGCCGTTCGCGGGCGCTGGCGGCGGGAAGGTGATCGTCGTGATCCCGAAAGGGGCGAGCTCGAGCAAGATCGGCTCGATCCTCGCGCGCGACGGCGTCGTCTCGTCGTCGTTCTTCTTCGGGATTCGCGCAACGCTCGCCGGCAAGCGCGGCTCGCTGCATTCGGGGCGCTTCCAGCTGCGCCACGACATGAGCTACTCGGCGGCGATCGACGCCCTGAGCAAGCCCCCGCCGAAGGCGATCGTGGTCAAGGTCGTGATCCCCGAGGGCTATACGCGGCGCCAGATCGCCGACCTCGTGACCGAAGACTCACTCGGGGGCAGCTACCTCGCGGCGAGCACGAGCTCGCGCTTGCTGGACCCGCGCCGCTACGGCGCGCCGGCCGGCACGCGCGATCTCGAAGGCTTCCTCTTCCCGGCGACGTACGAACTCAAGGCGGGGGCGCCCGCCGCTCAGCTGGTCGACGACCAGCTGGTCGCGTTTCGCGAACGGTTCACGACCGACGACGTGCGTCGCGCGCGGGCGCTACACGTGACGCCGTATCAGCTGCTGACGGTCGCGTCGATGATCGAGCGCGAGGCGCAGACGTCCGCGGACCGCCCGAAGATCGCGGCGGTGATCTACAACCGACTACGCGACGGGATGCCGTTGGGAATCGACGCGACGATCTACTACGCCGTCGAGCTGCAGAAAGGGATCGCGACGTACACCGGCGAACTGACCGCGTCGCAGCTGCGGATCGACTCGCCTTACAACACGCGCACGCACAAAGGGCTGCCGCCGACGCCGATCGCGAATCCCGGCGCCGCGTCGATCGAAGCGGCCGCGCATCCGGCGCACGTTCCCTACCTGTACTACGTCGCCGGCGCCGACGGATGCGGCGAGCAGGTCTTCTCGCGCACCGCCGCCGAGTTCGAAAAGAACGTCGCCGCATATGACGCTGCGGTCAAGAAGAACGGCGGCAAGCCGCCGGCGTGCAAGAAGAAGTGACGGCGACCGGCGCAGCCAGCGCTCGTACGGCAGGCACGACGGCGCGGCGCCTGGGCGTGCTGGGCTGGCCGGTCGCCCACAGCCGGTCACCGGCGATGCACAACGCGGCGCTCGCCGAGCTGGGCATGACCGGTTGGCGCTACCAGGCGCTGGCGGTGCCGCCGGAGCTGTTCGCCGAGACGGCGCGCGCGCTCGGCGACTCCTCGTTCGCCGGCGCCAACGTGACGATCCCGCACAAGCGCGCGGCGCTCGCGATCTCCGACACCACGAGCGATGCCGCGCGCGCGATCGGAGCGGCGAACACCCTCACGTTCGCCGACGGCACGATCGCGTCCGAGAACACCGACGCTCCGGGGCTGATCGCGGCGATCGACGCAGAGCTCGCCGGGCGCCGCGCGCTCGTCCTGGGCGCCGGCGGCAGTGCACGGGCGTCGATCTGGGCGCTGCAGGAGGCGGGTGCCGCCGACGTGGCCGTCTGGAGTCGCACGCCCGAACGCGCGCGGGCGCTGGCCGGCGAGCTGCAGGCACGCGCGGTCGCCGCGCCCGAGCCGAGCGATGTGCTGGTCAACTGCACGCCCGTCGGGCTGTACGGGGAAGCAGACGAGCTCGCTCAGCTGGCGCTCACGCGCGAGCGGATCGGCGATTACCCGCTCGTCGTCGATCTCGCCTATCGCGACTCGTCGACGGCGCTGGTCGACGCCGCGCGCGCCGCCGGCGCGCGGGCGATCGACGGGATCGACGTGCTCGTCGCCCAGGGGGCGCTGAGCTTTCAGTTGTGGACCGGCCGCGACGCGCCGATCGAGACGATGCGCGAGGCAGCCCGCGCGTTCGAGACAGCAGCGACGCCCCCGGCGCCGCGGCGCTAGCGACCGGCGCTCCTACAACCTTCGTCCACGCGCCCGTTCGCCGGCGCGGAACGGCGCGCGGCGCTGTCGATGCGCGGGAGGATGGACATCGACTTCGCAGATCTGCTGATGGAGGTCGTCTCGCGCCGCGCGAGCGACCTGCACCTGAGCGCCGGCGCGCACCCGACGGTCCGCGTGCGCGGTGGCCTGGTCCCGCTGGACACCTATCCCAAGCTTGGGCCGACCGACACGCGCGAGATCATCTACTCGATCCTCAGCGGCGACCAGCGCCAGCGCCTGGAGACGAACTGGCAGCTCGACTTCGCCTATTCGATCCCCGGCCACGCACGGTTCCGTGTCAACGCCTACTTCCAGCGCGGCGCGCTCGGCGCGGCGTTCCGCCTGATCCCGTTCAGCCTGTCTTCGATCGAGGAGCTCGGGCTGCCCGAGGCGGTCCACGAGTTCACGCGCAGGCCGCGCGGCTTCGTCCTCGTCACCGGCCCGACCGGGTCTGGCAAGTCCACCTCGCTCGCGGCGATGATCGACGAGATCAACAGCACACGAAACGAGCACATCATGACGATCGAGGACCCGATCGAGTTCCTGCACGGCCACAAGAAGTGCATCGTCAACCAGCGCGAGCTCGGCTCGGACGCGCAGAGCTTCGGCGACGCGCTGAAGGCGGCGCTGCGCCAGGACCCCGACGTGATCCTCGTCGGCGAGATGCGCGACCTCGAGACGATCTCGACCGCGCTGACGGCCGCCGAGACCGGCCACCTCGTGTTCGCGACGCTGCACACGCAGGACACGGCGCAGACGATCGACCGAATCATCGACGTCTTTCCCGCACACCAGCAGGGCCAGGTGCGCGTGCAGCTGTCGGTCGCGCTGCAGGGGATCATGACCCAGCAGCTGCTCCCCAACGCCGACGGATCCGGGCGCGTCGTCGCGACCGAGATCCTCGTGCCCAACCCGGCGGTGCGAAACCTGATCCGCGAGGGCAAGACGCACCAGATCTACTCGGTCCTGCAGACGAGCTCGTCGTCGGGGATGCAGACGATGGACGCGTCGCTCGCGACGCTCGTGCGCCAGGGGCAGATCACACGCAAGCTCGCTGAAGCGCGCTCCTCGACGCCCGAAGAGCTCGGCCGCCTGCTCGGCGCCGAGACGCTCGACCTCGGCCGGCGGGCCGCGGCGTAGGAGGGCAACGATGAGCGTGTACGTGTTCAAGGCGATGGACGTCGCCGGCGTGAAGGCGCGCGGCGAGGTCGACGGTGACTCAAAGCAGGCGGTCTCCGAGCAGCTCAGGCAGCGGGGGCTGATCGTCCTGGAGGTCGCCGAGAAGCACGCCTCGCGCAACATCGAGCTCTCGTTCATGAAGTCGGTCAAGGCGGGGGAACTCGCCGTGTTCGCGCGCCAGCTCTCGACGATGATCACCTCGGGCATGAGCATCCTGCGCTCGCTCTACGTGCTGGAGTGGCAGACCGAGAGCAAGTTCCTCAAGGAAACGATCGTCGCGGTGCGCAAGGACGTCGAGTCCGGCCGCGCGCTGAGCGACGCGATGGCGCGTCACCCGAAGGTCTTCAACCCGCTGTTCGTCGCGATGGCCCAGGCCGGCGAGACGGGCGGCGTGCTCGAGGACGCGCTGATGCGCGTCGCAGACCAGCTCGAGAAGGACGCCTCGCTGCGCCGCCAGATCAAATCGGCGATGGTCTACCCGACGGTTGTGGTCATCTTCGCGGTCGGCGTGATGATGGCGCTCGTTGCCTTCCTCGTGCCGGTCTTCGAGGGAGTCTTCAAGCAGTTCGGCGGCCAACTCCCGAAGATAACGCAGGTCTCGGTGTTCCTGTCGCACGCCGTCACCGGGTACTGGTGGTTGATCTTCCTGCTGGCCGGCGCCGCCGCCTTCGGCTTCATCAAGTGGAAGGGCTCTTCGTGGGGCAGGCCGCAGTGGGATCACCTCCGCCTGCGGATCCCGATGAAGATCGGCGCGATCGTGCAGCAGGTCGCCGTCGCGCGCTGGTCGCGGACCCTCGCGTCGCTGACCGCGGCCGGCGTGCCATTGCTGCTCGCGCTCGACATCACCGGGCGCACTGGCGGCAACGTCGCCGTCGAGGAGGCGATGGAGGGCGTGATCGCCTCTGTCAAGCGCGGCGGGACGATCGCGGCTCCGCTCGCACAGGCGCCCGTCTTCCCGGTGATGGTCACGCACATGGTCGGTGTCGGCGAGGAAACCGGCGCGCTCGACACGATGCTCGACAAGATCGCGGACTTCTACGAGGACCAGGTCTCGGCATCCGTCAAAGCGCTGACCTCGATCCTCGAGCCGATCATGATCGTTGTGATCGGCGGCATCGTCGGCTTCATCGTCGTCTCGATGTACATGCCGCTGTTCTCGGTCTACAACAGCATCAAATAGCCCTCGGGCGCCTGCGATGGCTCTCTAGGGCCATTCGCGAGGCTTACGCGGCGGCGTTTGTCAGCGTCTTGTCAACGAGAATGTCGGCGAGCACTTCTGCGCCTGCGCATCCGAGCCGGGAGCAGGTGCGCGTAGACGCCGAGCAGCGTCGTCGGATCGTCGCCGAGACGCGAGCAGGTCGCCGAGACGCGAGCAGGGCGATGTGTGAGGCCTCATCGGATCGTGAGCAGCTGCTTGATCGGGTGCGAAGGGCACGACTCATGCTGGCCCTCGAATGTGTAGCCGCCGGGATGCGGGCAGAGGTGTTCCACGTACGACCGGACGGTGTCTTCGTCTTGGCTGAGGCAACGGCGGTATCCGGCATCGGCTGGTTCATTCCCGCAGCGCGCGAGCAGCGCTTCGAGCTTGTGTATGCGCTGCTCGTAGGAAAGGCGTGCTCCGGTCTTGCCGCATCCCGTCACCGACGCGACCGCGATCGCGGCCCCGATCGTGAATCCGCGCCTCAGCCGAAACATCGCCTAGCGAGTATCCGCACGGCTAGGAGCAGGGCGATTCCTGAGCTGGCCCTACTCCTCCAGCCCACAGCTTTGAGGGACTCCGGCGCCTGGGCGCGCTCGATTTGGAGCGGTGGCGGGTGGCCTTGTCCCCGGTCACACGCCACCTGTTCAGCTCACGCTATGAGGCAGGCGTTCAGAGCGGCCTCGTCGGCCTTCAGTTGTTTGAAGTCGGCGGTCAGCAGTTCTTTCGCCGTTTTCAGCTTCGCAGCGTCGAGCGCACGCTTCGTGGTCTCGGCCGAGAGCGCCGAGGAGTCCGCCTTGAGCTTGCTGAGTGCCGCCTTGAGTCCCGCTGTGGCCATATCGATCGCCACGCTGTCGCCGGAGGCGATGGCCGCTTTGAGCGCTTCGTTGGCAGCTTTGACCGCTTCGTGGTCTTCTTTGACCGTCGTGGTGTCGGCTTTGACCGCTACGGCGTCGGCCGCAAGCACAGCTTTCCCGCCCTTGACCGCTTCGTTGTCGGCTGT
The DNA here is from genome assembly GCA_036498045.1 of Solirubrobacteraceae bacterium. Classification (GTDB taxonomy): domain Bacteria; phylum Actinomycetota; class Thermoleophilia; order Solirubrobacterales; family Solirubrobacteraceae; genus Palsa-744. Next base: position 15,205 of record DASXIJ010000018.1, read on the forward strand.
GACCTTCGGTATGTCCAGTCCGACGTTTGCCTGCTCCGCTTCGCAGGCTGTTTCTTCAGCGCCAGCAGTCGCGATGCCACCGGGAACACCCGCCATCACGACAACACCGACGGCGCTCGCCGCAAGCAATATCCGTCTCATCGAGACCCCCCTTTTGCGAATTCGCGGACGCGGCGCGACCGCTCGTTCGACCCTACTCGATCGACTTGCAATGGGGCGCCCTGCGCAGGGCTTCGACTTCGCTCGCCAGTGGCGAGGAAGACGGGGCGACCATCTGATGAGTGCCCTACTCCTCAAGCCCCACGGCTTTGAGGGCTTCGGCGGATCAACTCACGACGATGTCGGAGTCGAGGACCTGACCTGCCGCAGGAGAGGTGGGACGCTCGGCGATCAGCGCGAGCCACACCAGCGCGGCGAGGACTCCACCGACGAGCGGTGCGACGATGAACAGCCACACCTGATCGAGTGCGGCGCCACCGACGATGATCGCGGGGCCGAGGCTCCGGGCGGGGTTCACCGAGGTCCCTGTGAGCGGAATTCCGATCAGATGAACCACCGTCAGCGCCATGCCGATCGCGAGGCCTGCGAACCCGGCCGAGGTGACGTGACTGGTCGCGGAGAGCACGACGAGCACGAACAGGAAGGTAAGGATTACCTCGGCGGCGAACGCGCCGCCCTCGTTCAGCCCGATGATCGAATGCGATCCCCACCCGTTCGTTCCGAGCCCGGTCGTCGCGCGGCCATATGCGGGCGAGCCGGTGAACACTGCCCACAGAGCACCTGCACCCGCGATGCCACCAACAAACTGCGCAACCCAGTAGCCGATCGCTTCGGTGATCGACATCCGTTTGGACGCCACGAAGCCGATCGTGACAGCCGGGTTGACATGGCACCCGGAGATCGGCCCGATCGCGTAGACGAACGCGAGCAGGACGAGCCCGAACGCGAGCCCTGTTGCCAGCACACCGGCCGCGATGCTGCCGCCGTCGAGCTTGAAGCCAAACATCAACGTGGCCGTGCCGACCCCGAAAAAGACGAGTACGGCGGT
>DASXIJ010000019.1:0-23768 GCA_036498045.1 Solirubrobacteraceae bacterium
AGCGGCCGATAGCGTTCGCCGTCCAATCGTGCGATCACCCCATCCCACGCGCGCCGCGTGCCGCTGAAGCCATGCAACAGGACCAGGGTCTGCGGCACGGCGCCATCGTAGTGTCGTGAGCCGCGCCACCGACACCTACGTCCTGCTGCGCGCGTTCGTCGACGAGCTCGCGCGCAGCGGGATGCGCGCGGCGTGTACGTCGCCCGGCTCACGCTCGGCGCCGCTCGCGCTGTCGCTCGCGCGCGAGCCGCGCGTGCGCTGCTACTCGCACATCGACGAGCGCTGCGCGGGGTTCTTCGCGCTCGGGCTCGCAAAGGCTTCGGCGTTGCCGGTCGCGGTGACCTGCACGTCCGGCACCGCCGTCGCGGAGCTGCTCCCGGCCGTGGTCGAGGCGCACGAGGCGCGCGTGCCGCTGCTCGTGCTGAGCGCCGATCGACCGCCCGAGCTGCGCGAGAACGGCGCCGGCCAGGCGATCGACCAGCTGAAGCTGTTCAGCGGGGCGGCGAAGTGGTTCTTCGAGGTCGGAACACACGAGGCGACGACCGCGCGGCTGCGCTGGATTCGCACGCTCGCGTGTCGCGCGTTCGCGAAGGCGACCGAGGGGCGGCCCGGCGTCGTGCACCTGAACTTCGCGCTGCGCGAGCCGCTCGTGACCGACGAGCCGCTGGCCGACGACGCGACCGGTCGCGCGCTCGACGCGCCGTACGTCCGCCGCAGCCCGATCGCCGCGCCGCAGCCGGCGCCGAGCGACGTCCGCGCGCTCGGCGAGATCGTCGCGGCCGGAGACCGCGGCGTGATCGTGGCCGGACGCGACGAGCGAGTCGCGCATGGCGACGGGCCTTCGCTCGGGGCGACCGCGGCGACGTACGCTGCCGAGCTCGGCTGGCCGCTGCTGGCCGACCCGCTGTCCGGTGCGCGCCGCGGCGCGGCGGCGATCGCGCACTACGACGCCCTGCTGCGCGACGACGCGTTCGCGAAGTCGGTCACGCCCGATCTCGTGTTGCGGATCGGCGACCTGCCCGTGTCGAAACCGCTGCGCGGCTGGCTCGCCGGGCTCGCGGGCGTGCGTCAGGTGGCGCTCGACCCGGAGGGCGCGTGGCAGGATCCCGACTCGGCGGTCTCGGACTCGCTCGCGCTCGATCCCGCCGCGGCGCTGCGCGGCCTTGCCTCGCAGCCGCTCGCCGCGGCTGACCCACAGTGGCTTGCGCGGTGGCGAAGCGGCGACGAGCTTGCCGCCGAGGCGATTCTGGCGACGCTCGACGCCCCCGGCCTGTCCGAGCCGACTGTCGCGATCGAGCTCGGCGTGCTACTGCCGGCTGAGGCGACGCTGTTCGTCGCGTCATCGATGCCCGTGCGCGAGATCGAGACGTTCTGGCCCGCGCGCGAGGACCCGCCGCGCGTGCTGTGCAACCGCGGCGCGAACGGGATCGACGGGATCGTCTCGAGCGCGTTCGGCGCCGCCGCCGCCGGGGGCGGCCCGGTCGTCCTGCTGATCGGCGACGTCGCGCTTGCGCACGATATCGGTGGACTGCTCGCCTCAAAGCGCCTCGGGCTGAAGCTGACGATCGTGCTGCTCGACAACGGCGGCGGCGGGATCTTCGACTTCCTCGCGGTGGCCGACGCTGCGATCGCACGTGCCGAGGAGCCGGGCGTTGGCGCCGACGAGCCCGGCTTTGGCAACGGCGAGCCGCGCGACCCCGCGCCGCGAGACAGCGGGCTCGCGGCGCAGGACATCTACACGCGCCACATTGCGACGCCGACGGGGCTGGACTTCGCCGACGCGGCGCGCCTGTACGGCGTCGCGCACGAGCGCGTCGAGGACGTCGCGGGCCTCCGCACGGCGCTCGAGCGGGCCTTCGTCGACGAGCGCTCGGCGATCGTCGAAGTTCGCGGCGACCGCGACGCGAACGTCCGCCTGCACCGCGAGCTGTGGCACGCCGTCTCGGCGGCGCTCGCGCCGGCGCTCGGCTGAGTCAACCGGCGAGCAGCGGAAGCAGCGCCTGCAGCTTGACCTCGGTCTCGGCGAGCTCCTTCGCGGGATCGGAGTCGCGCACGATGCCGTTGCCGGCGAAGCACCGGGCGACCGGGCCGCGCAGCAACGCGCAGCGCAGCGCGACGCAGAACTCGCCGTCTCCGGTCGAATCGATCCACCCGACCGGTCCCGCATACCAGCCGCGGTCGAGGCCCTCGAGCGCCGGGATCAGCGGCGCTGCCCGCTCGAGCGGCTCGCCGCCGACCGCCGGCGTCGGGTGCATCATCCCGGCGAGCTCGAGCGCGTCGAGCGGCGTCGCGAGCTGCGCGCGGATCGGCGTCGCGAGGTGCTGGATGTTGGCGATCCGAGCGAGCGTCGGCTCGGGGGCCACGGCGACCCAGATCGCGTGCGGCCGGAGCATCCGCTCGATCCGCCGAGCCACGATCGCGTGCTCCTCGCGATAGCTGGGGTCGCGCAACAGCTGCTCGCCGAGGTGGTCGTCTACCGACGGATCGGCGCTGCGCCGGGTCGAGCCCGCGAGGGCGAGCGTGCTGACGCGATGTCCCTCGCGGCGGACGAGCAGCTCGGGGCTCGCTGCGACGAGCGCCGCGTCGCCGCGCGCGGCGCAGAAGACGAAGCACGACGGGAACTCAGATCGCAGGACGCCGAGCACCGCCGGCGGGTCATACGGTGCGGGCGCGTGCACCTGAACTTCGCGCGCGAGGACGATCTTCTCCAGCCGGCCGCCGCGAATCGTCTCGACCGCGCGGGCGACGGCCTCCTCGAAGTGCTCCGCGGGCATCGCGCTGACGACCTGAAAGCGTCCCGTCGGCGCCGGGTCCAGCAGCGGCAGCTGCCGCTCGCGCAGCTCGCGCACGCGAGCGCGCAGCCGCGCGTGCAGATCCTCGGGCACGTCATCAGGCGACGCCAGGATGGCCAGGGTCAGGCGGACGCGCAGCTCTCCGTCGTCTTCGCTGCGGCGTAGCGCGACCTCCGGCACGATCAGCGACGCGGGCTGAAAGCCCGCCCAGTGCGGCGCCGCGCCGCCGTGTGGGGCAAACGCAAAGCCACCGACCGCCACCGGACCGCCGGCCTCCACCCCGCCCGCGTCCTCCCCGACGGCGTGCGAGCACAGCACGCGCCAGCGCTCGGCGACATCGGCAAAGCGTCGCGCGCCGTCGGCCTCGAGCCGAACGGCCTCACCGAGCCCTGCCAGCGCCGCCGACCCACGGTCGGGCTGCTCGAGGACGAACCAGTGCTCGGCCGCACGCCGCGAGGCGCAGACGACAGCCGTGGGGTCGACGCCGCCCGGCAACTGCAGCGAGAGCGTCGCGAGCGTCTGGCGGCCGGTGCGCCGGGCGCGCGCGACCGCCGCGCCGAGTCGCTCGGCGAGCCGTCGCTCGTCGTCGTGCGTCAGCTCGAACGGGCGCCCGTCGGGCGCCTGCCCGCGCGCGCTGTGCGACCGCGTGTCGGCGAACGGGCGGTTGCCGGCGCCGGCCAACAGCTAGGTCTCGCTGCGCCCCCGCGAGATCGCGATCTCGCCTGTGCGCATCATCTCGATCAGCCCGAACGGCCGGACCATGTCCTCGAACGCCGCGACCTTGTCTGTCGTGCCCGTGACCTCGATGATCACGGCGCGCTTGGTCACGTCGACGACCTTGCCGCGGAAGATCTCGGCGATCTGCATCAGCTCGCCGCGCTGGACGCCGTCTGCGGACACCTTGAACAGCGCGAGCTCGCGCGCGACCGTGTCCGTCGGCTCGAGGTCGCGGATCTTCAGCACGTTGATCAGCTTGTGCAGCTGCTTGGTGACCTGGTCGATCGGGTGCAGTGCGCCGTCGACGGTGAGCGTGACGCGCGAGACCTGCTCGTCGTCGGTCGGCCCAACCGTGAGCGTGTCGATGTTGAAACCGCGACGCGCGAACAGCCCGGCGATCCGCGTCAGCACGCCCGACTTGTTTTCGACGAGGATCGACAGCACGTGCTTGCGACCGGTGCGCAGCCCGGCCGACGCTTCGAGCTCCTCGAGGCTGAGCGGCTCCTTGGTGCCGGGCTCACCCATAACGGTCACCTCGCGCCGGCATCCAGCCGGCCCGTCTGAATGTGACGAGCGCCTCCGTGACGCTCGAATGCGGATGAGTACCTCATCCTCACCCCACCATCTCCCGGGCGGCTTGCCCGGCGGGGATCATCGGGTAGGTGTTCTCCTCGCGCGTGACTCGCACGTCGACGAACACCGGCCCCGGCGTCTCGATCGCCCGCTTGATGTCGGCAACGAGCGTCGTCTTGTCCTCGAAGCGCATGCCGGTCGCGCCGTAGGCCTCGGCGAGCTTGACGAAGTCGGGGAACTCGCCCGTCTCGACGTGGCTGTATTTGCCGTCCCAGAACAGCTCCTGCCACTGGCGAACCATGCCGAGGTAGCCGTTGTTCATGATGAACACCTTGATCGGGATCTGCTCCTGCGCGCACGTGGCGAGCTCCTGCGCGTTCATCTGGACCGAGCCGTCGCCGGCGATGCAGCAGACGAGCTGGTCGGGGCAGCCGACCGCAGCGCCCATCGCCGCGGGCAGGCCGAAGCCCATCGTGCCGAGGCCGCCCGAGTTGATCCAGCGACGCGGCTTGGGGAAGTCGTAGTACTGCGCTGCCCACATCTGGTGCTGGCCGACGTCGCTGGTGACGATCGCCTCGCCGCCGGTCGCCTCGTACAGGGCCTTGACCATGAACTGCGGCTTGATCTCGTTGTCGGCTGAGTCCTCGTAGGCGAGCGGGTACTTCTCGCGCCAGCCATCGATCCTGCTCCACCAGGCGGCGAGCCGCTCGGGGTCGGGGCCGATCGCGCGGTACTCGATCAGCAGCTTCGCCAGCACGTGCTTGGCGTCGCCGACGATCGGAATGTGCGCGGGGACGTTCTTTGAGATCTCAGCGGGGTCGACGTCGATGTGAATGAACTTCGCGCGCGGCGCGAACTCCGACAGCTTGCCGGTGATCCGGTCGTCGAAGCGCGCGCCCACGGCGCAGATCAGGTCGGCCTCGTCCATCGCGTAGTTGGCCGCGCGCGTGCCGTGCATCCCGAGCATTCCGAGCCACTGCGGGTGCGGCGCTGGGAAGCCGCCGAGCCCCATCAGCGTGCACGTGACCGGAAACCGGTCGGACGTGACGAACTCGGTCAGCTCGTCCGAGGCGTTGGCGTTGATGACGCCGCCGCCCGCGTAGATCACCGGTCGCTGCGCCGCCGCGAGCGCCTTCGCCGCCTGGCGGATCTGCTTCTGGTTGCCCTCGACCCGCGGCTGATAGCCGGGCAGGCGCACGTCGGTGACCGGCTCGTAGTCGATCTCGGCACGGGAGAGATCTTGCGGTATGTCCACCAGCACCGGCCCTGGGCGACCGCTGCGGGCGATGTGAAACGCCTCGTGGATCGCCCGCGGGATTTCCTGCGGGCGCTGGATCATGAACGAGTGCTTGACCACCGGCATCGTGATGCCGATCGTGTCGGCCTCCTGAAAGCCGTCGGTGCCGAGCAGTTCCGTACGCACCTGGCCCGTGATGAACACGACCGGGACCGAGTCCATCATCGCGTCGCAGATCGGCGTGATCAGGTTGGTCGCGCCCGGGCCGCTCGTCGCGAAGGCCACGCCGACCTTGCCGGTCGCCTTGGCATAGCCCTCGGCCGCGTGACCGCCGCCGGCCTCGTGGCGCACGAGGATGTGGCGGACGCCGCCGTTGACGAACGCGTCGTATGTCGGCAGGTTCGCGCCGCCGGGGAGACCGAAGACGACGTCCACGCCCTCCGCCTTCAGGCATTCCATCACGGCATCGACCGCGCGCATCTCACCGACCTCGTCTCATCGCTTGGGATTGGAAAAAACCGAGTGTACCAGTGGGTTTTTCGCCACTCTCGGCGTGACACCGACCACCCGGGGCGGATCGCGCCCAGGGCGCAACCCGGGATGAAAGGAGCAACTCGACCAACGCGCGCGGGCGTCGCGGGGGCGAGTCAGGAGGCCCCGAGGCCGACGCCGATCGCGAGGCTGATGATGCCGCCGACGGCGATGAAGACCAGCGAGGAGCGCATCGGGACTTTGAGGAACCGGTTGCGGATCCATGCGATCGCGACCAACTCGACGGCGACGACGGCGCCCGCGACGATCAGTGCCTTTTTCAAGTCGGCGATCAGGAACGGCAGCGTGTGGAAGATGCTCCCGAGCACGGTCATCCCGCCGGTGATCGATCCACGGACGACCGCCGACCCGCGTCCCGTTTCCTCGCCCGTGTCCGAGCCCGCCTCCGACCACCCCATGCTCACCCCGGCCCCGAGGGCGACCCCGAGGCCAACGATGAACGCGGTGTGCGAGCTCGACGTGATCGCCGCCGCGAAGATCGGCGCGAGCGAGGAGATCGTGCCGTCGATCAGCCCGACGAGACCCGGCTGCACGACGCGCAGGACGAACTCCCGCTCGTCGGCGAAGCCGGCGCGGTGGATCAGCCGGGCGATCCGCGGCTCAGACCGCGCCGGCGTGGAGTCGGTCCGTGTGGCCATCACCACACCCTAGGCCAACGATCGGCTTAGGTAAGCCGAAATCGACTTAGGCAAGCCTCACCTGTCGGAGGGCCTGCGCTCCCACGAGGCGGGCGCGATCGCCCTCTCGGGAAAGTCGAGTTCGGTGCCGCAGCGCGTGCACAGAGTGTCGTAGATCTTCGTCACGCGCCCACAGCCAGGACACTCACGGCGCAACTCATCGTGCTCGAAGCGATAGGCGACCGCCGCGAGCAGCCCGAAACGGCACGGCGCCGGAGATCAAGAACCAGAGCACGAACGAGCTGCCCTTCAAGCGCCCCACGATGCCCCCTGCCAGACCGAAGCAGACGGCGATGATCACGTAGGCCATGACGCCCGAACGGCGCTCAGAACAGGACGCGCCAGGCCCAGATGATGGCGACCACGGCGAGGATCACTGCCACGGGAAGCGCGATCGCGAGCGCGATGGCGAGCACGATTTTGAGCAGCACATAGACCGCGATCAGCAACACGAGCGCCGCGACGGCCATCCGACCGATGGAGCGCGAAGAGGAGGATTCGTTCATGCCTTCAGGGTACTCCGTTATCGGACGCCGCAAGGCGGTTGCAGAGCCACGCCCGGGAGCTGGGGCGGTCGCGCGGCGCCCCGGCGGCGCTGGGCCGGTGATGCGGCCGGACAGGGAACCGCGGCCCTGTCCGGCCGCACCCGCTCGTCACCGGCCAGAGGGGAGCCGAGACGAGAACGGTATGGAGACGGTCGGCTACATCGGGCCCCCGCGGCCGCATCCACGGGCCATCCGTGCCGCCACAGCACCTGCGCCGCGCGCGTCGTCAGCACGACCGACGCGAACGAGCCGGTAACGACGGATCCGTGGTCGCCGCCCGCCTCCATCCACCGACTCCTCTGGCAGGAGGAAGAACCGCCGAGGAGTGGAGGGACTTCTGTTGAGGGTTGTCGAGCACATGCACGAGCATGGTTGCGCGACCGGCGCCAATTGCCTTTGGCCGCAAGTCCAAGATTCAGCCGTCGGTGAGCCGTCAGATGCCGAGCTGCGCGTGGACCAGCCGCGTCACCTCGGCGCCATCGGCTCTGCCCTTGGTCTCGCGCATGACCGCGCCGACGATCGGCCCGATCGCCTTCTCGTTTCCGCCGCGCACGCGCTCGGCGGCATCGGCGTTCGCAGCGAGCGCCGCCGCAACGATCTGCGCGAGCTCGTCCTCGCCGCCGATCGCCGCGAGCCCTTCGGCCTCGACGATCGCCTCCGGGTCCTCGCCGCCCTCGGCGACGAGCGTGTCGAGAACCTGGCGCCCGGCGCCGACGCTGACCTTCTTTGCAGCGACCAGCCCGACAAGCGATGCCAGTGCCGCCGGCGCCACGCGCGAACCGCTCGGGTCGGCGCCGTCGTCGAGCCGCGCGATCAGCTCGCCGGTGACCCAGTTGGCAAGCGCCTGTGCGGGCGCGGGCGGCTCGGCGTCGGAGGCGAGGGCGGCCTCGAAGTAGTCGCCGAGCTCGCCGCGGAACGCGAGCAGCTGCGCGCTCTCGCGGCTCAGCGCCAGGTCGCGCTGCAGCCGCTCGGCGCGAGCGGCCGGCAGCTCGGGCAGCGCATCGCGCGCGGCCGCGAGCATCGCCTCGTCAATCGCGACCGGCAGCAGGTCGGGCTCGGGGAAGTAGCGGTAGTCGTGCGCTTCCTCCTTGGATCGCAGCGAGGAGATCGCGCCCGATGCCGGGTCGAAGTGCAGCGTCTCCTGGATGACCTCGCAGCCGCCCGCAAGGAGCTTTCGCTGGCGCTCGATCTCGGCGTCGATCCCGCGTTCGATGAACCGAAACGAGTTCATGTTCTTCAGCTCGGTCTTGACGCCGAGCGTGTCGCTGCCGGCCGGGCGCAGCGAGATGTTCGCGTCGCAGCGCAGCGACCCCTCCTCCATGTTCACGTCGCTGACTCCGAGCGCTCGCAGCGTCGTGCGCAGCAGCTTCAGCCACTCGCTCGCCTGCGCGGCCGTGCGCAGATCGGGCTCGGTGACGATCTCCGCGAGCGGCGTGCCGCCGCGGTTGAAGTCGACGACGCTCGCGTCCGATCCGTGGATCCGCCCGCTCGCGCCGACGTGGATCAGCTTCGCCGCGTCCTCCTCGAGGTGGACGCGATGGATCCGCACATCGCCGAGCCGGCCGCCGCGACACAGCGGCTCGTCGTACTGGGAGATCTGGTACCCCTTGGGCAGGTCGGGATAGAAGTAGTTCTTGCGGTGAAAGATCGACCGCGGCGCGAGCTGCGATCCGAGCGCGAGGCCGATCATCAGACCGAAGTGGACGGCGCGCTCGTTGGCGACCGGAAGGCTCCCCGGCAGTCCGAGGCAGACCGGGCACGTGTGCGTGTTGGGCGGCTCGCCGAACGACAGCGCGCAGCCGCAGAACATCTTGCTGGCCGTCGCCAGCTGCACGTGGATCTCGAGACCGATGACCGGCTCGAGCGCCGCGCCGGCGCCATTCGGCGCGGCCGCGCCGGTCGTGCCCGCCGTGCCCTCGTCAGCCACGCGCCGCGCTTCCGTCAAACTCGAGCGAGTGCTCCAGCGCGTGCGCCGCGTCGAGCAGGTCGTTGTCGCTGAACGCGGGGCCAGTCAGCTGCAACCCGACCGGGAGCCCGTCGGACAGCCCGCACGGGATCGAGATCGCGGGAATCCCCGCGAGCGACATCGGGACCGTGCAGTAGTCGTTGAGGTACATCGCCCACGGGTCAGCCGTCTTCTCGCCCAGCCCGAACGCGACGGTCGGCGCGCTGGGCGTGACGATGAAGTCGACGCTCGCGAACACCTCACGGAAGTCGTCGGCGATCTTCGTGCGCACGCGCTGGGCGCGGCCGTAGTAGGCGTCGTAGTAGCCCGACGACAGCGCGTACGTGCCGAGCATGATCCGCCGCTTGACCTCTGTGCCGAAGCCGTCGTGGCGCGTGCGCGTGTACATGTCGAGCAGGTCCTCGGCGTCCGGCGCGCGAAAGCCGTAGCGCACGCCGTCAAAGCGCGCGAGGTTCGACGACGCCTCGGCCGGCGCGAGCACGTAGTAGGCCGACAGCGCGTGCGGCGCGTGGGGCAGCCGCACCTCGCGCAGCGAGGCGCCGAGCTCCTCGGCGCGGGCGAGGCTCGCGTTGAACGCGTGGAGCACCCCCGCTTCGATCCCCTCCCCCGTGAGCTCCTCGGGCACACCGAGCGTGACGCCGTCGAGGCGCTCGGCCGTTGGCGGGGTGATCTCGTGCGGCAGCGCAAGCGACGTCGCGTCGCACGGGTCGCGCCCGACCATCTGCGCGAGCATCAGCGCCGCGTCGGTGACGTCGCGAGTCAGCGGTCCCGCCTGGTCGAGCGACGACGCGAACGCGATCATCCCGTAGCGCGAGATCGAGCCGTACGTCGGTTTGACGCCGACGATCCCGCAGAGAGCCGCCGGCTGGCGGATCGAGCCGCCGGTGTCCGTGCCCATCGCCCACGGCGCGAGTCCGGCGGCGACGGCCGCGGCGCTCCCGCCCGACGAGCCGCCGGGCACGCGCGCCCGATCCCACGGGTTGAGCGTCGGCCCGAAAGCCGAGTTCTCGGTCGACGACCCCATCGCGAACTCGTCCTGGTTGGTCTTCGCCAGCAGCGTCGCCCCCGCGTCGGCCAGCCGCTGCACCGCGTTCGCGGTGTACGGCGGGCGATAGCCCTCGAGGATCCGCGAGCCCGACTGGCTCGGCACCCCGCGCGTGCAGAACAGATCCTTGACGGCCAGCGGAACGCCCGCGAGCGGGCCCTCCCCCACCTCCGGCGCCCGATCGGCCACCCACGTGAAGCAGTTCAGCCCGTCGGCCCCGCCCGCGCCGACGTCCGCCTGAGCGCGCCCGCGGTAGAAGTCGAACATCTCCTGCGAGCTCAGCTCGCCCGCGTCGATCGCCGCGATCGCCTGCGCGACTGAGAGCTCGAGGATGTCGCCGCTCATGCTTGCGGGCTGGGGACGAGGAACCCCTCGCCGTCGGTCGCCGGCGCCTGTTCGAGCACGACCTCGCGCGGCAGGCACGGCCGCGCCTCGTCCGCGCGCAACGCTCCCGTGACGTCGAGGACGTGCGACGTCGGCGCGACGTCGTCGAGCGACAGCTCGCCGATCCGCGCGACGTGGTCGAGAACCGCCGAGAGCTCGCGCGCCATCGGCTCGATCTCCCCCTCGGCGAGGGCCAGGCGCGCGAGACGTGCGACGTGCAAAACCTCCTCGCGATCGATCACGGCGCCGATTCTACGTCGAGCCCGCGTCCGCGACGTGAACGATCACCGTCGCGCACGGCGCCGACGCGCACGGTCACGCCGGCCCCTGCTGCCTTCGCGGGCATCGTCATGGTCGCGGGCGCGGCGCGGGCGTCGCGGGCGAGTACAGGCCGCGGTGTTCGTCGCGCATCGCCTGCCATGCCCCCGCGAGGACCGCCACGGCGCCGGCGAGCGCCAGCCACGCGCCGATGCACACGCTCGTCGCGCCGTCGGGGCGCTCGAGCGCGCGCACGATCGCCGCGATCGTCGCCGCCAGGGCGAGCGGAATCGTCGATACCTCGACGACGACCGGGATCACCGGCGCGCGCTCGAGCAGCGTCACGACGAACAGGCCGATCGCCGCGAGCGCCGCCAGGATCAGCAGGACGACGGCCGGGCCGAACGTGTCCCACGCGTCGAGCGTTCCGGCGGGCCCTTCATACCAGCGCTCGAACAGCGACACGACGATGCACGCCGCGCCGGCCAACGCGAGCAGCTCGCCCGCACGTACGCTGCCAAGCCTCATCGGCGCACCCCTCCGCGCGAGTCGACCGCCGTCACGGCTCGAGCCCCGCCTGGCGGCGCGCGGCTTCGAGCGTGTTGCGCAGAAGGAACGCGACCGTCATCGGCCCGACGCCGCCTGGCACCGGGGTGATCGCCGACGCGACCTCGGACGCGGCGGCGAAGTCGACGTCGCCGACGAGCCCGCTGCGGTTGCCCGCCTGCTCAGGCGTCAACCGGACCTGCCCGACGTCAATCACCACCGCACCAGGTTTGACGAACTCAGCTCCGATCATCCGCGGGCGCCCGATCGCGGCGATCAGCACGTCGGCGCGCGCGCACACCGCCGCGAGGTCGCGAGTGCGCGAGTGACACACGGTCACCGTCGCGTTGGCGCCCAGCAACAGCTGGGCCATCGGCTTGCCAAACAGGTTCGAGCGACCGACGACGACCGCTTCGGCCCCTTCCAGCTCGACGCCGGTCTGCGCGAGCAGCTCCATCACGCCGAGGGGCGTGCACGGCCTAAGGCCCGGGCGCCCGAGCGACAGCAGACCGGTGTTGAGTGCAGTCAACCCGTCGACGTCCTTCTCCGGCGGAATCATCTCCGTCAGCGTCGGGCCGTCGAGGTGCTCGGGCACCGGCAGCTGCAGGAGGATGCCGCTGACGTCGACATCGGCGCCCAGCGCGTCGAGCTCCTCGGCGACGCGCTCGTAAGACGAGTCTCCGGGAAGGCGCCGGTCGAACGCCTGCATGCCGACCTCGCCCGACGCACGCTGCTTGCTGCCGACGTAAACCGCCGACGCCGGGTCGTCGCCGACGAGCACCGTCGCGAGGCCCGGCACGCGCCGGGTGCGCTCGCGGAACTCCTGCACCTGCTCCGCGACCTCCGCACGCACGCGTGCCGCGGCGACCTTGCCGTCGATGATCTGAGCGCTCACGGCGGGGATCCTATGCACTGCTCCGGAGCGCCGGCCGTCGCGCGATCAGCGCTTGCTCACCGGCGCGTACTCGGCCATCAGCTTGCGTTCTGAGCCGTCGCCGGCGAAGCGCACGACGATCACGCCGTCCGGCTCGACGCCGGTGACGACGCCGTCGCCGAACGCCGCGTGGACGACGTCCTCGCCGAGGCGAAACGTGCTCGCGACCGCCGTCCCGCCCTGAGCGCCGGCCCACTCGCCGCCGCCCGCGCCGCCGCCGGAGGAGCCGTGCAGGGCCGTCGTGCGGGCGCCACGGCCGAGGCCGTCCAGTACGCCACCCGGCCGCTGCCCCAACCGCAGCCGATCGCTCGGCTCGACCTCGTCGAGCAGCTCGGCCGGTATTTCGTTGAGGAAGCGGCTGCGCAGCCCGAACGTCTGCGCGCCGAACACCGCGCGGCGCTGCGCGTAGGTCAGGTAGAGCTCGCGCATCGCGCGCGTCACGCCGACGTAGAACAGGCGTCGCTCCTCCTCCAGGCCGCCCTCGTCCAGCGCACGCGAGTGCGGGAAGACGCCCTCCTCGCAGCCGGCGATGAAGACCGTCGGGTACTCCGTCCCCTTCGCGTTGTGCAACGTCATGAGGGTGACGAGCCCCTCGTCGTCGCTGCGCGCATCGGCGTCGGCGACGAGCGCGATCTCCTGCAGGAAGACGTCGAGCGTGTCGCGCTCGGGCTCGGCGCTCGCGTCGAACTCGCGCCCGACCTCGACGAGCTGCTCGAGGTTCTCGATCCGCCCCTGCGCCTCGATCGTGCGCTCGGCCTCGAGCGCCTCGATATAGCCGCTCTGCGCGAGCATCGCCTCGATCAGGTCGCCGACCGGCACGCCGTCGCCGGCGGTGCCACGCGCCACGTCGACTTCGAGGGCCAGCTCGTCATCCTCGCGCTGCTCGGTGCCGTCGTCTGCCGCCGTGCCGGCGAGCACGCGCAGCTCGGCCATCGTGTCCATGAAGCGCCGCAGCGCCTTGATCGCGGCCGTGCCGAGGCCCGGGACCTCCTCGGGCGCCGACGCCGCCTGCCAGACTGAGATGTCGCTCGCGTCGGCGTGCGCGAGCACGCGCGCGAGCGACGTCTGACCGAGGCCGCGCCGCGGCGAGTTGGCGATCCGCGTGAAGCTGACGACGTCGAACGGGTTGGCCAGGAACGACAGGTAGGCGATCGCGTCCTTGATCTCGGCGCGCTCATAGAACTTCGTGCCGCCGATCACCTGGTAGGCGATCTCGCGGCGCACGAGCGTGTCCTCGATCACCCGAGACATCGCGTTCGTCCGGTAGAGCACCGCGATCTCCTCGCGCGAGGCGCCCTCGTCGACGAGCCGCTCGATCTCGCCGACGACGAAGCGCGCCTCGGCGTGCTCGTCGTCGAGCCCGCGCAGGTGAATCTGATCGCCCTGGCCCAGCTCGCTCCACAGGCGCTTTGCGATGCCCCCGCGATTGTTCGCGATCACCGCGTTCGCGGCGCGCAGGATCGTCTCGGTCGAACGGTAGTTCTGCTCGAGCTTGACGACGCGCGCGTCGGGAAAGTCCTGTTGAAATTCCAAAATATTCTTAACCTCCGCACCACGGAAGCTGTAGATCGAGTTGTGTGTAATGAGGCCCTCGGCGATGAAGTTGTGCGTGCCCTCGACGTCGAGATCGAAGACTCGCTTCTCCAACGCGACCCGCTCCACGCGCTCGACGACGTCGTAACCACCATCTTCGGTGAACATGACCATTCCGGGACGGACCGACGCGGCCGGCATGAACGGCAAGGTATGTCGCTCGCGCTGGTTGGTGCTGGCCCCCAGCCGTGCCTGCCAGCGCACTAAGACCGGCAACTCCGACCTGATGCGCGCCACGATTGCCGTGACGGCGGCAAAGTCCTTGAACACCGACTCGTAACGCCAGCTCGGGCTTCCCGCCTTGGCCGGCCGGACGACGAGGCCAATCCGTTCGAGGGCTGCTCGCGCATTGGGATCACGACCGCCCACCGCGACAAGGTGCATCGGCGTTCTCCCGCGGCGATCTGCGCACAGGGTCACGGTCACGATCCTTCGCCGTCCCTCGAATGAGCCAGGAACGAAATGGGGATGCTCGATGTCGAGTCCTTCCTCCTCGAGCAAGGCGAGCCCGGAGCGGTGAGTATCGAGCGATCCGAAGATCTCATCGATCAGCTTCTGGTCGCACACAAGGCCGTTGTTCGGCATCTTCCGTCTTGCGCGGAATGGAATCGTCGGCAAGCCGTGTCGAAGGGAGAGCTTCATCTCCTGCGCCCGCGCCCGACCCTCGGTCGGGTGGACGCCGACAACCCAAGCAGCGTCTGCGGCCTCCTGACGCGTCCGATACGCGACGCCTACGACAGGCTTGACCCGTCCGGCGGTGTAGGTCCGGGATGCACCGACCCGAAAGCCCCTGCCTCCACGGCACATCAGATATGTCATGTGCAACTGCGGACTGGAACCCAGCCGATATCCGGCGAAATGAGTGTGCTCCGAGGTGCTCACGATGCGTCGCCCGCTTCGCATCGTGATTGCGATTCCCTCGTCCGCACGCGAGCGGTGAGTCCCGACGACCCTTGCCGGTCGTACGTCGCCACTCCCGTAGCTGGACAGCACCTCGTCCCCGGTTCGGATGCGCTCGATCGGCTGCGAACTTCCGTCGCCCATCGTCACCATCGTCCCTTCAAGCAGGCACTGCGAATCGTCGCCGACGACCGCAAGGTTGCGATGCCCCGGGATAGTCAGCCGGCGGCCTTGCTCGGGGGCGTCGCGCCCGCCGCCGACGAGCAGCTGCAGCATCCGATACTGCGCGTAGTTGGTGTCCTGGTACTCGTCGACGAGCACGTGGCGGAAGGCGAGCTGGTAGCGCTCGCGGACCTCCTCGAACAGCTCGAGCAGGTTGACCGTGCGGAACAGCAGGTCGTCGAAGTCCATCGCGTTCATCCGGTGCAGGTCGCGCTCGTACAGCTCATACACCTCGGCGAGCATCTCGTCGAACGGCGACGCGATCGCGTCGCGCACGTCCGACGCGGCGCGCAGCCGGTTCTTCGCGGCAGAGATCTGGTTGTGGATCGCCGCCGGCGTGTAGCGCTTGGGGTCGACGCCGACGGCGTCCGCGCACCGCTTGGTCAGCCGCCGCGCGTCGGCCTGGTCGTAGATCGTGAACTGGCGCGTGTAGCCCAGCCGCTCGGCCTCCGCGCGCAGGATCCGCGCGCACGCCGAGTGGAAGGTCATCAGCCACATGCCGCGCGTCGTGCGCCCCAGCAGCCGCTCGACGCGGCCGGCCATCTCCTTGGCCGCCTTGTTGGTGAACGTGATCGCGAGGATCTCGTTCGGCTGGGCCTCGTCGGTGTAGATCAGGTGGGCGATCCGGTGGGTCAGCACACGCGTCTTGCCGCTACCGGCGCCGGCCAGGATCAGCAGGGGTCCCTCGCCGTGCGTCACGGCCTCGCGCTGGGGCTCGTTGAGGCCTTCGAGCAGCTCCTGCAGATGCTCGGCGTGGGGATTTGCCGCCATTGCTCCAGGATAGGTGCGGGGCCGGCCGACCGCCGCGCGCGCCGAGCGTCGCGCGTCGCTAGCCGCCGGCCGGATTCGGACCCCTGACGGTCCGCAGCGGGCGCACCTCCGCGACCGGCTCGGGATCCTCCTCCGAGCGCTCCGCCAGCGTCCGTTCCAGCGCGCCGATCCGGCTCGCGAGCGCTTGCAGCGCCTCGGCGATCGGGTCGGGAAGGTGGATCCAGTCGGCGTCGGGACCCTCCGGGCGGCGCCCCTCGACGCGGACGGGATGACCCGGGTTGCCGACGACCGTCGAGTTCGGCGGGACGTCGGTGATCACGACGCTGTTCGCGCCGATCTTCGCCCCGTGGCCGACGGTGATCGGCCCGAGCAGCTTCGCGCCCGATCCGATCGTGACGTTGTCCTGGACCGTCGGGTGGCGCTTACCCGTCGCAAAGCCCGTCCCGCCGAGGGTCACGCCCTGATACAGCGTGACGTTCTCGCCGATGTCCGCCGTCTCGCCGATCACGACCCCCGTGCCATGATCGATGAACAGGCCGCTGCCGATCCGCGCTGCCGGGTGGATCTCGATTCCCGTCAGCGTGCGCACGAACATCGAGATAAGCCGCGGCAGCAGCGGCACGCGGGCTGCGTCGAGCGCATGGGCGACCCGGTGCGCCAGCAGCGCGTGGATCCCCGGCCACGTCGCGAGCAGCTCGAGCTGCCCCACGTCGCGCGCCGCAGGGTCGCGCGTGCGGGCCGCCTGCAGGTCGCGCCGCAGCTCCTTGAGCACCTCAGCGAGCTCGAAGCCGGCCATCGCACAAGCGTAGCGCCGAAAGCCGAGGTCGTTGCGCGTGCAGCGATCTTCCGCGCAGGGCGAAATCCAGCTCATCGCCCCGACAGGGGCGTCCTCTCAAAACAGCAGCACCAGACAGCAACACGAAACTGCCCAAAGCAGAACGCGTCAGGGCGCGAAGAACGACTGTGAGACGTAGCGCTCGCCCGAGTCCGGCATCACGACGACGATCCGCTGCCCCTTGGACCCAGGTCGCGCGGCGACCTGCACGGCCGCCCACAGCGCAGCGCCGCACGAGATCCCCGCCAGCAGGCCGACGCGCCGCGCGCACGCCCACGCCGTCTCGATCGCGTCGTCGTCGGACACCGCGATCACCTCGTCGATCAGCTCGCGGTTGAGCACCGGCGGGACGAACCCCGCGCCGATTCCCTGGATCCGGTGCGGGCCGGGCGGCTTGCCCGACAGGACCGCCGATCCGCGCGGCTCGACCGCGACCACGCGCAGGCGCGGATTGCGCTCGCGCAGGTACTCGCCGACTCCCGTGATCGTGCCACCCGTCCCGACGCCGGCCACGAGCACGTCGACGCGCCCGTCCAGCGCGCGGGCGATCTCAGGACCCGTGTGCCGGCGATGCGCCTCCGGGTTGGCCGGGTTGGTGAACTGATCGGGAAGGAAAGCGTCGCCGTCGGCAGCGAGCGCCTGCGCCGCGGCGACCGCCTCGCTCATCCCGCCGAGCGACTCGGTGACCTCCACGCGCGCGCCGTACAGGCGCAGCAGGCTCTCGCGCTCCCGGCTCATCCCCTGCGGCAGCGTCAGCACGAGCTCGTAGCCCTTGGCCGCGCACACGAACGCCAGCGCGATCCCCGTGTTGCCGCTCGTAGCCTCGACGATCGTCGTGCGCCCGGGCTCGATCCTGCCCTCGGCCTCGGCCGCCTCGACCATCGCGACGCCGATTCGGTCCTTGACGCTGCCGCCCGGGTTGAACGACTCGAGCTTGGCGTACAGCTCGACGCCGCTCGACTCGGCGGCGGTGCCCTCGAGCATCAGCGGCAAGCCGACGAGCGGCGTCTCGCCGACAAGCTCTGAAATGTTGATCGGGATTCGGGCCATCGGCCCGGACGATAGTGAAGGCGCGACCGAGGCCGCCCGCGGCGCTGCTACCGCTTCACGGCGCCGGCCCGGCGGACTTTCTTGACGCTCAACCGGACGCTCGCCATCTGCGCGACCGTCGGCGCCGGCACGACGCGCGCGATCGCGAGGCTCGCGCCGACGTTGCCGTGGTGTGCGCGCAGCCAACGCTGGCCCGCCTTGCTGAGCTTGACCGCGACGACGCGGCTCCTGCCCGACGGGATCGAGAAGCTGGCCGTGCCGATCGTCCGCAGCGCGAAGCGCCGGCCTTTTGCAGAAATCCGGTAGACGAGCGCGAGGCTGCCACGGCACGGTCCCGACCCCGTGCGCACCAGCCGCACCGCGACGCTGCGGTACCGCGCAACCGCGAGGCGCGTCTTCGCGAGCGACACGCGGCATTCGGTGCCCGCCGACGCGGCGAACCCGAGCACGCCGGCCGATCCGGCGCCAGTCCCACCGCCGCTCCCGCCGGTCGTCCCCTGCTGGGCGGTCGGCTGCTGGGTTGGGATGGTCGCCGGTCCTTCATACAGGAACGTGTCCGCCCGCGATTCCGCGCTCACTCCAGTCGGAGTCGTGACCGTCACGTGCACCCTCCCCGCCGCTCCCGACGGCGTGACCGTTTCAATTTCCGTCGGCGAGCCGGCACTGACCGCGACGGCCTTTGTCCCGAAGTGAACTTCGGTCGCGCCATTGAAATTCGCCCCCTTGATCGTGACCTTGGTGCCGCCCGCCGTGGGGCCGTGACCCGGCGTCACGGCAGTGACCACCGGCGCCGGCACAGATTCCGCCGGGCCGCGTTCGAACACCCACGCCGCGCCCGTTCGCTGCGCGTCGCGCGGCGCCCCGATCGCCGCCACCATCCCGTCGCTCGAAAGCGCAACCGCTGTTCCTCGCCAGCCCTTGCCCGAGGCTTCCGTGCCGCCCAGGCCTTCCGATGCCTGCGCCCACGCCGAGGGCGGGCCGGCCAGTTTCGTCACCGTTCCGGCTCCAAGGTCGGTGAACGGCGCGCCGACCAGCGCCTCGCTCGCATCTCCCGACAGCGCAACGCTCGCGCCGAAGTGACCTTCTTCTTCTTCCAGCCCCTCGACGATCCTGGGCCCCAGCTGGGCGAATCCGGTTTCCGAGCGCACGAGCGTCACCGCCGCGCCGCGATGGCCGTCCGCGTCCGGAGCGCCGACCAGCGCGGTCGAGCCGTCGCTCGACAGCGCGACGCTCCTGCCGAAGTGATCGCCGGCCGCGCCGCCCGGCATCGTCAGCGGCGTCCTCTGCTGCGCCCACGAGCCGCCACTTTGGGTGAACACCCACACTGCTCCGGCGGCTTCATCGGCGCCCGGGCCGCCGACGAGCGCCGTCCGGCCATCGCCCGAAAGCGCGACGCTGCGACCGAGGTGCGCCAACGTCGTTTCCAGCGCGCCCGACAGCGCAGGCTGGCGCTTCCACGTCGTTCCTTCGTAGGTGAAGATCCACGCCTCGCCGTTGCCGTTTGCCGCCGACGGGTCGCCGACGAGGGCCGTTGTGCCATCGGCCGACAGCGCAACGCTGCGCCCGAAGCGACCTTCATGGGGCGAGCCGTCGCCCACCAGCACAGCCGTCCGCGACCAGCTCCCGTCGGGTGCTTTCGTGAACACCCACGCCGAGCCCGGTGCCGCGGTCGGCGACGGGTCCCCGACCAGCGCGGTGTCGCCGTCCGCGGACACCGCGACGCTGGCCCCGAACGCACATTCTTCGCCCGCTTCTCCGGCGGACGCTTCTTCGGCGCATTCTTCGCCCGGACAGCTGCCGGCCGTGCACGTCGATTCGCCTTCGCCCGAGGCGACTTCGCCGGGCGTCAGCTTCGCCTTCTGCGACCAGCTTGCTTCGGGCCACGGTTCGTCGTTGCGCACGAACACGTACGCCGCGCCACCGTCGTCCTTCCTCGCCCCGACGATCAGCGTCCTCCCGTCGCCGGACAACGCCGCGCTCGCTCCGAGCTGTCCCAGCGGCGCCTCGCCGGTGGCCGTCAGCTTGTTGCCCGCCTGGACGAACGCGCTGCCGGACGCCGTCGAGCTGGCCGCCGCGACCGCCGCGACCGACGCGAGCGCACCGAGGATCGCGAGGGCGAGGGCCAGCGCCGCAACTCGACGTCGCGGAGACCGCGCACGGCCGCGCGTCGTCCGCGCGTCCGCGCTCGTGTCCGCGCCGAGCGCGTACCGAGCTCCGCTCAACGCGCGTTCCATCGCCTGCGGAACCCTCGGCAGTCTCAGATCCATGACCCTCCGTACGTAGCTTTCGCCGGCGACCAGGTCCGCGTCCATCTGACCGTCGCGAGCGCCCGTGCGTCCTCTTCGCAAAGTAAACGCAATATGACGCGAAGTCAATCCGCGTACCAAACTCTCCCGGACACATACCCGCAAGTGGTCAAAAAATCACGTCAAAAGCACGCAACCCTGCTAAAAGCGCGCGGCGCTGAGCTGGGCCGCCGCACGAGCGGACGTTTCCAGCAACGCGATAATCCGACCACGATCTCGCGCGAGAACGTGACCGATGTCGGGGCACACGTGCTCGTCTTCGTCCGTTGACTACGCCCGGCGTGCGCCAGGAACGGCGGCGGTCGGCAGATCGCGGCCGCGATCTGGGCCGTCCGCGAGGCCAAGGTCCCGCGCGCCAACTTCTTCGCGAGCCCTCCCCGAAGCGCTCAGAGCCCTGGACCTGGCGGAGCAAGGCCGCTGACGAGTCACGACGACGACTTCAGGTTTGGCGGGGGTTGTCGATAACGAGTTGAGCCGAAGGACGCCTGCGCCGATGAGATCTCCAGGGAAGAACCCCGCTATCCCCAGTCCCTCGACGCCCGGCAATGCCACGGCGTCTGAGCGAGTGGCGCCGTTTGAGCGCCGGCCGCACCAACCGACTCCCGCCAGCCAGCGACGGGGCGGTTTCTACATCCCACTCAAGCTGCGCGTCGGGCTCACCGTCGCCGCGGGCGTCTTGTGGGTCTGCTTCTCACTGTGGCTGTCGCGCACCTGGATCAGCGCCCTGGGGCACGACATCACGCTGCCGCTGGCGATCATCGTCGTCACCGGCATCGCGGTGATCCCCGGCTATTTGAACATTCAGCTGCTCAGCTCGATCGTTCTCGACCGACCGCCCAATCTGCGCCTGGATGTCGAGTATCCGCCGGTGGCACTGCTGATCGCGGCGTACAACGAGGAGGACTCGATCACCGACACGCTCGACTTCGCGCTGCGATGCGACTACCCCGGGCCGTTCGAGATCGTCGTCGCCGACGACGG
The DNA here is from genome assembly GCA_036498045.1 of Solirubrobacteraceae bacterium. Lineage (GTDB taxonomy): Bacteria > Actinomycetota > Thermoleophilia > Solirubrobacterales > Solirubrobacteraceae > Palsa-744. The sequence continues at coordinate 20,885 of DASXIJ010000019.1, forward strand.
CTCGACCGACCGCACTCGCGAGATCGTCGCCGAGCGGGCTGCGCAGTCTGACCGCGTGCGGCTGCTCGCGGTCGACCACGGCGGCAAGGCTAACGCGCTCAACGCTGCGCTGGCAACCGTGACCGCGCCGCTCGCCGCGACGATCGACGCCGACACGCTTTTGATGCCGTACTCGCTCAAGCGCGCCGTCGCGCGCCTGATCGCCTCGCCGTCTGACACGGTTGCGGTCGCAGGAGCGGTGCTCGTGCGCAACTCGCGCAGGAACCTGCTGACGCGCGCGCAGGAGTGGGACTACTTCCTCGGCATCGCCACCGTCAAGCGCGCCCAAGCGCTGCTCCAAGGGACGCTCGTCGCGCAGGGCGCCTTCAGCGTCTATGACACGACCGCGCTCAGGCTCGTCGGCGGCTGGCCGGACCGGATCGGCGAGGACATCGTGCTGACCTGGCGGATGTTGCTGCAGGGCGGACGCAGCGTGTTCGAGCCGACCGCGGTCGCGTTCACCGACGCGCCGTCTGACTGGCGGACGTTCGCTCGCCAGCGCCGACGCTGGGCGCGGGGGATGATCGAGGGGCTGCGCGACAGCGGCTACGGCCTCGTGAAGGAGATGAAATTCTACTCGCACTCGGTCATCGGCAATTTCCTGTTTCCGTTCGTCGACGCGACGTTCACGCTCGCGTTCATCCCCGGCATCGTGCTGGCGATGACCGGCAACTTCGCGATCGTCGGGCTGATGACACTGCTCGTGCTCCCGCTCAATGCGGTGCTCGGCGCCGTCATGTTCGTCCATCAGCGCCGCGTCTTCGCGAGCGTGAATCTGCGCGTGCGCAAGAACCGCAGCGGACTGCTCCTCTACTTCTTCTGCTACCAGTTCATCATGTCGCCGATCTCGCTCGCCGGGTACGTGCTCGAGACGGTGCGCGCGCGTCGCGCTTGGTAGACCGACGGACCCGCTTCCGCTAGCTGGGGATCCCTCCCTCGGGGCGCTCGTCACCGCCGCCGACCGAGGCGGAGTCCAGCGTGTAGCCTCGCAGCGAAGCTCTATGTCCGGCGAAACGACAGAGCCGACTGGACGGAGTCCCCGCCCTCCCCGAGGCGACCCCAACGTCAAGGCGATACGCCTCAGCCTGACGACCGAAGAGTGGCGCAAGCTTCGCGCGTTGGCGGCGGAAGAGGGTCGCGACGTGCGGGAGATCGTCGGACAGACCGTCAGGCAGAGACTGGAGCGCGAGCCTGCTCGCACCGCGCATGGGCCGACTTAGGTCTGGCGGAAGGATTGGCGATCGTCAAGGACGCCCGGCTCGATCTGCGCTCGGCCCGACTCGTCGCGAAGCTCGCCGACGATCATGCCAGCGACCGTCAGCGCACCGCGATTCACGACGTTGCCCACAACTTGGCGCTTACATCTGGGCCCGGGCGGTGCCCTAGCTTCTGCGGGATACTGGGCGGGCGATGTCGGAGAAACTGGACCTCGTACGCTCGATCGTCGATGCGTGGGAGCGCGGCGACTTCACCTCTGCGGAGTGGGCTGACGGCAAGATCGAGTTTGTCCTGCCCGACGGGCCCGATCCAGGCAGCTGGACCGGTATCGCCGCGATGGGCGAGGCTTGGGGCAAACGGATCAGCACTGCGGAGGGCTTTCGCATCGTGGCGGAGGAGTTTCGAGAGCTTGACGACGAGCGCGTCCTCGCCCTTACCCCCGTCGGCGGTCGCAGCAAGACGACCGGGTTGGACCTCGGGCAGATGAGTAGAAAGGGGGCGACCCTCTTTCACGTCCAGGGCGGCAAGGTGACGAGGCTCGTCCCGTACTTCGACCGCGACCGCGCCTTCGCCGATCTCGGCCTCGAGGCGTAGGCGGTGTCGCAGGAGAACGTGGGGCCTGTCCGCGGCGTGTTCGCGGATGTGCTGCGTCGCTACCAGGGATCTTGGGTCCAGGGTGTCAGCGAACGCCTCAAGGCGCTCGACTTCGGCAACTGGATCATCCTGTTCGGCGCCTCGCTGCTGCTGACGGTACTTCCGCTCATCATCCTCCTGAGCTCGCTTGCAAGCGAACGCATCGACGACGACCTGAGTCGACACATCGGGCTCAACCGCCAAGGCGCCGCCATCATCAAAGGACTGTTCCGCAAAACGCCCGCCCACTCGATCGCGCCGATAGTGCTGGGCCTTTTGACCGCGCTCGCCGGAAGCCTTGCGCTGGCCAAATCGCTTCAGGTCATCTACGAGCGGGCGTTCGACCAAGAGCTCCATGGATGGCGCGACCTTCCGCGATTTCTCGTCTGGATAACCGTCTTGTTCGGCATCCTGATCGCCGAGGGAAGCTACGACGGACCGATACGCGAGGCCGCAGGTGTCGTGGTCCGCAACGGCGTGAGCTTCGTCGTGGTCACGAGTCTCTTCGCCTGGACGATGCACTTCCTGCTGAATGGACGGGTACCCTGGCGTCGTGTGGTACGCCCGGCCGTGACCACGGCCCTGTTGTGGCTCGGTCTCGCCGTCTTTTCCTCGGTCTACTTCTCGTCGGCGATCATCTCCGAACACAGGCTGTATGGGACGCTCGGGGTCATCTTCGTTCTCTTGACGTGGTTCATCGGTATCGGCGCAGTCCTGGTCCTCGGGGCCGCTTGCGGGACCGAGTGGCAAGGGCGACGGGAAGCAACCGCGCACGACGCCGACGCCCTGAAGACCGTGGGGCTGGAGGAGTAAGCGATGTCGCAGGCGAACGTGGACCTCGTGCGCTCGATCTACGAGGCGCGCGGTCGCGGCGACTACAGCTCCGATGCGTGGGCTCACAGCGACATCGAATATGTCGTGATCGACGGGCCTTCGCCCGGCGCGACGCGTGGTCGTGCGGCGGTGTCGGAGGTCGTTCGCGACTACCTGGGCA
>DASXIJ010000020.1:0-6979 GCA_036498045.1 Solirubrobacteraceae bacterium
GCGCTGATCGTCGCGCTCGTGATCCTCGTGTTCTTCGCGGCCGGTTACGGTTTTGGCCGCCTGTTTCTCTAAACTCGGCCGGCCGATGCTCCCGCTCGGATACTTCGGAATCGAAAGCAGCGGCTTGAACCTGGTCGTCGACCTGCTGATCCTGTTCGTCGTCGTCCTGTACCTGTCGCTGATCTACTGGACGTACGCGGACGCACGCCGGCGGATCCTCGACCCGATGCTCGTCGGCTGCGCGACCGCCGCGTCGTTGTTCCCGTTCGTGGGGACGATCGTGTACATGATCCTGCGCCCGCCGGAGTACCTGGAGGACGTGCACGAGCGCGAACTGGAGGTGCAGGCGGCGGAGGCGCGCCTGCATGAACTCGACCATTCGCTGTGTCCGCACTGCGACTACCGGGTCGAGCGCGACTTCGTTCGTTGCCCCAGCTGCCTGCGCAAGCTGAAGGAGCGCTGCGTCAACTGCACGCGCCCGCTCGACCAGGCGTGGACGATCTGCCCGTACTGCGAGACGGAGGTCGCGCCGAGCGCGCCACCGCGCCGAACGCGCCGGCGCCGTACGCAGGCGCAGATCGAGTCCGAACGCGCCGAGCTCGCGAGCGGCGCGGCGGAGCTGTCGACGGAGACCGAGCTTGCGGCCGGCCGCCCGGAGACGGCGCGCGCGAAGGCCACACGCGAACGCCAGGAACGCGAACGCGAGGCCATGCCGCAGGCGCCGGACGACGAGCTGACGGAGCTCGCGGACGAGCAGGGGACGCGTGCGACGCCGGTCGCGGCGTCGGACCCGGCGAGCGGCGCGCGGGGCGCCGGGCGCTCCAGCCGCCGGGCGCGACCGAGCACCTGAACACGATCTGAGCCGACGAGAGGGAGTCGATGGACCGAACGCTGATCCTGGTGAAGCCCGACGCATTTGCGCGCGGCCTGTCGGGCGAGATAATCGCGCGCTTCGAGCGCAAGGGCCTTGCGATCGTCGCGCTGCGAAGCATGACCGTCGAGCGCGACCTGGCCGAACGCCACTACGCCGAGCACGCCGAGCGACCGTTCTTCGGCGAGCTGGTCGAGTTCATCACGTCGGGGCCGATCGTGGCGATGGTGCTGGAGGGCGTCGATGCGGTGAAGGCCGCGCGCCAGGTGATCGGCGCGACGAACCCGCTCGAGGCGACGACGGGCTCGATCCGCGGCGACTTCGCAATTGAGACCGGACAGAACATGGTTCACGGGTCGGACTCGCCCGAGTCGGCGGCGCGCGAGTCGGCGCTGTTCTTCGGCGACCTGCCCTAGCGCGATGGCCGCCGCCGCGGGTGGCTGACGGCACCGGCCAGCGGCGCAGCGACGAGCGGCGCGTGCCGCTCGTGCTCGCGTCGGGCTCGCCGCAGCGGCGGCGCCTGCTCGCGCGGCTGGGCGTGCCGTTCGCGGTCAGGGTCTCGGGAGCGAGCGAGCGCGAGGAGGGCGAGGATCCGGCGGCGATCGCTGTCGAGAACGCGCTCGCCAAGGCGTGCGCCGCGCTGATCGACGGCCCCACCGAGTGGGTGCTCGGGTGCGACACGATCGTCGTGCTCGATGGCGTGATCTACGGCAAGCCGCCGGACGCGTCGTCGGCGCGCGCGACGCTCACGGCGCTCGGCGGTCGCACGCACGAGGTGATCAGCGGGATCGCGCTGCTGCTGGCAGACGGGCGCAGCGAGTTGCAGACCCGCACGGCGGTCGCGAGCACGCGGGTGACGTTCAGGGCGCTGGACGACGAGCTGCTGGATTGGTACGTGGGGACGGGGGAGTGGCGCGGGCGATCGGGCGGTTACGCGATCCAGGGCGCAGGGCAGCGCCTGGCGGTCGAGATCGACGGCGAAGTCGAGAACGTCGTCGGCCTGCCGCTGGGGCCGCTTGCGAGCTTGTGCCCGGAGCTGTTTGATCGAGGGAGCGCGCCTGGCGGCGCGTGAGCGTGCGTTCGGGTGGCTCGTGCGCTCGCTGCGCGCACGGACGAAGTCCCTGCAAAACCGATGGCGAGCGGATCGGGCGTGCCAGGACGTTCGCTAGACTGCGCCACCGGACTACGCCCGACCGCCCTGAGAACCTGCCGGCGACGCCGCAGAGCGCGTCTTCGGTGAAGCGGCGGGCGAGCCGACGTCCGCTCTTTCCTATAAATGGGCATCTTCAGCTATCTGACAGGCTTTGGCGGCCGCGACATGGCCGTCGACCTGGGGACCGCAAACACGCTCGTGTACGTCCGCGGGCGCGGGATCGTGCTGTCTGAGCCGAGCGTCGTGGCGATCGACTCGCGCACGGGCGAAGTGCACGCGGTGGGGATCGAGGCCAAGCGGATGCTCGGGCGCACGCCGGGCACGATCCAGGCGATTCGCCCGTTGAAGGACGGCGTGATCGCCGACTTCGACGTCACCGAGGAGATGCTCAGGCACTTCATCCAGAAGGTCCACCAGAACCGCTGGGCGCACCCGCGCGTGGTCGTGTGCGTGCCGTCGGGCGTGACCGGGGTCGAGAAGCGCGCGGTCGAGGAGGCGTGCCTGTCGGCGGGCGCGCGTACCGCGTACCTGATCGAGGAGCCGATGGCGGCGGCGATCGGGGCGGGGCTGCCGGTCGGCGAGCCGACGGGCTCGATGGTCGTCGACATCGGCGGCGGGACGTCCGAGGTGGCGGTGATCTCGCTCGGCGGGATCGTCGTGTCGCAGTCGATCCGCGTCGGCGGCGACGAGATGGACGAGGCGATCATCAACTACGCCAAGCGCGAGTACAAGCTGCTGATCGGCCAGCAGACGGCGGAGGAGCTAAAGCTCGAGATCGGCTCGGCGTGCCCGATGGAGGAGGAGCTGCAGGCGGAGATCCGCGGCCGTGACATGGTCGCGGGGCTGCCGAAGACGGTCGTGCTGACGAGCGAGGAGATCCGCCAGGCGCTGGAAGAGCCGCTGACGCAGATCCTCGACGCGGTCAAGGAGACGCTCGATCGCACGCCGCCAGAGCTCGCGTCGGACATCATGGACCGCGGGATCATGCTCGCCGGCGGTGGGTCCCTGCTGCAGGGGCTCGACGAGCGTCTGCGGGAAGAGACGCAGATGCCGGCGCACCTGGCGGAATCGCCGCTGACGTGCGTCGCAGTCGGCTCGGGCCGCTCGCTCGAGGAGTTCGAGGCGATCCATCGCTCCAACCGCAACTCGCGCAACCGCCAGCCGCGCCGCCGGTGAGCGCGGGAGGCTCAAACGCAGCCGCACCGCCGGCGCGCGCGGGAGGCTGTGACGTAGCCGCACCCCCGGGGGTACTCTGTCCGATGAACGCTTCGGAAGGTCGCTATCGGTGCATGACAAGACGGTCCGGCGTCGACGTGCGGTGCTCGCGCTGCTCGTCGTGCTCTCCCTGATCCTGCTGAGCGCCTACTTCGGCGAGGCCTCGGGCGGTGGGCTGCATTCGGTCCAGCGCGGCTTCCTGACGGTCGTCTCGCCGATCCAAAACGGCGCCAACAAGGCGCTGAAGCCGGTGCGCGACGTGATCGGCTGGTTCGGCGACACGCTGCACGCGAAAAGCCAGCGCGACGAACTGCGCAAGCAGGTCGATCGCCTGCGCCGTCAGCTGGTCGCCGACGAATCCGAAAAACACGGCTACCACGAACTGCTCGCTCTGTACCGGCTGGACAAGCAGCTGAGCATCTCCGACTACCACCCGGTCGCCGCGACGGTCGTCGCGAAGTCGCCGAACGTTTGGTACTCGACGGTCACGATCGACAAGGGCGAATCCTCGGGCGTCCGCGTCAACGACCCGGTGATCAACGACGAAGGCCTGATCGGAAAGGTCGCGCGGGCAGCGTCCGACGGCGCGCAGGTGACGCTGATCACCGACAGCTCGGTCGGCGTGTCGGCGCGGATCGGAGCGTCGGGCGCAACGGGCATCGTCCAGCCGAAGGTCGGTGACCCCAACGATCTGCTCCTGCAGTACCTGCCGGCCAACGCGCGCGCTAACCGCGGTGAATACGTAGTCACATCGGGCACCGTGGCAAGTCCCGACGACTCGCTGTACCCGCCGGGCATCCCGATCGGGCAGGTCACGTCGATCAACGAAGAAAGCGCGTATCGGTCGGTCAACGTGCATCCGCTCGCCGATCTGCACAACCTCGACGTCGTCCAGGTGCTGACGGCCGCGCAGGGGTCGTTGCCATCGAACGTGAGCCGCCTGGCGGCGAGCCTGCCGGCGGGCAGCCATCCGCAAGGGGGCACCGGCGAACAGCTCGCGTCGACGGGAGGCGGCCCGTGAGCACCGGCTTCTCCTCGGCGCCGCTAGCCCGGATCGCCGTGCTGGCGGTCGCCGTCGTGTTCTTTCAGATCGGCGTCGTCTCGGAGGTGCCGCTGTTCGGCGTGAGCGCCGACCTGTCGCCCCTGCTCGTCGCGTTCGTCGGGCTGCTATGCGGCTCGACGGTCGGCGCCGCGTCGGGCTTTGCCGTCGGGCTGCTCGTCGACCTCGCGCTCGTCCAGACGTTGGGGGTCACGTCGTTGACGCTGACGCTCGTCGGCTACTGGGCGGGGCGGCTGCGCGAAGTCCGCGACCCGCAGGCGGCGCTGACGCCGCTGCTCGTCGGCGCGGCCGCTGCGGCGGGGGCGATGATCTTCTACTCGATCGTCCAGTTCCTGCTCGGCGTCGACGCGCCCGTCAGCCTCGAGCTGCTGCGCCAGATCGTGCTCGGAGTCGTCGTCGACGCGATCGTCGCGCTGCCGATGTGGGCGCTCGTCCGCCGCAGCCTGATCGGCGGCCTGCCCGACGATCCCCGCCGTCGCCGGCGCCGCGCATACACCACCGGCGGCCTCTCCCCGCTATCCCGCTCGTGACCGATCCGGAGGCCCGTCGATGAGTGCGATCGAGCCCGGGGCGGGCGCCCGCGACCCGCGGATACCGGTGTCGCCGCAGCTGGCGCTGCGGGTTGCGATCCTCGGCGGCCTCGCTCTGGCGCTGTTTGCGATCGTGTTCTTCCGCCTGTGGTTCCTGCAGGTTCTGTCGGGCGAACAGTACGTCCAGCAGGCCAATGCCAACCGCGCGCGCGACCTGCCGATCGCGGCGCCGCGCGGAGAGATCCTCGACCGTGAAGGCCAGCCGGTGGTGGCCAGCCGAACGACGAACGCCGTGCAGATCGTGCCGTCGGCGCTGCCGCCGGCGGGGCACGCGCGGGCCGCGCTGTATCGCCGGCTGGGGCGCCTGTTGGGGATGACCGGCGCGCACATCCAGGCGCTCGTGATCAAGGGCCGAACTGCCGTCCCTTACGCGCCGGTGACGATCAAGACGGACGCGGGGCCGGGCGCGCTGACGGTGCTCGCCGAGCGCCAGAGCGACTACCCGGGCGTGACGCAGCAGCCGGTGTCGATCCGCGCGTATCCGTACGGTCCGATGGCGGCGCAGGTGCTCGGATACGTCGGCCAGGTCTCAGAACCAGAGCTCAAGCTGCACGCGTTCAGCGGAGTCAAACAGGGCACGGTCGTGGGTCAGGAAGGCCTCGAGTACTACTACGACCGCTACCTGCGCGGAGAACCGGGAATCGAGCGCGTCGAGGTCAACGCGCAGGGGTACCCGGTGGCGAGCAGGCTCGCGCCGACGCAGCCGAAGGCGGGCTACAGCCTGAAGGTGACGCTCGATCGCGGGCTGCAGCGCGAGGGCGAAAAGGCGCTCCTGCAGGGGATCGAAAATGCGCGTGCGGGAGGCAAGCCGGCCACCGCCGGCGCGTTCGTCGCGCTCGACCCGCGCAACGGGCAGGTGCTCGCGATGGGATCGTCGCCGACGTTCGACCCGAACAAGTTCGCCAAACCGCTGACGAAGGCCGAATACGCGGCGCTCGAGGGCAAAACGAAGACCAGCGGAACGGGCGAAGAAGCGCCGGCGCCGTTGACCGACCGCGCCGTCAACGGCACCTATCCGACCGGGTCGACGTTCAAGCCGATCACGGCGATGGGGGCGCTGGAAGGGGGCGTAATCAACCCGAGCGAGGGGCTCGGCGCGGGCCAGTGCATCGCTGTGTCGACCGAGCAGTTCTGCAACGCCGGCAAGGCCGACTACGGCGCGGTCGGGCTGGTCGAAGCGCTCAAGGTCTCATCGGACACGTACTTCTTCGAAACCGGCGAGCTCGCCAACAGCCATGGCAACGTGATCCAAAACGAGGCGCACAAGCTCGGCGTCGGCGAGCAGACGGGGATCGACCTGCCGAGCGAGATCACCGGGCTCGTCCCCGATCGCGCCTGGCGCGCGCAGGTCGGGCGCGAAGAGCTCCGCTGCGAGCACCGCCGCCACGTCGCCAGCTGCGGGATCTCCGACGGGCGGCCGTGGAGCGTCGGGGACAACATGCACCTCGCCGTCGGGCAGGGCGACCTGCTCACATCGCCGCTGCAGATGGCGGTCGCGTACTCGACGCTCGCGAACGCGTACACCAACGGCGGCAACGGCTGGGTCGTGCGGCCGCATCTGGGGATGGAGATCGACGGGCCGCAGGGGAGGCTCGTGCAGGCGCTGAGCTTCCCCGCCGAGCGCCACGTGCACCTCAATGACACCTACGTCACCGACGTGATGGAAGGGATCCACGAGGCCGCCAGCCAGCCCGGCGGCACGTCGGCGGCGGTGTGGGCGGGCTGGGATCAGGCACAGCATCCGGTGTTCGGCAAGACGGGCACGGCGCAGCACGTAGGAAAGGAAGACCAGTCCTGGTACATGTGCTACCTCGGGGACCCGACGCGCCCGATCGTCCTCGCGGTGACCGTCGAGCAGGGCGGGTTCGGCGCGGAAACGGCGGCGCCGATCGCGCGCCTGCTCGCGTCGCAGTGGTTTGGCAAGCCGAAGAAGTTCGTCGCCGGGACATCGAAGACGTTTTGACGCCGCTCAGCCCGATCACCGCGCCCGAGGCGCCGACGGCGCCGCCCGCGACGGGCGCGCGAACGCTGCGCCTGCCGTTCGACCCGGTGCTGACGCTCGCGGTCGCCGCGCTCGGCGTCTTCTCGAT
>DASXIJ010000021.1:0-38716 GCA_036498045.1 Solirubrobacteraceae bacterium
CTCCCGCTTCGCTGCGCCGCCGGCGCCGACCGCCTTCGGCGCCGTCGCTCACGCCCCCTTGCGACCAGCTGCGCGCCTCGCGCCCGGGGCGAACGCCGCCGAGCCCCTCGCGCGTGACCTCGGCTTCGCTCATCGCCGCCCACCTGCGAACGACGCGGCGGCGCCTGCGAGCAGCGCGCCCGCCGCGAGCCCGACGTTGCGCCACATCCGCGGAAGGTCGCGCGTGGTCACGATCGGATCAGGCGGCAGCCCGTAGACCTCGGGCTCGTCGAGCAGCAGGAAGAACGCGCCGTCGCCGCCGACGCCGTCATCGGGGCGCGCGCCGTACAGCCGCGCCTCGACGACGCCCCCCTCGTGCAGGCGCTCGACGCGCTCGCCGGCGCGCTCGCGCAGCTCGTCGAGCTCGCCGAACTGGATCGATTCGGTCGGGCACGCCTTCGCGCAAGCCGGCTCCTCCCCCGCGCCGATCCTGTCGTAGCAGAGCGTGCACTTGAAGATCCGGCCATCCTCCTCGCGCTTGTCGAGCACGCCGTACGGGCACGCCGGCACGCAGTAGCCGCACCCGTTACAGACGTCCGCCTGCACCACGACCGTCCCGAACTCGGTGCGGAAGATCGCGCCCGTCGGGCAGACGTCCAGGCAGGCCGCGTGCGTGCAGTGCTTGCAGACGTCGGAGGCCATCAGCCAGCGAAAGCCGCCATCGTCCTCCTCGCCGGCGGCGGGCGCCCGCTGGAAGTTCGGCTGATGCTCGCCGACGGGCACGCGCTGCTCGATGAACGCAACGTGGCGCCAGGTGTTCGCGCCCAGGCCGCCCGCGTTGTCGTGGGAGTGCCCCAGCCATTGCAGGCCGTCGTCGGGGACGTGGTTCCACTCCTTGCACGCCACCTGGCATGCCTTGCACCCGATGCAGAGCGACGTGTCCGTGAAGAACCCCATCCGCGGCGGGTGCTCAGACCAGCCCGAGCTGTCGGCCGGTTCGCCACCGCCGAGCAGAACGTGCAGAACCTCGTCTGACCCGTCGCCGGCGACCTGCGCCCGGCCGTTGGACGCGCCGGCGCTCACGGCGCCATCCCCGTGTGCGCGGTGATCCCGGCGCGCTCGCGGTACTCGCGCACGAGCTGCATGCGCGCCGGGCCGCGGGGGCGGCGACCCGAGCGGATGTCGACGCTCAGCGCCTTGACCTCCTGGATGTGCGAGCTCGGGTCGAGCGCGATCGAGGAGAGCTCGTTCATCGAGTCTCCCTTGGCGTATCCGTTGGCGCCCCAGTGATAGGGAAGGCCGATCTGGTGGATCGTGCGCCCCTCGATCTGCAGCGGCGTCATCCGATCGGTCACCATCACGCGCGCCTCGACAGCGCCGCGCGCGCTGACGAGCGTCGCCCAGCCGCCGTGCTCGAGCGAGCGCTCGTCGGCCAGCTCGGGCGACACCTCGCAGAAGAACTCAGGTTGCAGCTCGGACAGGTAGGGAGTCCAGCGCGACATTCCTCCTGCGGTGAAGTGCTCGGTCAGGCGGTAGGTCGTGACGACGAACGGGAAGACGCCTGCCCCCGGCGTGTCGGGGTCGGGGTGGTAGCGGTTGTCCTCGTGCTCGTAGACCTCGCGCGACGGGTTGCGCTGCCGCCGCGGGTAGACGGTGTTGGCGACCGGCGAGTCCTGCGGCTCGTAATGCGTGGGCAGCGGCCCATCGGCCACTCCGGCCGGGGCGAACAGCCACCCGCGCCCGTCGGCCTGCATGATGAAAGGAGTGTTGCCCGCGATCGCCTCGGGGCCGCCGGCGTCGTCGGGCGGACGGTAGTCAGGCGGCTTGTCGGGCTCGAAGTCGGGCACGTCGTGGCCGGTCCACTTGCCCTGCTCGGCGTCCCACCAGATCAGCGCCTTGCGCTCGCTCCACGGCCTGCCCTCGGGGTCGGCCGACGCGCGGTTGTAGAGAATCCGTCGGTTTGCCGGCCAGGCCCACGCCCACTCGCCGCCGGTCCAGTTCTGCTCGCTGCGCGGAGTGCGCCTGGCCGTCTGGTTGACGCCGCCGGCGTAGCAGCCGCAGTAGATCCAGCAGCCGCACGAAGTCGAGCCGTCGCCCTTGAGCTCGGTGTACGCCGAGAGCATCTTTCCGTCGGCGTCGCGGCCGTTGACCTCGGCGAGCACGGCCTCGGCGCTGGGCTCCTCGTGCTCCCCGTGGGTCGGGTAATCCCAGGTCAGGTCGAGCACCGGTCGGTCGCGCTCGTCCTGCGATCCCGCCAGCCGCTCGCGCACGCGCTTGCCGAGGTGGTAGGCGAACCACAGGTCGCTGCGCTGCTCGTCCTTCGGCTCCTGCGCCTTGTGATGCCACTGCAGCATCCGCTGCGTGTTGGTGAACGTCCCGTCCTTCTCGATGTGCGCGGCGGCCGGGAAGAAGAACACCTCGGTCGCGATGTCCTCGGTGCGCATCTCACCGGACTCGATCTCCGGACCGTCCTTCCACCACGTCGCGCTCTCGATCAGCGAGAAGTCGCGCACGACCAGCCAGTCGAGCTTTGACATTCCCAGGCGCTGCATCCGCGTGTTCGCGGAGCCGACGGCGGGGTTCTCGCCGAACAGGAAGAAGCCCTTGACGGTGCCCTTGATCTGCGCCATCACCGTGTCATAGGTCGAGTGGCTGGCGGTCAGGCGCGGCAGGTAGTCGAAGCGGTAGTCGTTCTCCGCCGTCGCCGCCGCGCCCCACCACGCCTTCAGCAGGCTGACCGTGTAGTCGCGCATGTTGCCCCAGAAGCCGCGTCGCGCGGACGTCCCGGCGACGAACTTCTCGAGCGTGTCGTGCCGGTGCGCGTGCGGCATCGGGATGTAGCCGGGAAGCGTGTCGAACAGGGTCGGGATGTCGCTCGAGCCCTGGATCGAGGCGTGGCCGCGCATCGCCATCACGCCCCCGCCGGGCCGGCCCATGTTGCCGAGCAGCAGCTGCAGGATCGACGCCGCGCGAATGTACTGAGAGCCGATCGTGTGCTGCGTCCAGCCGACGCCGTGGACGAACGCCGTCGTGCGCTCGCGGCCGGAGTTCTCGACGAACAGCCTGCAGACCTTCGCGAAGACGTCCTGCGGGACGCCGCACACGCGCTCGACCATCTCCGGCGTGTAGGAGGCGTAATGGCGCTTGAGGATCTGCCAGACACAGCGCGGATGCTGCAGGGACGGATCGAGTTTGGGCTGTCGTCGGGCGGCCTCGGCATCGCGGCCCTCGCCGCCGTCGGCGAGCGCCTCGACGTTGCCCTCCTGGTCGCGCTGGCCGGCCGCGGCGGCGACGAACGCCCCCTCGTACTGCCAGCTCGACGGGTCATAGCCCCGTTTCTGCTCGTCGAAGCCCGAGAACAGACCGTCGGCGCCGACGTCCTCGAACTCCTCGCCGACGATCGTCGGTGCGTTCGTGTAGGCGAGCACGTACTCACGAAAGTCCGCGTCGTTGCTGATCACGTGGTTGATGATCGCGCCGAGAAACGCGATGTCGGTGCCGGCGCGCAGCGGGACGAACATGTCGGCGAGCGCGCTCGTGCGGCTGTAGTGGGGATCGACGTGAATCACCTTCGCGCCGCGCGCCTTGGCCTCCATCACCCACTGGAAGGCGACCGGATGGGCCTCGGCCATGTTCGACCCCTCGAGCACGATCAGGTCGGAGTTCTGCAGGTCGCCTGGGAGGGTGCTGGACGCCCCCCGGCCGAACGACGTCCCGAGCCCGACGACGGTGGAGGAGTGACAGACGCGCGCCTGGTTCTCGATCTGGACGATCCCCGATGCCGTGAGGAACTTCTTGATCAGGTAGTTCTCCTCGTTGTCGAGCGTCGCGCCGCCCAGCGCAGCGATGCTCATGCACCGGCGCGTGCGCTCTCCCCCGCTCTCCCACTCCCAGCCCGCTGCGCGCTCCTGCACGAATTTGTCGGCGACCATGTCCATCGCCGCGTCCAGATCGAGCCGCTCCCAGGCGGTGGCATGCGGCGGGCGATATAGGACGAACCGCTCGCGTGCGTCGCCGGTCGTCAGCTGCAGCGTCGCCGACCCCTTCGGGCATAGCCGTCCGCGACTGTGGGGCGCGTCGGGATCGCCCTCGATCTGCACGACCTCGCCATCCTTGACGTAGACGTTCTGCGCGCAGCCGACCGCGCAGTACGGGCAGACCGACTTGACGACTCGGTCGGCGTCGACGGTGCGCGAGCGCAGCCGCCTCGTCGCAGCCGAGGCGACCGCCTCGCCGCGGCCCAGGCGATCCTCGCCGCGCAGCTGACGCAGCACAGGCCAGTCAGACAGCGACGGCAGGCGCGCCACGTCAGGCGCCCCTCAGCTCACGTGCGACCGCCTCGGAGGTGTGTCGCTGCTCGATCGGCTCGAGCGCCTGCGCCCGTGTGGCCATCTACGTAGTTCTACCCGGAACCCGATCGGGCAAGCAGCGCGACGCGGCCCGCCACCCGCCAGGGGGCCTGCGGACCGCTCGCCGGGTACGCTCCCGCACGGTGACCCGCGACGAGTGGATCGCGAAGTTCGCGCGCGAGGTCGGAGCGACCGCGCCGACCCTCGACGAGATCAGAGATCTGCTCGACCTCGCCGGCACGGCGGCGCACGCATCCGAACGGACCGCCGCTCCCCTGGCGTGCTGGATCGCGGGGCGCTCGCAGCTGACGCTCGCCGAGCTGCGGGCGGCTGCCGACCGTGTTTCGGAGGACGTCAGCGAGTAACGCCGGGCGCGACGAGCCAGCGCTCTGCGCGCCGGAGGTCGGCCGGCGTGTTGACGCTGAAGCAGAGCCGTCGCGGATCGCCGAAAGCCCTCAGCTCGTCCTCGACGAGGACCCGGGGATCGAGCGCGGCGAGCGCCGCGCGCAGTGACGACTCGGCCTCGAGCGCAGCGCGCAACGAGTGCTCGTGACCCGGCAACAAGCGGGCCGGAAGCGGCTGGCGCCGACCGCCGACCGCGAGCAGCGCGGCACGATCGAGCTGCGCGAGCGCTTGCAGCAGCGCGTCGGTGACGAACGGCATGTCGGCGCCGATCAGGACGACCCCGGCGCCGGGCGCGTGTCGCTGGGCGTGTTCGAGCGCGGCGAGCGCGCCGCACAGCGGATGACGCGGCTCGTCGGGCTCGACGATCACACGTCCTGCGGTCGGCGGAAGCGCGGTGTCCGGCTTGGCGACGATGACCGCCTCCAGGCCCGCGGCGCGGGCGCAGCTCAGCGGGTAGGAGATCAGCGGCCTGCCGGCCAGCGCTCGCGTCGGCTTCGCTCCGCCGATCCGGACGCCACGGCCGCCGGCGAGCACGGCGACGATCGGACGGGGCGCGCTCAGCGGACCGGCGCCTCGAACGTCCATTCCCCCGCGAGCCGGACGCGGGTGCGTCGCGCCAGCGGCGCGATCACCATCGCAACGTCACGGCAGTGCGGGCAGCGCAGGACGATGCCGGCGCCGAAGTGGGCACGGTGGGCGCCGATCGCGTTGCGCCGGCCGCACGACTGGCAGACGCGTCGCGCGGTGGTCATCTCGGTGTCGAACAGCTCCTCGAGCACCCCGGCGATCGCGTTGCCGTCGAGCACGTAGGTGTCGGTCTCGGCCCCGCTGCCCTCGATCGCGCTCGTCGCCGTCATCTCAACCTCCGCTCGGTCCGAAGCGCTCGGCGTGGATCTGTTCGGGCGGGTGGCCCAGCATCACGAGCGCGTCCGCCGTGTGCTCCACGAACGGGGTCGGCCCGCAGACGAACGTGCGCGGGCGATCGGCCGGCGGCGGCCCGAGCTCGCGCAGCATGTCGATGTCGACTCGGCGCGCGTCGCCCGTCCAATCGGGCGGTTGGCTGCGCGTCAGCGTGATTCGCACGGTCACGCCCGCCTCGACAGAGTCCCGCATCAGCTCATCCGCATAGAGCAGATCGTCGAGGCTGCGGCTCGACACGAGCAGCCGCGCCGGTGTCTGGTCGCGGCGTGCGTCGCGATGGCGAAGCATCGCCATCAGCGGCACGAGGCCTGAGCCGCCCGCGATCAGCAGCAGCGGACCGCCGTCCCCCGTGCGCCAGGTGAAGTGGCCGCCGACCGGACCTCGCAGCTCCAGCTCGTCGCCGACGCGCAGCTCTTCGGTGAGGTACGGCGAGACCTCGCCTTCGTCGATTCGCTCGACGGTCAGCGCGAGCGGTTCCTCCGGCGCGGAGGCGATCGAGTACGAGCGCTGAGCCTGATAGCCGTCCTCGGCCGTCAGGCGCACGTCGACGTGCTGGCCGGCGGCGTGGCCGGGCCAGGCGGGATCGTCGAGCACGATCGTCCGGGCGTGAGCGTTCTCCTCGCGCAGCTCGCGCACGTGCGCGGTGTGCCAGCGCAGCGGCGCGCGCGGCAGCGCGACCTCGCTCGCGCCCGCCGGCGCGATCAACCCAGCCTGCACCGGGACCTCGACGGCCCCGCGCAGCGGGTCAGTCTCCCGAATACCGCTGTTCCTTCCACGGGTCGCCGTGGTTGTGGTAGCCGGCCGCCTCCCAGAACCCCGGCTCGTCGTCGTAGGTCAGCCGCAGCCCGCGGACCCACTTGGCGCTCTTCCAGAAGTAGAGATGGGGCACCAGCAGCCGGGCCGGTCCGCCGTGCTCGGGTTCCAGCGGCTGGCCGTCGAACTGATAGACGACCCACGCCTGGCCGCCGGTCACATCCTCCACCGCGAGGTTCGTCGTGTAGCCGCCGTCGCACCATGCCGTGAGGTAGTCGGCCTCGGTCTGGACTCGCTCGAGCAGGGCATCGACCGAGACGCCGGTCCAGCCGGTGTCGAGCTTGGACCACTTGGTGACGCAGTGGATGTCCACGGTGAACGTCTCGGCGGGCATCGCCTGCAGTTGCTCCCACGTCCACGAAACGGGCTCGGCGACGGCGCCGCCGATCTGAAAGCTCCACTGCTCGAGCGACGTGCGGGGCGTCGGGCCCGCCGAGAGAACCGGGAAGTCGTTGACGACGTATTGGCCCGGCGGGATCCGGGCCGGATCGACGTCCGGTCGCCGGCGACCGCGAAAGCCACGAGAAATAGGTGCCACCGCTGCTCCGATCTCGACTGTTGCCAACGGTTCTAACACTCACAGCGCCCGCCCGCGTTCACGTCGCTGGGTAGCCGGGCGGCGTCCGCCGCTGCGGCGCAGGACGCGCACGCGGCGCGTTTGCGCTATGCATATGCAATGCCTGGGCAGAGGGGAGCGGACCTGTCGGTGGGCGAGGCCGCGAAGGCGCTCGGCGTGAGTGCCGACACGCTGCGGCGCTGGGACCGGGCGGGCAAGCTGCGCACTCGCCGCGACGAACGCAATCGCCGGCGGGTGCCGCAGTCTGAGGTTCGCCGGCTGAGCGCGCGGCCGGCGCGCCACCAGACCGGGGCGCGCGCCTCGGCGCGCAACCGATTCGCGGGCAGCGTTCGGTCGGTCGAGGTCGACGGCGTGATGGCGCTCGTCGAGCTGGAGGCCGGACCGTTCCTGGTCACGGCCGCGATCACGCGCGACTCGGTCGATGAGCTCGGGCTGGAGGCAGGGGTCGCCGCGACGGCGACCGTCAAGGCGACCTCGGTGATGATCGAGCGCGACTCCTAGCGTCGCGGAAAGGGAGTTGAGATGAGACGACGGCGGGTGCACGCCAGGGTCGGCCGGACGATCGCGGGGATCGCTGCGGGCACCGCGGCCGCCGTAGCGGTTGCGCTTGGCGCCGCGACGTTCGCGCTCGGCGCGGCGGCGCCGGGAGGCACGGGGTCGGCTCCTGGGGCGCCGCCTGCAGGCGCGGCAAGCGCCGGAACGGTTTCGGCGCTGTTCGCGGGCTCGCTGCTCAACTACATGGAACACGACCTCGGGCCGGCCTTCCAGAAGACCAGCGGCTACAGCTACCAGGGGTTCGGCGGCGGGTCGACGGAAGTCGCGGCGCAGATCAAGGGCGGGATCCGCCAGGGCGATGTCTTCATCAGCGCAGCGGCGGCGGCCGACAAGGCGCTCGAGGGCACGGCGAACGGCAACTGGGTCTCGTGGTACACGACGTTCGCAGCGTCCCCGCTGATGCTCGCGTATGACCCGTCGAGCAACGTCGGCAGACAGCTCGCCCAGGGCAAGCCGTGGTACCGGGTCCTCGCCGAGCCCGGCGTCCTGGTCGGCCGAACGGATCCGAAGCTCGACCCGAAGGGGCTGCTGACGGTCGAAGCGGTCGCCAACGCCGCGCACAAGCTGCACGACCCGGCGCTCAGCGCAGCGCTTGCCGGCTTTCCCGTCTATCCCGAGACGGCGCTCGTCGGGCGCCTTCAGTCGGGCCAGCTGGAAGCGGGCTTCTTCTACGCCGTCGAGGCGGCGTCGGCCAAGCTGCGGACCGTCACCCTCGCGCCTGCCTACAAGTACGCGCAGTACACCGTGACGATCCTCAACCGCGCACCGAACCCACGCGGCGCGGCGGCGCTCGTCCGCTACCTGCTCGCCGCTCAGCGCAGTCCCAGGCTGAGGAGCAGCGGCCTCACGGCCAACAAGCCGGTGTTCTCGGGCAGCGTCGCGAGCGTCCCGCAGAGTCTGCGCAGGATCGTCGGCGCGACCCGGTGATCAGGCGAGCCAGCAGCCCGCTGCCGTGGCTCGGCGGGCTGCTTGCGCTCTACCTGCTCGCCCCGATCGTCGCGTTCGTCGTGCGACTCGGCCGCGGGGTGTCCGCGGCGCCGGGGGTCGGCGCGCCGCTGGTCACCTCGCTGCTGACGGCAACCGTCGCGGCAGCGCTGATCGCGCTGCTCGGTACGCCGCTGGCGTACCTGCTCGCGCGGATCGGCGGGTTTGCCGGGCGCATGCTGACGGTGCTCGTGGCGCTGCCGCTCGCTCTGCCGCCGTTGATGAGCGGCCTGCTGCTGCTCTACGTGCTCGGCCCGCGCACCGCGCTCGGGCGCCTGTTCGACGGTCAGCTCACCGAAACACGAGCGGCGATCGTGCTCGCGCAGACCTTCGTCGCCGCGCCGTTTCTCGTGATCGCCGCGCGCGCCGCGTT
Organism: Solirubrobacteraceae bacterium; assembly: GCA_036498045.1. Taxonomy (GTDB): domain Bacteria; phylum Actinomycetota; class Thermoleophilia; order Solirubrobacterales; family Solirubrobacteraceae; genus Palsa-744. The sequence continues at coordinate 8,957 of DASXIJ010000021.1, forward strand.
CGCGTCGGTCGATCCGGCGCTCGAGGACGTCGCAGCGTCGCTCGGGCACGGCCGCCTGGCGCGCTTCTGGCGCGTCGCCGTGCCGGCGGCGCTCCCGGGGATCGGCGCCGGACTGCTGCTCGCCTGGCTGCGCGCGTTCGGCGAGTTCGGTGCGACGGTGATTCTCGCCTACCACCCGTACTCGCTTCCGGTCTACACGTTCGTCCAGTTCGACGCGACCGGGCTGCCCGCGACCGTCCTGCCGATCGCCCTCGCGCTCGCGGCCGCGCTCGCGGTGCTGCTGCTCGTCAACCTGCGGCCGCCGCGCCGTCGCGGCCGCCGGCGCGGTCACGCCGTCGCGGTCGCCCCCGAGGCGACCCACGCGAACCCGCCGGGCGGATCGCTCGACTTCGCCCTCGCCAAGCGACTGGGGCGCTTCTCGCTCGAGGTCTCCCACCGTGCCGGCTCAGACCGCCTCGCGCTCCTCGGGCCATCGGGTGCGGGAAAGACGGTGACGCTGCGCCTGCTCGCCGGGCTCTCGCCGCCAGCGGCCGGGAGCCACGTCCGGATCGGCTCGTGCGCGCTCGACGCGCTCAGCGCCGAGCGCCGCGGCGTGGCATATGTCCCGCAGCAGCCGGCGCTTATCCCGCGCCGGACGCTGTGGCGCCAGGTCACGTTCGGCGCGGACGCGCGGCCGGGACTGGCCGCATGGTGGATCGAGCGGCTCGGCCTCGGCGGCCTCGAGGACCGCTACCCCGAGGAGCTGTCGGGTGGTCAGCAGCGGCGCGTCGCGCTTGCGCGGGCGCTGGCAGTCGCGCCCAGCGTGCTGCTGCTGGATGAGCCGTTCACCGGCCTCGACGCACCCGTGCGCGACCGCCTGCGCCGGGAGCTGCGCCGGCTGCAGCGCGAGTTCGGGCTGAGCACCGTGATCGTAACGCACGACCCTGAGGAGGCCGCGCTGCTGTCCGACGAGCTGGTCGTGCTCGACGATGGGCGCGTGCTGCAGGCCGGAACGCGCGAGGCCGTGTTCGCCGCGCCCGCGTCGCCTCAGGTCGCCGCGCTGCTCGGCATCGCCAACGCGAACACGGGCGCCGCCGTGGCGGCCAACCGGATCGCCACCGGGGGAGCCGAGCTGGAGGTCCGCGGCTCGGCGCTCCCGGCCGGCGCCGCGATCGCGTGGTCGATCCGCCCGGAGGACATCACGCTCGACCCGGCCGGCCGCTACGAGGCGATCGTGCTCGACGCCGCCGACCTCGGTTCCTCGCGGGAGCTGACCCTCGCGCTAGAAGGCACGCTCGAGCTGACGATGCGCACGTTCGCACGGCTGGACGTGCCGATCGGCGATCCCGTGCGCGTCGGGCTGGCGCCCGAGGCGATCTCGGTTTGGCCGCTGGACGCGGGCGGCGCGCCATCGCCTGGCGTTCCTCCTACTGAGCGACCTGGTCGGGCAGACCCACGGCCGGAAGCGCTTTCGCGCGGTCGTGCTAGATCTTGATCCGTACGATTCAGCCGTCGCCAGTCGCCGGCTTAGGCTTCAGCCGCCGATGTATGACATCTCGACGCGTCGCGCGCGTTGCGGACGAGTGCTTTGCGAGCTCGCTTCGTCGACCGGAGCGCCTTCTTTCGAGGCGCTCGCGCGCTCGGCCCGCAGCTGCGAGTAGCGGTCGCCGCGAGCACCCCAGATCTCGCGCAGGCGAGCGGCGAGCTCTGTGTCGGTCGCGCCGTCGCGAAGCGGCGTCAGCAGGTCGTGGCCGCGCTCTGCGAACAGACAGGTGTACAGCCGCCCGTCGGCGGACAGCCGGGCGCGTGAGCACCCGCCGCAGAACGGCTCGGTCACCGAGCTGATGACGCCGACCTCCCCACCGCCGTCGCGATAGGCCCAGCGCGCGACGACCTCCCCCGCGCGTCGCCCAGGCAGGCGTCGCAGCGGCCAGCGACCGTCCAGCTGCGCGAGGATCTCGGTAGCCGGCACGACGTCGTCCAGACGCCACCCGTTCGTCGCGCCGACATCCATGTACTCGATGAACCGCAGGATCTGCGGGGTGTTGCGGAAGTGCTCGGCCATCTCCAGCACGCAGTGCTCGTTGACGCCCCGGCGGACGACCATGTTGACCTTGACCGGCGCGAGCCCGGCCTGCTGCGCGGCGTCGATCCCCTCGAGGACCCGCGCGAGCGCGAAGCGACTGTCGCTCATCGAGCGAAAGACCTCCTCGTCGAGCGCGTCGAGGCTGACCGTGACCCGGTCCAGGCCCGCACTCGCGAGCCGCTCGGCGTGCGCGGCGAGCGCCGTTCCGTTCGTCGTCAGCGCAACCTCGTCGATCTCTTCGACATCCACCAGCATCGCGACGAGCGTGTCGAGCTCGCGCCGCAGCAGCGGCTCGCCGCCGGTGAGGCGAACCTTGCGCACGCCCAGTGTCGAGGAGATCCGCGCGAGGCGCGCGATCTCCTCGAAGGAGAGCAGCTGCGAGCGGTCGAGAAAGCGGTAAGCGCTGCCGAACACCTCCCGTGGCATGCAGTACGGACACCGTAGGTTGCAGCGGTCGGTGACAGAGACCCTGAGGTCTTGCAGGGGTCGATCCAGCTGATCGAGCGTCGAGCCCACCGGCGACCACGATACCCCCGCAAACCGGAAGCTACGCTCTGGCGATGGCGCCACGCTTGATCGACGTCGACGAGGCGCGACGCGCCGTGCTCGACTGCACAGCGCCGCTCACCTACGAGAGCGAGCGGCTGGCCGACGCGCTCGGGCGCGTCCTCGCCGAGGACGTGCGCAGCGTCGAGCCGGTGCCGCCGTTCGCCAGCTCGGCGATGGACGGCTTTGCGCTTCGCTTCGCCGACGTGCGTGACGCCGCTGAGGGCTCCCCGGCGAGCCTCACCGTCGTCGGCGAGTCACGCGCCGGTCATCCGGCCGCCCGCGCGGTGGCAGTCAAGGAGGCCATCGCGATCTCGACCGGAGCGGTCGTCCCCGAGGGGGCGGATGCCGTCGTGCCCGTCGAGCAGACCAGCTTGCACGATGGCCAGGTCCACGTTCTCACGTCGGTTGCGGCCGGCAACGACGTCCGGCTGGCAGGAGAGGACATCGGCGCCGACGAGCTGGTGCTGGCGGCGGGCACGCGGCTGGGCCCGGCGCATCTCGGCGTGTTGGCGTCCCTCGGGCGCGCCGAGGTCCGGTGCTTTCGGCGACCGGCCGTGTCGATCCTGACGACGGGCGACGAGCTCGTCGCACCCGGACGCGAGCGGCCGCACGGCGCGATCTACAACTCCAACGCCTACTCGATCCCCGCGCTCGCGGGCGAGGCCGGCGCCGTGATCGGTCTGACCACGACCGTTCGCGACGAGGTGCGCGCGACGGCCGACGGGCTCACGCGCGCGCTGGACACATCCGACGTCGTCGTCATCTGCGGCGGCGTGTCGGTCGGCGAGCACGACCACGTCCGTCCGACGCTCGCGCAGCTCGGCGCCGTCGAGCGCTTCTGGGGCGTCGCGCTGAAGCCGGGCAAGCCGACGTGGTTCGGCATGCGCGAGCGCACGCTCGTGTTCGGCCTCCCCGGCAACCCCGTCTCGGCGATGGTGACGTTCACGCTGTTCGTCGCGCCCGCGCTGCGCGCGCTCGCGGGCGGCTCACCGGATGCGGCGCGGACGACCGCGCTGCTCGTGAACGACGTCGAGAAGCGCCCCGGGCGCACGCACGCGGTGCGCTGCAGGCTGCGCGCGAGCGAGCGAGGGTGGCTCGCCGAGCCGACCGGCGACCAGGGCTCGCACGTGCTCACTTCGATGCTCGACGCCGACGCGCTAGCGATCCTCCCGCTCGAGAGCACCGGTGCGTCGGCGGGCGAGCGCGTCGCGATCGAGCTTCTGCCGGGCGCCCGCCCTGGGGTCCCGTGACGGTCAACGTTCGCCTGTTCTCGATCCTGCGCGAGCGCGCGGGCCGCGATCGCGTCGAGCTTCAGCTCGACGATGGCGCGACCGTGGCCGATGCGCTCGCCGCGCTAGCGCGGCTTCCGTCGCTCAGCGACGTCCTCGGACGCCTGCCCGTGCAGCTCGCCGTCAACCGCGACTACGCGACCGCGACTACGCCGCTTGCCGAGGAGGACGAGCTCGCGCTGATCCCGCCGCTGAGCGGCGGCGCGCAGCGCCCGGCCGGCGGCGATCGAACCCACACGGCGGGAGCCCCGCCGCGCGTCCACGCCGCGGTCGTCGACGACGCGCTCGATCCCGCGGCGGTCGCCGAGTCCGTGCGCGACGATCGCGCCGGCGCGATCGTGACGTTTCAGGGCGTGACACGTGCGGTGCCGCGGCTGGACTACGAGGCCTATCGCGAGATGGCCGGCGAGCGGATCGCGGCGATCGCGCTTGACTGCGCCCGCCGGCACGGACTCTGCGCGCTCGCCGCCGAGCATCGCCTGGGACCCGTCGCGCTCGGCGAGCCGAGCGTGATCGTCGCGGCGTCTGCACCACACCGCGACGAAGCCTTCGCCGCGGCCCGCGAGGCGATCGACCGAATCAAGTCCGAGGCCCCGATCTGGAAGGTCGAGGTCGACGCAGCCGGCGCCGAGCACCACGTCGACGGCACCCCGGCCCCGGGCGCCCGCGTCGCGGACGGGCAGTCGGACGCGACGTCGGTTGCGCGGGGAAGCGCGTGACCGAGCAGCGCCTGACCCACCTCGACGCGGACGGGCGTGCGCGGATGGTCGACGTCGGTGCGAAGGACGCGCGCGAACGCGTCGCAAGGGCACGGGCGCGGGTGAGGATGTCCCAAGAGGCCGCGCACGCGGTGGCGAGCGGGGACGCCCCAAAGGGCGACGTGCTCACGACCGCGCGGCTGGCCGGGATTCAGGCCGCCAAGCAGACCGGGATGCTGATCCCGCTCGCCCACGCGATCACGCTCACGTTCGTCGACGTCGTCGCGCACGTCGATCCACAGGACGGCCTCGTCGAGCTGACCAGCGAGATCCGTGCCGTCGATCGCACGGGCGTCGAGATGGAGGCGATGACGGCCTGCGCCGTCGCCGCGCTGACCGTCTACGACATGGTCAAGGCGATCGAGCGCGGGGTCGAGATCGAGCACGTCGTCCTGCTGGAGAAGACCGGCGGGCGCAGCGACTGGCGTCGCGAGGAGGCGTGAGTGCCGCGGCGCGCGGCGATCCTCACGATCAGCACGTCGAAGGCGGCCGGCGCGGGCAAGGACGAGAGCGGCCCGCGGCTGGCCGCGCTCGCACAAAGGCTCGGCGCCGAGGTCGTCGCGCGCGCGATCGTCCCCGACGAGCGCGTGGCGATCGAGCAGCACCTGTGCGCATGGAGTGACGTCGACGACTGCGCGCTCGTGCTGACCAGCGGCGGGACCGGGCTTGCGCCGAACGACGTGACGCCGGAGGCGACGCGCGCGGTGATCGAGCGCGAGGCGCCGGGAATCGCCGAGGCGATCCGCGCGTGCTCGCGCGAGCACACGCCGAACTGGATGCTCTCGCGGGGATTGGCCGGCACGCGCGGAACGACCCTGATCGTCAACTTCCCGGGCAACCCAGCGGCGATCGACCAGACCGGCGAGGCGCTCGCGGGACCACTGGCGCACGCGCTCGAGCTGCTCGCGGGCAGCCGGGCCGGGCATTGAGATGGCGGGCGCGGTCCGTGTCACGGCGCTGTCGACGACCCCCGTCAAGGGACTGCGGATCGCCGCTCGCGAGCGGCTGCAGCTCGAACGTGCCGGCGCGCGTGGCGACCGGGCGTTCTACCTGATCGACTCGCGCGGACGGATGATCAACGGCAAGCACTCCGGCGCGCTGAACGGGATCATTGCCAAGCTCGCCGACGGCGGTGAGCTGACGCTGACGTTCGCCGACGGTCGGGTCGTGTCGGGCACGCCTGAGACCGGCGAGGAGGTGCAGACGAGGTTTCACTCGCGCCCGCGAGCGGCACGGCTCGTCGGCGGCCGTTTCTCGCAGGCGATCTCAAGCCACGCCGGCGAAGCGTTGCGCCTGGTCCGCGCAGCCGATGACGCCTCGGCGATCGACCGCGGCGCGCGCGGAGCAGTGACGTTGATCTCGCGCGGATCGCTGGAGCGCCTGGCCGAGGTGGCCGGCGAACCCACCGTCGACGCGCGGCGCTTTCGGATGACGGTCGAGCTCGACGGCGTCACGCCGTTTGGCGAGGACGCGTGGATCGGGCGCGACGTGATGATCGGCGACGCGGTGGTGCGCCCACGCGGCCACGTCGGGCGGTGCATCGTCACAAGCAGGCACCCCGTCAGCGGCGTGGTCGACCTCCCGACGCTCGACCTGCTGCGCTCGTTCAGGTCCGGTGCGCAGACGACCGAACCGCTCGCGTTCGGCATCTATGCGGAGGTGCTCCGACCGGGCATCGTCGAGCTCGGCGACGAGGTCGTGGTCGCTGACGAGGCGCCGCCTGCTGACGAGGTGCCGCCTGCTGACGAGGTGCCGCCTGGTGACGCGCTTGCTGACGATGCCGTAGCGGCGACGGAGGGGTCCGGCTGAGCCCCGCTCACGCGTTGTCAGACGCGCTCGCCGATCGACTCGGGGCCGTCACGTCGATGCTCTGCTCGCCCTCGATGATCGGCGTGAGCGACGAGTGCACGAGCAGGCCGGGGAGCACCGGCGCGAGGAAGTTGACCACGCGGTAGGCGACGACGGACAGCAGCGCGTCGGTGGCGGGAACGTGTACCCAGATCAGCGACAGCGTCAGCAGGGCCTCGGTGATGCCGGCGCCACCGAGCGGCAGGGAGCGGCGGCTCGCGGCGTAGCCGGTGGCGTATGCGATGACGAGCGCCGGCGTCGACAGCTCGACTCCGAAGCACAGCAGCGCGAACGCGAGGCACGCGATGTCGGCGCCCCAGTAGACCGCCATCCCGACGACAGCTCCAGGGCGCTCCAGCGGGCGCAGGACGACCGTCCGGAGGATCTCGACGCCACTGAGGATCTCGCCGATCCAGCGGCCGACGCGGCTGCGCGACCCCTGGAAGCGGCGCAGGATGCGCGGCTGCGTCGCCCACCATGCGAGCGCGAACCCGAGCGGAACGCCGAACACCCACGGAAGCGTCAGCGCGAGCGAAGCCTGACCGGATTCGAGCAGCAGGATCGCCGCGCAGACGCACGCGGCAGGCGCGAGCAGGCCATACTCGATCACGCCGAGCGAGAGCACCTGGCGGCGTACGGTTCGGCGACTCCTGTTGACCGAACGCAGCGCCCGGCGGTCGAAGGCGAAGCCGCCGAGCGGGACGAACGGGCCGAACCCGGCGACGACGAGCCGGATCGCGAGGATCAGCGACATGCTCCGCTGGCCCGTTGCGCGGATCGTCGCACGGTAGGCGAGCGCGTAGCCGAGATAAGCGACGAGCTCGGCCCCGACCGCGGCGAGCAGCCAGATCGGCTGCATCGACTCGAATGTGCGCCACAGCGCGCGCGGGCTGTCCGACGCGGCGATCGCGACGACGGTTCCACCCGCGATCAGAACCGACAGGAGCGTCGCTAGGTGGGGTCGTCGATTCAGAGCTCGCATCCGGATCGCCGCGCACGGCGCCCGACTGATCGTAGGCCCGCGCGAGCGCGGCCGCGCCTTGACGGGACGAACGGCGCCGCGCCCGCGCGCTGAACGCAGCGGCATGCCGCCCCGACGCGGCGCGAACGTCAGGCGCCCGAGCCGCGTTGGCTCGCCGGCGGTTCGTCGGGCCAGCGACCGTGGGCGTCGAAGAAGTCGCGCGCCTGCTGCTCGCGATCGCGCTCGCGGTCGCCGGCGGCCGAGGCCCGGATCAGCCAGTTGACCGCAAAGATCGCGATGCCGGCGCCGACGATTCCTGCGCCCCCCTCGAGGTCGGCTTCGCCGCCGAACGACATCACGATCGCGCCGGCGATGATGACGGCGGCCGGAAGCACGTAGCGCACGAGCACCAGCGCGCGGCCGCTCGGCGTCTGCGCGTCCCCGTCCGTGTGTGCCGTTGGCTTTGCCATCCCCAGCTACGGCTCGACGACCAGCTTGCAACGCGGGCCGTGTGCCTGCGCGCGCCACGCGTCGGCGGCGTCGTCGATCGAGAAGCGCTCGATCGGCACCGTGATTCGCCCGGCCGCGGCGAGCTCGGTCAGCTTTGCGTACGCGTCGCGGACGAGCTCGAACGCCAGGTGGCCGTTTCCATGCGCGATGTGCGTCCGGCCCTGCAGCGCGCGAAACGACACGACGGCCTCCGGGCCAGCGGATTCGCCGATCGTCACGAGCCGCGCTCCGACCCGGGTCGCGCCGAGCGCAGCTTCGAACGGCGCGCCGTAGACCGGATCGATCACGACGTCGAACCCGTCTCCCGCGGCCGCCCGCAACGCTTGCGCGTCGTCGCCCTGGCCGAGCACTACCGCCGCGTCGGCGCCGAGCCCCTCGACCTCGCCAAGCGCTGCGGCGTCTCGCGCGGCCGCGACGACGCGTCCGGCTCCGAGCAGCTCGGCGGCCTGGACCGCGATCCGCCCGACGGTGCCGGTCGCCCCGAGCACGAGCACGCTCTCGCCCGGCTGGACCTTCGCGTGGTGCGCGAGCGGCAGCCACGCCGCGACCCCGGAGATTCCGAGGGCGACGGCGAGCCCGTCGTCGATCGCCTCCGGGACGGGGAAGGCGCGCTCGGCGTCGATCAGCGTGCGCTGCGCCCAAGAGCCGAACGGGGGAATGCTCGCTCCGCAGTAGACGCGGCTGCCGTCGTCGAGCGTTCCGACGCTCTCGAGGCCCACGACCGACGGGACGCGCGGCGCGCCGAGCTGGCCCGACGCGAGACGGATGTCGATCGGATTGACGCCCGCGAGGGAGACGTCGAGGACGACGTGACCGTCGCGCGGCGTGGGATCGTCGAAGCTGCCGACCTCGGGTTCACCACCGACGGAGTGAAGGATCGCAGCGCGCATCGTCGCAGGCCGCCCGCTCGTGAGCCCTCTATCGCACCCACGCGTCGTCAATCGGCTCGCCGTCGGCCTCGTAGTGCGGCCCGAAGGCGATGAACTCGAGCCCGTCGGGGCCGGCCTCGAAAGCGCGCGCCACGCGAGGTCCGACGCGCACGGCGTCGAGCGTGCGGACGTCGACGAACTCGTCATCGAGCTTGACGCGACCGCTCCCCCGGAGGATCAGGTAGACCTCCTCGGCCCGGCTGTGGCGATGCGCGAACGGCGAGCGCTTGCCCGGGCGCAGGAGAAAATGCGTCAGTCCGGTCTGTTCGGCGTCGAGCCGATCACGGGCGACGCGAGCCTCCCAGCGTTCCCCGAAACCGTTCGCCGGGGCCACGTCCTCGACGTCGGCGAGGTTGATCAGCGTGTGACCGGCTGGTATCTCGCTCATCGCTCGATCATCGCACGGCCGCTTTGCCGTGCACATCCTTCCTGTGCGCATGTCAAACGCGACCTAGCATTCTGCGTCATGGCGAAGTCCCTGTACGACTGGGCAGGCGGCCAGGCCGCCCTCGCCCGGATGATCGACGCGTTCTACGACCGTGTCGAAGCGGATGACCTGCTCTCGCCGCTGTTCCCCGACGGAGTCGGTCGCGAGCACCGCGATCACGTGATCGCCTGGTGGAGTGAGGTGTTCGGCGGCCCGACTCGCTACTCAGACGAGCTCGGCGGGTACGAGAAGATGGTCGCAAAGCACCGCGACCTCGCGATCACCTCGGATCAGCGCTTTCGCTTCGCCTCGTTGATGAGCCTGGCAGCCGACGACGCGAAGCTGCCCGACGACCCGGAGTTCCGCTCGGCGCTCGTGGCCTATCTCGAGTGGGGCACCCGCCTGGCGCAGCACAACTCACAGCCCGGCGTCGACGTCGCCGCCCACGCACCGGTCCCGCGATGGGGCTGGGGCGAGGCGCCGCCGTTCAACGACGGGGACGCTTGACCACGAAGGCGTGAGGGCACCCGCCCGGAAGGGCGGGCGCTCCTCGCCCTATTTCAACCAGCCGGCGAAGCTGGCGCTCGTCCATCCTTCGCCGGAGTTGGCGGGCGCGCGGCCGAGCGGCTTGCCGCCGTAGACCACACCTCCGCCCTGAGGGTCGTTCTGATAGGTCTGCCAGGGGATCGTCTTCTGCTGGCCGATGCCGGGCTTTGAGAAGTCGCAGACACCGGTCGGGAACGCCTTCTGCAGCTGTGTCCACTGTTCTGCGGTGAACGTGATCGGGTAGTAGTCGGCCTGGCGCAGCGGCTTGAGCTGACATTCCATGTCGTCGGTCGTGATCGACTCTCCCGCGGCCACGCGCGTGGTCGCGAACCTCGTCTCCACGAGCGGCGATTCACACACCTTGCCGACACCGGGCACTTCGACTTCCCTGACGAGTTCTTCGGCCGCTTCGGAGGGCACGCAGCGGTCGTGGACTGCTTCGGGCCGGTCGGCGGCGATCTTTTCTTCCAGCGTGAGCTTGCGCTGGTCGGTTTCGACCGCGTCCAGCCAGCGATTCATCGCTTCCAGGCCTTCGGTGGTGTAGGTGGGCGAGCCGATCAGCGGCGCCGGCCCAAACCAGATCACGTCGTTCTTGGGGAAGTGCCCCTCGTCGCGTTCCAGGCGCCCGCGCATCGACCACGACCGGTATGCGTCGTGGAAGGCGCCGGGGTCGGGCCCGCGCAGGTCGATGATCGCAACGTCGGTGAGGTTGTTGGCCTCGTTGACCGCGCCGGAGCGGTATGCGTTCTGAAGCGCCGGCTGGTCGGCGCTGATCCGCTGGGGCGTGGGTTCATCGTCGATGTTCACGCCGCCGATCTTGCTGTTGATGTCGATGAACTGCGCCGGCGAGACCTTACCTTCGAGCAGCGGCTTCAGGCCGTACTGCTCGCCGATGTTGCCAAGCGGCCGGCCGGCGAAGCCGTGGCCGAGGGCTTTCTCGACCGGACCCCACGAGCTTTCAACGCGCGGGCCGAGCACGTTGCGCATGTAGTCGGCGAGCGCGCAACGGACGCCGCTGGGGTTTGTGGTCGGGTTGTACGCTTCCGCGCTTTCGACGCCCGCACAGGTTTTGATCGGGTTGGCGAGTTCTTCCCAGTAGACCGCGTTGAAGATCACGGCGTTGCCCGGGTTGGGGTGGCCCTGCAGTTCGCCGATCTGGGTGGGCGTCCAGGCGATCCCGGTCCCCCACTCGGCGGGGTCCTCGAAATATTTGAGCGTCACGTGGTCGTCGGCGATCTCGCTCGCGTTGGACCACGAGTCCTGGAAGCTGCACTGGGGGAGGATCCCCTGATAGATGCCGGGGTAGGCGTTGGCGACCTGCTGCTGGACCAGCGAGCCGCCGGAGCAGCCGGTGCCGATCGTGAAGCGCAGCGTGCCGTAGTGATCGACCAGGTGCTCCTTGGCGATGATCAGCGACTCGGCCTCGGTGGCGATGTTGCAGTTGTGCCCGGCGTTGTCGAGCGCGGTCGACATCACAGCAAACCCGAGCCCGAGCGCGACCGTGGGGCTGTCCGTGGCGCTAGTGCCGGGTACGCCGACCTCGTCGCTCGTGACGCTCGGGGCGGTTCCCGACTGGTGGTCGAGGCCGCAGCTTGCCCCGTGGGTGATCAGCAGCTTGTGGTTGAACTGCGGTTGCGGTTCCCACGCCTGCCACGGCTTGCTCGGCTGGTAGAGCACGGCGATCTTGTACTGGTCGCGATCCTGGTAGCCGGTCTCGGTGCGGACGATGAAGGGAACCGTCTGCCCGTCTTCGGTGGTCGTGCTCGCGATCAGCGACGGCGACGGCGGGTTGCTCGGTTCATACGGTTCAAGGACTCCCGTGACGGCGGATTTGTATTCGTAGGTGAACACAGCGGGCGCGTCGCACTGCGCGTCGGCGCTGTCGCTGTTCTGACAGCGCCAGGGCAGCACCTGCGGGCCCGCGATCACGGGGCCGCCGATCGGATGATCGCCGATCGTGATCTGGCTGCTCAAGCCACCGGGCGCTTGCGCCGTAAGCGTGTTCGCACCGGGGCTCAGCCCCGTGACGAGGCCCTCGTAGCTGCCGTTCGCGCGCTGGGCGAAGTCGCTCGTCACATCGCTCGAGCCGAGTGTCACCTTCACCGAAGCGGGGTTGAGTTTGCGCGGCAGCGACACCGACACGAGCGCTTCGCCACCTGAGATCAGATCGGCCCTGTCCGACAGAACGTGCAGCGAGAAGCTCGCACTCGCCTGCGCGGCGGCGACGCACGACACGACCAATGCAGCCAACATGGCCACGCAACGGATACTCCGCATTCCTCAAGCTCCCTTTAGATCGAGATCCCCGCTACCGAGCACCGTTGCAGTCGATGCGCGATCGCCACCATCGAGTACGAACGCGTACCCGCAGCGCTACGTACCCGTACTTCGCCGGCGCAAACACGATCGAGGCGGTCAAGTTCGACGAGTGTTCGCTGCGAGCGCGGGCGGCGTGCGGCCCAGGCGTTAACTTGTCGCTGTGGCCGGTGATCGCGTCGCAGGCGGGGAGCATTCGGGCGGGGAGCATTCGGGCGCAGGGCCGATCGGTCTGCGGGCCAGCCAACTGCTGGCACTCGAGTTCGGCTCCAAGGCCGAGTTCGACGATCCCCGCCTGGAGTGGCGAAGGCTGTTCAGCGAGATGCTTGGCACCTTCCTGCTGGTGATGGTCGCCGCCGGCGGCGCAATCGTCCACGCGCTCGCCCAGATCAGCCTCGCGGCGGCGGTCGTGGCGCCGGGGCTGATGGTAATGGCGATCATCCTGTTCATGGGCGCCGTGTCTGGCGCCCATCTGAATCCGGCAGTCTCGGTCGCGTTCGCGCTGCGCAGGGACTTTCCGTGGAACCGCCTGCCCGGCTACGTCCTCGTCCAGCTCGTCGGCGCCTCCTTGGCCTGTCTCTTTCTGGACGCCGTGTTCGGCAACGTCCACCATCTCGGCGCCACGCAGCCCGGGCCGGGCTACGCTGCCTGGCAGGCGCTGCTACTCGAGGTCGTTCTGACGGCGGGTCTGGTCAGCGTGGTGCTGGGAACCGCGTCGGCCGCGCAGAACGTCGGGGCGATCGCGGCGCTCGGGGTCGGAGGGTACATCGCGCTTGCGGGCCTCTGGTCAGCTCCGGTGAGCGGCGCATCGATGAACCCGGCCCGCTCCTTCGGCCCAGCTCTGGTGAGCGGCGACTTCGGCAGCTACTGGGTGTACGTCGCCGGCCCGATCGCGGGGGCGTTCATCGCGGTCGGCTGCGCGTGGGTGCTGCGTGGAGGGGGCGGGGATCCGACCTCCTACGCCGCCGGGTCCGGAAGGTTGGGAGTTGACGCATTGCGCGAGGGGCGGCGGCTTTCGTCGAAGCTCATGCACGACGCTGCGGCCCCTCTCCGGGTTGAGCGCTCGCACGGCTCGGCCGATCCCTCGCGCGGCGCCCCGCAGCCGTCGCCCAGCGAGGCCGAGTCGTCCCCTGGGGCGGGAGAGGCTTCACCGCACTGCTCCGGCGCGGAAAAGCCTGCACCCGACTCACCCGGCGCCAACGAGCCACCCCCGAGCTAGAGCCCCGACTCGACGGTGATCCGGCCGGACGTGGCCGCCTCTGCGAGCGTCTTGTAATCACGCGCGTTCTGCTCTGCGTATGCAGCGGAGAATTCGACGATCGCGTTGTCAAACGTCCGACCGCCGCCGAGGTAGGAGGCGATCGCGATGCGGTCGCCGCTGCGCGCATGCGCCCGGGCGAGCGTCCACCCGCACAGCCTTCCGTAGACCGCCAGCCCGCTCGGATCCATCTGGTCGATCTCCGCCGAGCCCTTCCAGTCGCGAAGCTGGCGACCGTAGAAGTCGCGTGCCTGCCCGTCGGGTTCCTCATCGACGCGCATCCAGCCAAGGAATATGTCACTGCTCGCCTGCATCAGATGCTGTCCGGCGACGACCCGCTGACCGTGGTTGGAGAACTCGCTCGGCGCGACGTAGGCCTCGAGCACCGACGCCTGGGCCTCCTTGAGCTGGAGGAACAGCGGATCCTCGCCATCCAGGCCGAGCAGGAGCGAGATCCACGCGCGGGTGCCGACGCTTCCGACCCCGACGACCTTGCGCGCGAGGTCCGCGAGTTCGTACTCCTGCAGGAGCACCCGCCGATCGTCGGGGAGGGAGGCCGCGTAGAGGTCCAGGAGGTCGCGCAGGCCACCGATCAGTCGTTTGCGCTCGGCGCCCTTGGCGAGATCCTCGATCGGCACGATCAAAGGCGGATCGGCGACGATCTGCGGCCGGCCGTCGACCTCGTGTGTCAATTTCGAGAACGCCGACATGCTGTCGCGAGTGCGGGCCTTCGCGAGCTGCTTCTGCGTGCGCTTGACGTCCTTCGGGCGCAGCCGGGACCCGAACCGGGCGACGGTTTCGTCGATGTCGAGGTGCGCGTACCAGACGTCGAGGTTCTTCATCGCGCCGAACATCGACATCGCCCGCCGGTATTCGGCGACCGTGTCGAGCACGACCCGCTCCTGATCCTTGTGGGGAAAGCTGTTGACCTGCGCGGCGATCGTCATGCTCGCGGCGAGTCGCTTGACGTCCCACTCCCATGGACCGGGCAGCGTCTCGTCGAAGTCGTTGATGTCAAACACGAGCGTGCGCTCGGGGCTGGCGAAGACGCCGAAGTTGGACAGGTGCGCGTCGCCACAGCACTGCGCCGTCAGGCCGGTGCGCGGCGTGGTCGCCAGGTCGTTGGCCATGATCAGCGCTGCCCCGCGATAGAACGCAAACGACGACACCAGCATCCGGCCGTAACGAATCGGCACGAGCTCCGGCAACCGCGTCTTGGCCTGACGTTCGAGCAGCTCGACCGGGTCCGCGCGGCGCGGCCCGGGCGCGAACTCCGCATGGCTCGAGCGCGGCGTCGTCTTTCGGGCCGCCCTGCCCAGCGCGACTCGCTCGGCCACCGTGAGGTGTGATTCAAGCGAGCGTGAGCGTGCTTTCCTCGCCGCCACGGTCCCACGATATCTCCGCGGTGCGCAGGCGGGAGGATGATCGGTCGAGAGGAGCGAGCGCCCCTACTGGAGCGTCTCCGCGCTCAGCCCGGCCGGGTGCCCGACCGCGTCTGCGTGCGCAGACGACGCGTGCGTGGGCGCGTTCGCTGCGCGTGCGTCGCGTCGCGCGGGAACCGCCTCAGTTCAGCCTCGAGCTGGCGCACGAGCGGCGAGCCCGGCAGCCGCTCCTGCAGGAGCGTCAGGCACTCTCGGTAGTGCATCAGGCGGCGTTCGTTCGCCTTCTGCTCCCGAGCTGTGCCGCGCGCGTGGCCAGCCGCTGTGCTGTCGAGCCGGCGCAGCTCACGAGCCTTTGAGATCTTGTCCGCGGCAAACAGCTTCAGCGCCTCCTCCCCGGCGGCCGCGACACGCTTTCTCAGCCTTGCCTTGCGTGCCGCATAGCTGCCGACGCGCGAGTCCTCGCTGACCGCCACGACGAGCTCGGCGATCCTGGCGCCGAAGCGCTCGCGCAGCTCAGCCACGACCGCGGGCGTCTTCTCGAGCACGTCGTGAAGCGCCCCCGCTGAGATCAGGTGGTCCGGTGCGCCGTCGCGCTGAAGCAGCGATGCGACCTCGCGCGGGTGGTGGATGAACGGCGCGCCATCGGTCTCGCGCGACTGGCCGGCGTGCATCTCACGCGCATAGGCGAGCGCGGCCTGCGCCTGCGGAAATCCCCCGACCGGCGTGGCGACGCCACGTGTCACCCCCATGCCGACCAAAGCTACACCCAAGTCCGCAAAGTGCGCCAAAAGACGTTACGCGATCCCCGCAAATTGCAACGAAATCGTTCGTTACATCGGAGCGACCGACCGGTCCAGGCGCTCTTCTCTACGCCTGCGGCCGGTAGCGGAGCCCGTCGAGCGCGATCTGGACGATCCGCGCGACCTGAGCGGAGTCGCTCGTGGCCATCCGCGTGATGCCGCCCAGCATGTGGAGAAGGTCGGACAGGTCGACGTCGCCCCGCACAACCCCTGCGTCCTGGGCGCGCTTGAGCAGCGGTTCGCCGGCGGCGTACACCGGAGCCCGGCAGTCGCGAAACAGCGCAGCGTCCTCGTCCAGGTAGTTCAGCAGTTCGGCCGCGAGCGCACGCTTCGTCGTCAGATAACCGATCAGGCGCTCACACCATACGCTGAGGTCGGTCCATGGATCGTCGTCGAGCTGCTCGGCCGAGCGACAAACGTCTTCGACCTCGTTGACGTACAGGGTCTCCAGCAGCGCCTGTCTGCTCGGGAAGTGTCTGTAGAGCGTCCCGATTCCAACGCCCGCCTGACGAGCGATCTCCTCTAGAGACGTCGCTTGACCACTGTCGGCGAAGGCAGTGCGCGCGGCCGTGAGGATTCGCTCGTGGTTGCGTCTTGCATCGGCTCGCATCGGGCCGGAGGACGCTGTCGAGGTGGATGATTGTGTTGAAATCACGATAAGTCCCTTGAAAACCGGAGGCAGCCTCCGTATAGTTGTGGAGGATGCCTCCGTATCTTCCGGAGGCGCCCTCCATTTTAGCTTTGATTCGCGATATCCACAAGGTGACCCGTATGAGCCCAGCGATCGTCCGATTCCCCGAGCCGACGGCATTCGCAAGCGAGAACGGCTGATGCGACAGGGTTGGCTTGCCGGGCGCTACCCTGCCGCGGCCGCGATGGTGATCTTCGCGCTGGTTCCGTACCTTGCGCTCTCGGCGGCGCTGCAGCCGCTCGCGCCGATCGTCGGCCAGCAGCTGCACATGAGCGCTCAGACGATGAGCCTCGGGTTCGGCCTGGCAAATGCCGGCTACGCCGTAGGGACCGTGCTTGCGGTGCAGTTCGCCCAGCTTTACCCACAGCGGCGAATGATGGTCCTGTACGCCGTGCTGCTCGTGATCGGGTCGGTCCTCGCAGCGGCGGCGCAGAATCCCGCGATGTTCATCGTCGGGCACGTGCTGCAGGGCCTCTGCACGAGCCTCTTGCTGATCGCAGCCGTGCCGCCGTTGGCGCTCGGCTTCGGCTTGGAGAAGTTCCGCTGGACGGCGATGATCATGAACGTCTGCATCTTCGGAGCGGTCGCGCTCGGGCCCGTGATCGGTGGGGTCCAGGCGAGCGCCAACGCGTGGCGTCCGCTGTTCTGGATCGTCGCCGGAATCGCGCTCGCGGCGCTCGTTCTCTCGCTGTTGACGTTCGAGGACGCTCCGCCCGCCGACCGCGACGCACCCCGAGCCCCGCTTGCGATCGGCCTGGCCGCTTCGGGATGTGTGGCCGCCTTCTACGGCGCCTCCGAGCTCGTGACCCACCGCTTCGTCGGCCCCCAGACCCTGCTGCCGCTGCTCGGCGGCCTGGCACTGATCGTCGTCCTCGTCGTCAACCAGTACCGAAGCCGCCGCCCCCTCCTGACGATCCGTACGATGCTGACAAGCACGATTCCGGTGGCGGGCATCGTCGTGGCCTTGTCAGCCGCGGCTGCGTCGGTCTCGGCGACCGTCCTGACGGCGAACGAGCTGGCCTCTCACTACACACCCCTGCACCTTGGGCTGCTTTACGTGCCCGAGTTGGGTGGCGCTCTGCTCACAGCGGTGGCGCTCGGCTTCGTTCTGAACAAGCGCCAAATCCACTATCTCCCACTCGTCGGCATGGCATTCCTGGCCGCGGGGATCGCGGTGTTCGGGAGCCAGACCCCGCCCACCGAAGCCCTCACGCTGATCGGTTCGGCACTCACCGGGATCGGTCTCGGAGCAGCGGTCGCCCCCGCGCTGTTCGTCGCAGGGTTCTCGCTCGCAGCTGCCAGCCTCCAGCGGGTATTCGCGATCGTCGAGCTGTTCCGGGCGGTCGCCGCATTCATGATCGCCCCGGTGTTCGTGCATTTCGCCGCGACCGTCGGCGGCAGCGCCAAAGCCGGCACCGGAGCCGCACTATGGATCGGCTTCGGCATCGCGATCGCCGGGGCCCTCGCCGCGGTCGGTCTCTATGTGCTCGGTCGCGCGCGCCCGCAAGCGCCCGACCTCGAGCGCTTCATGGACGGCGAGGGCCCGGCCTGGTACTCGCCCCCGCTGCTCGCACGTATCCGCCCCCACCGGCAACGTCAAGCGCTCGCCGAAGAGGCGGCATGACCGCGGCAAAGGACACCGGAAGCGGCGTCGAACCGCCGCTCGGCCCGGTCGTCTTCGCCTACGACGGCTCCGAGCTGGCTAAGCTAGCGATCGACGAGGCGGCGCGGCAGCTCGGCCCGGGCCGCGACGCTCTGGTCCTGACCGTCTGGCAGCCGTTCAACGTCGGGTTCGTGCCGACCGTCGCGCTTCGCCTCAACGCCGCCGAGATCGCCGACGTCAGACGCGCGGCTCAGGAAACTGCCGCCGACGGCGCCTCACTCGCGAAGGCGGCGGGCTTCAAAGCGCGCGGCGCCGAGATCGAGTGCGGCCCCACCTGGAAGGGCATCGTCCACGTCGCCGACGAGCACGACGCGAGCTTGATCGTGCTCGGCTCCCACGGCCGCATCGGGCTTGCCGGGGTGCTGCTGGGAAGCGTCGCCGAGGCCGTCGCAGCGCATTCGCGACGCTCGGTGCTGATCGTCCACCGCTCCGGCTGATCTTCGCGCCTACTCCTGAGTTGGTTCGAAGCGGTACTCGATCTTCATCAGTGTCGGCGATCGCACCAGCGGCGGCGTCGCTTACGACACTTACATCGTCGAGTGGCGGCCAAACGGAAGAAGGTCAACCTCACTCCTCCACTTCCTACTTTATACCCGACAGGGGGGCTTGATTCAAGCCCCGGGGTGTGCCTCATACTCCCCCGCCGCAGCGGCGAACTACGGACAAAGGGAGTCATCAAATGGGTATGAGCGAGCACGCGGTGGTGATCGCCGGAGGCGGTCCGGCGGGGATGATGCTGGCAGCTGAGTTGGCGTTGGCGAAAGTCGACGTCGCGATCGTCGAGCGGCGTCGCGATCACGTGCTCGTCGGCTCGCGCGCCGGCGGTTTTCACTCGCGCACGATCGAGGTGCTCGATCAGCGCGGAGTCGCCGATCGATTCCTCACCGAGGGACAGGTTGCTCAGGTCGCGACGTTCGGCACGGCCGGGTTGGACATGAGCGATTTCCCGACTCGTCATCCGTATTCGCTGGGGATCTGGCAGAACCAGATCGAGCGGATCATGGCCGCGTGGATCGCCGAGCTCCCGGTACGGATGTACTACGGATCCGAGGTAACAGGGTTCGTGGAGGACGACACGGGCGTCGAGGTCGAACTCGCCGACGGCCGGCGGCTGCGAGCGCAGTATCTCGTCGGGTGCGACGGAGGACGCAGCGTCATCCGCAAAGCAGCCGCTATCGAGTTCCCCGGGTGGGATGCGACGAAGAGCAACCTGATCGCCGAGGTCGAGATGACCGACGAGCCGCCGCTGGGCATCCGCCACGACGCCGTCGGCATCCACGCCCTCGGTCGGCGGGAGTACGAGATCCGTGACGGCAAGGTGGTCTACGCGGACGAGGGGCCGGTGTCGGTCATGGTGACCGAGCGGCAGCTGCGACCCACCAGCGAGCCCACCCTGCGCGATCTGAGCGAGGCGCTCGTCACCGTCTACGGCACCGACTTCGGGGCCCACGATGCCACGTGGATCTCGAGGTTCACCGACGTGACACGTCAGGCGGCCGCCTACCGCGCGGGACGAGTCCTACTCGCCGGTGACTCGGCGCACGTGCACTACCCGGCGGGTGGACAGGGTCTCGGCCTCGGAGTGCAGGACGCCGTGAACCTGGGATGGAAGCTGGCTCAGGTCGTGCGCGCGACCTCGCCGGAGAGCCTCCTCGACACCTATCACGACGAGCGCCACCCCGTGGCTGCCCGTGCGCTTCGGCACACGATGGCACTGACCGCGCTCCAGCGCCAGGATGAGCGAATCAAGGCCGTCGTCGAGGTGGTGTCCGAGCTGGCGCGCATGGACGAGCCTCGCAAACGGCTCGCCGGGAGCATCTCGGGGCTCGACATTCACTACGACCTCGGCGAGGGACATCCCTTGCTTGGACGCCGGATGCCCGATCTGGACCTCGTGACCGCGGACGGCCGGGTGCGAGTCTTCGAGTTGCTGCACGAGGCCAAGCCCGTGCTGCTCGACCTCGGCGCGCGCGGCAGCCTCGACATCGCCAAATGGGATGACCGGGTCCACCTCATCGAAGCCGCTTATGGCAGCCCGTGGGAGCTGCCGGTAATTGGCACGGTCACTGCGCCCGCCGCCGTGTTGATCCGCCCCGACGGATATGTCGCCTGGGTTGGCGCGGGAACCGCGCTCGGACTGGGAGAGGCACTGACCAGTTGGTTCGGACCGCCCACTGTGACGTAGCGCACCGTCACGTGTGCCGCGACGTCAGATGTGAGACCATGCGTCCGTAGTCGCTGCTGGTGGATGCAGATGCTTGGGGCTTGGGGGTGGCAATGGCATCGTCGCAGAGAACAGCTGAGCCGATAACCGTCGGTCCCGACGGGTTCTACCACCCGCAGACCGAGGACGAGCTTGTGCGCCTGGTCGTCCTGGCGTCGGAGAGGAAACTGCAGTGTCGCGTCCGTGGCGCCGCGCACTCCGTCTCCCACGCCGTGTACGCCGACGCGCTCGGCCCGACACCGAACGAAGTCAGCCGCGAGAGCCCGCCGCCGGGTGACAATCTCGAGGTCATGCTCGATCGGTATCGCGGATGGCGCGTCAGAGATGAGTCTCGCAAGCTCGTGGAGGCAGACGCAGGCATCCATCTCGGTGAGGACCCGTTCGACCCGACGGGCACGGCGACGCTGGAGACAAGCCTGCTGTGGCAGCTATGGAAGAAGAAGCGGTGGATGCTCTCGAACTTGGGCGGCATCACGCACCAGACCGTCAGCGGCTTCACGGCGATGGGCTCGTCGGGCGGCTCGACCCAATATTCGGTGAACGACAACCTTTGGGGTTTCCGAGTGATCGACGCGAGCGGGCAGTTGCACCAGGTCTCTCGCGACGACGCAGATCCTGACCCGTTCTTCGCAACCTCGCCGAACCTTGGCTTGCTCGGCGTTGTCTCGGCCATCATCTTCAAATGCGAGGACACGTTCAACATCAGCGGGCAGGAGGCGATCACGTCGATCGAGGACTGCGCGATCGATCTCTTCGGTCCCGGGACGTCCGAGCGGCCCTCGCTCGAACAGTTCCTGCGCGACGCCGAGTACGCGCGCCTGGAGTGGTGGCCGCAACGAGGAGCTGAGCGCGTGTCGGTCTGGCAGGCGCAGCGGCTCCGGCCACAGGTCGCGTTCCGGCCCACCCCGTACGAGGAGTTCGCCGGAGATCCCAACGCAGATGAGATCCTCGCCTCACTCCTCTACACGATCCTTGGCAATCTCGAGGACCTGTCGCACGCAAGACCCCAGATCGAACGAATCTTCGATCGTATGGAGCAACTGCTGCAGCAAGTGCAGTTCCTGAAGAAGCTGGGACGCTGCGGCGAGGCCCTCGCGAAGTTCGTGAGCGTGGGCGCGGAGCACGGTATCGAGGCCGCGCTCCTCGTGCTGAGGCCTTTCGCCGGTTTGATCGAGAGCGAGATCCCGGCGCTCTTCCCCAAACTGCTTGCGAAGTTCGTCGAACTCGACTCCGAAAAGCACGGAGAGGAGAAGAACCAGCCACAGAGTTTCCGCGACTACGCATGGCACGGCCTGCCGATGGACAACGCTGCGGATGACGTGTTGCTTCGAACGGCGTTCACCGAGATGTGGCTGCCCCTTCCCCGCACCCAGGCGGTGATGCAGCTGCTGGATTCGTACTTCACCGAACCGACCGACGATCACGAGGCCTACCGCCGCACCGGCCTCTACGCATGGGAGCTGTACGCGGCGAAGCCGACGAGCTTCTGGATGAGCGCCTCTTACACCACCGGCAGGGACGAGTGGCGCGACGGCGCGTTTCGGATCGACCCGTACTGGTTCGCCGCGAATCCCGGCGACCCAGCGCAGGTGTTCTATCCCCAGTTCTGGGAGCTCCTGCGCGAGCACGACATCCCGTTCCGCTTGCACTGGGGCAAGTACCAGCCGGTCTACGAGCCCGGCGACCGACGCTGGGTCGACTTCTTCAAGGCTCAATACCCTCGCTGGGACGACTTCCAGGCGCTCCGTGCCGAGCGGGACGCCTCCGACACGTTTCTGACGAGCTACTGGCGCGACCGGTTTGGGCTGTGGGAGGTTGCCGACCCCTCGACCGACAGCCCGGATTCCTAGAGGCGAGTGGTTGCGATCGCCGTCAGCGATCGCGTTTGACTACGCCGGTCGGCCGGCGAACGCGTCTTGATGACTTCCCGCGCGTTGTTAACTCGTCGCTCAAGTGACTGGTGTCGATCGGTCATCGCGCTGATACATCGATCGCACCGAGGCCCTGCCGAGTGGTAGTCTCACGGGTGATCTGAGCCTTGCTCAAGGGGGATGTGCGTGGCTGAGGCGGTCGAACTGGCGACGATCCTGCTGACGGACATGGTCGGCTCGACGCACCTCGCCCGAACCGTGGGTCCGGTGCACGCGGACCAGCTGCGCGAGGAGCATTTCACCTTGCTGCGCGACGCGATCACCGCGTGCCAGGGCAAGGAGGTGAAGAACACCGGCGACGGACTGATGGTTGCCTTCGCATCAGCCTCTTCGGCCGTGCGCTGCGCGGTCTCGATGCAGGAGCTGGTCGAGCGCCGCTACCGACGTGCAGAGCAATGCGTGCACGTGCGGATCGGGCTTGGCGCCGGAGAGGCGACGGTGAAGGATGGGGATTACTTCGGGATGCCCTCGATCGTCGCGGCGCGGCTGTGCGCGCAGGCGCCGTCGGACGGGATCCTCATCTCAGGACTCGCAAAGGCGCTCGCGGGGCGCTGCGAGGGCATCGACTTTCAGTCAGCCGGACCGCTCGAGCTGCGAGGCCTGTCTGAGCCCGTGGAGGTGTTCTCGGTCTCATGGGCCCCGCTCGCCGAGGAGGCGACGGCAGCGGCTCAAGGTCGCTGGCCCTTGCCGACGCTGCTGCGCTCTGTGCCGCAGGCCTCCTACGTGGGGCGCGTGAAGGAGCGCGCGCTCATCGAGGAGATGCGCGGGCTCACGCGTGACGGACAGCGTCAGGTGCTCCTGCTCTCCGGCGAACCGGGAATCGGCAAGACGAGGCTGTCCAGCTACACCGCCCGGAGTGCCCATGGCGAGGGGTTCGCCGTGTGCTGGGGCGGCTGCTCTGAGGATTTCGCCGTGCCGTATGAGCCCTGGATCGAGGTCTGCTCGCAGCTCGTCGAGCACGCGCCCGATGAGTTGCTTCAGCGTCACTGCAGGCGTCACGGCGGGGAGCTCGGCCGGCTCGTGCAGGAGCTGAGCAAGCGCGTGGAGGACCTGCCACAGCCGCAAAGCTCAGACCCCGACACCGAGCGCTACCTGCTCTTCTCAGCCGTCGCGGGGTTGGTCGAGCGGGTCGCCGGGAGCGTACCGGTGTGCATGGTGCTCGATGACATGCACTGGGCGGACGGGCAATCGGTGGCGCTGTTGAGGCATCTCGTGCGAACCGTGGAGCGCGGGGCGCTTCAGATCGTGGCGACCTACCGCGACACCGATCTCGGCAAGGAGCATCCGCTGGGGGCGTTGCTCGCGGACCTGCGACGCGTCGAAGGCGTCCGGCGGATTGCGCTGCACGGCCTCGACGTCGACGACGTGGCAGAGATCATGACCGCTGCGGCGGGGCACGAGCTCGAAGAGGACGGCATCCAGCTCGCGCGGCAGATCACCGACGAGACCGGGGGCAACCCATTCTTTGTCGGGGAGATCCTGCGTGGCCTCTCGGAGTCCGGGTCGCTCGCCTTCGACGAGTCCAGCGAGCGTTGGAGAGTCGATCGGTCCGCGGCGAACAGGCTGCCCGAGAGCGTGCGAGAGGTGATCGAGCGCCGGGTCGAGCGACTCGGCGATCAGGCGGCCGAAGTCTTGAAGCTGGCGTCGGTGATCGGTCGCGTCTTCGACGTTCAGCTGCTCGAGTCGATGCTCGGCAATGAAGGTGCACTGCTCGATCACCTGGAGGCGGCGACAGCGTCTTCGCTGCTGAGCGAGTCATCCGAGCGGGTCGGGGAGTTTCGCTTCGCCCACGCGCTGATCAACCAGACTCTGTATGACGGCATTGGCGCGACACGTCGCGCGCGAATGCACCAGCGCGTCGCGCAAGCGCTCGAGCAGCTCTATGGCGAGGACCCCGGCGCTCGCCTCTCAGAGCTCGCGCTTCACTGGCGCCTGGCAGCGGTCTCGCTTGACAGCCGAAGGGCGGCCGACTACGCGCTTCGGGCCGGACAGCGCGCACTCGAGGGTCTCGCTCCCGCCGAGGCGGTCAGGCTCTTCCGTGACGCTGTCGACCTCGTCGGCGAGGTCGACAACGCCGAGCGTTGTGAGGCGTTGATCGGTCTCGGCGAGGCGCAACGCCAGTGCGGTGACGCCACCTACCGCGAGACGCTGCTGGAGGCTTCGCGGATCGCCTGCGTTCTGGCGGACGCCGACTTCGCAGCGCGGGCGGCACTGGCGAGCAGCCGCCATTACGCGAGTGTGATCGGGGACGTCGATGAGGGACGCCTGTCGGCGATCGAGCGAGCGATCGAGCTCGACCAGCCACTGCGTCCGGCCCGACGCTCGCGACTGCTCGCGCTGAAGGCACTGGAACTCTCGTGGGATCCGGACTTCGCCGGCCGTCGAGCGCTCGCGGAGGAGGCGATTGAGCAAGCACGGGTGGCCGGCGATGCGCGGATCCTCGCCGAAGTCCTGCTCGCCGCGGTTCGCGCGAACGAGTCAGTCGAGCTGCTCGAGCGGCGCAGCCGGCTCGCCGAAGAGCTCGTCGAGTGCGCCGCCGCGGTTCGCGATCCCGCGCTCGAGGCGCTCGCATACGACGTCGAGAGCGAGGTTCAGATCGAGCGTGGCGACTTCGTGCGTGCCCAAGCGGCGGCTGAGCGGATGCAGCGGATCGCGGAGGACCTCGGTCAGCCGTCGCTGAAGTGGTTTGCAACATGGCACATGGCAGCCGAGAAGCTCTTGCTCGGCGAACTGGCCAGCGGCGAGCGTCTGGTCGAGCTTGCGTATGCGATCGGGCAGGAAGCGGGAGAGCCCGACGCGGCGATGATCTACGGCGCCCAACTGGCGTTCCTCCGTACCTACCAGGGCCGCGCCGACGAGATCGTCTTCATGTTGGAGGAGGGCTCTCGGACGTACCCGAAGATCTCCGAGTGGCGCGCGGGCTTGGCTTCGGTGTTGTGCTGGCTGGACCGTGGCCCCGAGGCGTCAGTGCTGCTCGATCGCGAGGTAAGCGACCGCTTCAACACCGTCTCGACGGGCCCGGCAATGTCAAGCACACTCGCGCTGTACGCCGACGCCGCAGTGCAGACGGGTCACATCGACGCCGCCACAATGCTCTATGACCTCATCGAGCCTTGGTCCGACCGGGTCGTGTGGACGTACTCGATGGGTTACGGACACGCGCGCATGTACCTGGGCATGCTCGCAGCCCTCCTCGGAGAGCATGAGAGCGCCGATCAGCATCTGGGCTTTGCGTTCGAGTTCCACGAACGCAATGGCGCGCCGCTGTGGGCGGCTCGCACGCTTCTCGGTTGGGCGAACGCGCTTGCGGCCCGCGGCGAGGCGCTTCGCGCGCACGAGAAGGCCGCCCGCGCACTCGAGCTCTCGCGCGAGCACGGCTACCCCCTGTTTGAGGCGCGCGCGGCACCGCTCGTCGGGGCGCTTCCCGCTGCATAGGCCTCAGCACCCGCATCAGCGATTGAAGAATGCGACGGCGCGGCGCTTCGGCCGTCAGGAGAAGCGCCACCGGGTCTGACTGAACTGCTCGCACTTGGCGAAGCCGAGACGGATCGTGGGTGTGACTCGATAAACGACATTGCAATTGGGACGGCTCGCTCAGCGCGTGCCGGTCGCGTAGCCGAGCAGCGACATATCAACCAGCCATTCGACGGGCGCGCGGTCGTCCGTGTAGATGGGGCCGCCGCGCAGCGCGGGCGTGAGACGTGAAGCTGAGCCTTCGGCGAGTGGGCGCAGATCAGGCGGCAGCCACGCCACCGAGTCTTGCAGTGCCTGGGAGGAAATCGGCGCGGCGCTCGCTATCAGGAGCGTGTTGGTTGGTTGCGAGGGGTCGCGTAGAACGTTCGGAAAGCTCGTGGCGAGCGTTGCGCTCACGGCTCGCTCAAGCGCGTCTGAGCCTTCAGGGTGTCCGACATTGACGACGACCATGCCTCTCGCGGTCAGGTGGGCACGAACGAGCGCAAAGAACTCGCTCGTGGTGAGGTAGAACGGGATGTAGGGTTGCCGGTAGGCGTCGAGGAAGATCGCGTCGTAGCGTCGAGACGTGGATGCGAGCCACGGCCGCGCGTCGGCGGTGATGAAGTGCAAGGCCGGCAGCGTCGGCAGACCAAAGAAGCGGTGTCCGACCGAGGTCAGCTGCCCGTCCAGCTCTACCGCGTCGATCGTCGTATGGGGGAAGTAGTAGCTGTAGGCGCGCGCGGTTGTGCCGGCCGCGTCCCCGAGGATCGCGATCCGTGAAGGCGGGGAGGAGAGTCCGGCAAACGGCAGCACCAGGAACTGATCCCAGTAGTTTTTCGTGAGGTAGCTATGCGGTAAATACAGCGAGTGCACGGCGACGCCTTCGTTTAGCTGCAGCAGCCGTTCACCATCGGGCCGTTCCACCACACGCGCGTACTCGTAGGGCGTTTCGGTTTCATAGACCGCCTTCCCTTCGCCCGTGACACCGGCGTTGACCGCGCCTGGGGGAAGCGCGAGCAAGACGAGCAGAGCGATCGGTGCGAATATCCAGCCCCTGGGCAGGCCCGGCACTGCGACGATCGCGAGTGCCAGCGCGAAGGCCAGGAATGTCCTGTGTGTGCCGGCGAATGGGATCAGTACCAGCGCGGCCAGAAACGTGCCCACCAGGGAGCCGCATGTCGAGAGGGCGTAAAGATGGCCGGACACCTTCCCGGAGTCTTCGGGGTTTGCAATCGAGAGACGGATTGCGAAGGGCGCGACCATCCCGAGCAGGACGATCGGCACTGCGACCAGTGCGAGGACAGCAACGAGCGAACCGAAGAAGCCCCCGACCGACAGCGAGCCGAGCGCGCTGGCCGCGAGCCGCAGCAGCGGGGCACTCACAAACGGGATGGCAGCGAGCATGAGCGCTGCCGCGAGCACCAGCTGACACAGCCGTGAGATGTGAGGCGAGCGGTCGGCGATGCGCCCGCCGAGTGCGTATCCCGCCGAGAGCGCGATGAGCACGGTCGCGATCGTGTTCGCCCAGATGATCGTCGATGCTCCGAAGTAGGGCGCCAGCAAGCGTGCCGCCGCGATCTCAGTACCCAAACTCGCGCCCCCGACGACGAACACAAGCACACCAACGCCGCGGCGCGACCCGAGACCGTCCGGCCCTCGGCTGGTGTCGCACGTCCGCTCGGCGATCACGGGCCTGCTGCCATCGTCGGCGCACGGTGCGTGGGAGGCTGATCGGCGGTAGTCGGCAGCGTGATCGTCACGGTCGCGCCCTCGACGTGGACGCTGCCGCGGTGACGCTCGGCGATCGCGCGAACGATCGCGAGACCGAGGCCTGAACCAGGCCGTCCGGCGGACTCCTCGCCGCGCCAGAAGCGCTCGAGGGCGCGCTCTCGTGCATCCTCGGGTATGCCCGATCCCTGGTCACTGACCAAGATTTCCGCGAGGTCCCCGTGCTGGCGGAGAGTGACGTCCACCTGCCCGTCGGCGGGACCGTGTACCAGGCCATTCTCGATCAGGTTCGTGACGGCGCGAACGAGCGCCGACGTCTCCCCCGATACGACGGGGCGGGCGTCAACGACGCTACGGACGCGATCCTGCCCGGCGACCGCCTCGGCGACCACACCGGCGAGGTCGACCGGCTCATCGGGAATGGAGGTTGCTCCGGCCCGTTCGAGCGTAAGAAGATCTTCAACGAGTCTGTCCAGTCGTGCCGCGTCGTGGCGCAGGTCGTTGATCAGCTCGTCGCTCGCGCCCCACGCTGCCAGGAACTCGATGTTGCCAAGCAACGACGTGAGCGGCGTGCGCAACTCGTGCGAGGCGTCGGCCAGCATCCGTCGTTCGCGATCATGAGTCGCCTCGAGCGCGCCCAGCATGCGATTCAGCGCGGCGGCGAGGTCCTGAAGCTCGTCTCGCGTACCCGGCTCCTCGACGCGCTGCGTCGGACTGGCGGCCCGCTCGATGGCCGCGACCCCGCGAGAGAGCCGGTACAGCGGACGCAGCGCGCGCGTCACCAGCAGCGCCGCGAGCAAGGCGCCGATCAGCGCAGCGCCACCGCCGAACAAAAACAAGCCCACACGCAGGCGCCGGCCGACGGAGTCGATGTCGCCGAGCCTGGAGGCGACGATGACCACACCGCCGCTCGCCTGCCCGCCGGTCTCCGCCAGCGGGGCGGCATAGAGGCGCGACCGGCGTCTGTCGATCGTGAATTCGGCGTATCCGGCCCGGCCCTCCGTCAGGGCTCGCTTCACCACTGTCACCGTCGGAAGCACACGCGCACCAAGTGACAGCGAACGGCTGAGAATCCGGTCGTGCGCGTCGAGCACCTCCACGTCCAATTGCCTGCCGCCCTCCGCGCTGTCGAGAACTCCAGGGGTCCTCAGCAGCGCGGGCGCCGAAGCGCTCAGCCGCGCGACGTCGCCGGCGCGTTCCCGTAGGCTCGTGTCGAGGTTGCTGCTCAGTTCGTAGGTCACGAACTCGGCGGCGGCGACGGCGATCCCCGCGACCGCCAAGAAGACCGCCACCGCCGCGGCGCCCACCAAGCGACCACGCAGCGAACGGACGATCCTCATTCGCGCAGCACAAAACCCACGCCGCGGACGGTCTCGATCACTGGTGGATCGCCGAGCTTGGCTCGGAGATTTGCAACGTAGCGGTCGACCACATTGGCGGAAGCGGTGCCGGCCCAGACCTCATCCACTGCCCGCTCACGCGAAACCACCTGCTTGGGCGCGCGCAGCAGCAGCTCGAGCAGATCCACCTCGCGACCGGTCAGCTCGAGCGCCCTACCGCGCCGAGTCGCGACCCGGCTGTCAGTGTCGAGCGTCAGGTCGCCGTACGCGAGCAGCGAACCGGTTGGCTGCCCGCGCCGCGAAAGCGCGTGGATACGCGCGACGAGCTCCTCGATCGCGAACGGCTTGACGAGGTAGTCATCGGCGCCGGCCTCGAGCCCCAGGACCCGATCGGAGATCGCGTCGCGCGCCGTGAGCATCAGGATTGCGCCCGTCGCGCCCTTGGCACGCATGCGGCTGCAGACGTCGGTTCCGCTGAGGCCCGGCATGGCCACATCCAGGATTACTACATCGTATGCGCGGCGCTCGGCCGCAACGAGGGCCGCTCCGCCATCCGCGGCTATGTCAACCGTGAAGCCCTCGGCAACGAGCGAGCGCTCAAGCATCCTGCGGACAGGGGGGTCGTCGTCCACTACCAGGAGGCGCTCGGTGGCCAACCGCTCATCCTCCATCCACGTCCCGGCGCACGAACAGGAGCCCGGCGGCGAGTAGAGCCGGAATCGACTAGCGCGCGCAAACCCATGCGGCCCGAATGATGTGCTGCCAATCGACTGGTTTTCACAGCAAGCCCTGCCAGACATTGAACTGCATGCGGAACTGCTTCAGCTCGGACAGCATGCCCTCGTACACGATCGAGGAGCGGGTCGCGTCCAAACAAGCGCACTCCGCCGCTGGTGGGCCGGATCAGCCCGAGCATCATGCGCAGCGACGTCGCCTTGCCCGCGCCGCTGGGGCCGAGGTAGCCGAAGCTGTCGCCGGTCTGAACCGGGAGGCGGGGTCTACGGCGACGATATCGCCGTAGACCTTGACCAGCTCGCGTGCCTCGATCGGAGGCGCGTCGGCGGCCGCCGCGCCCGCGTGAGCATCGTTCAC
>DASXIJ010000022.1:0-12460 GCA_036498045.1 Solirubrobacteraceae bacterium
CCCGCTCAGCCAGCCGGCGATCTGCGGCTGCTTGGGGATCAGGATCGAGTGCCCAACCGCGCCGTCGAGCACGATCTCGGCGGTAGCAGCAACGACCAGCAGCGCGCACGCGGCGGCGAGCGGGATGGCCCACTGGGTGGAGCGCGTGCGTGCCAGTGGGAGCTGTTGCGACGCGGCGACGTTCACGACGCCGCGCTGCTCACAAGGCGGTCCAGACCGTCTTCGTCTCCAGGTAGGAGTCGAGGCCGTCGCGGCCGTGCTCGCGCCCGATGCCCGACGCCTTGAAGCCGCCGAACGGCGCCGGCGGCTCGACGTTGCCCCAGG
Source organism: Solirubrobacteraceae bacterium (assembly GCA_036498045.1). GTDB lineage: Bacteria > Actinomycetota > Thermoleophilia > Solirubrobacterales > Solirubrobacteraceae > Palsa-744. The sequence continues at coordinate 325 of DASXIJ010000022.1, forward strand.
TGTTCACGTAGACCGTGCCGGCGCGCAGCATCGCCGCGAGGCGGTGCGCGCTGCCGACGTCACGCGTCCAGACCCCGGCCGCCAGCCCGTAGTCGCCGTCGTTGGCGCGCCGCGCGACCTCCTCGAGCGAGTCATACGGCGACGCGACGAGCACTGGGCCGAAGATCTCCTCGCGCGCGATCTTCAGGTCGTCGGAGGTCGTGCTGAACAGTGTCGGCGCGACGAAGTACCCGCCGCTGTCGCCGAGCGCCGTCTCGCCGCCGGCGAGCAGCTCAGCGCCCTGCTCGCGCCCAGACTCGATGTAGCCCAGCACGCGCTCGCGCTGCTCGGCCGAGATCAGCGGCCCGAGCTGCGTGTCGGGCGCCAGCCCCGGCCCGAGCTTGGCCGCCTTCGCCGCATCGGCGAGCGCGCTCATCACCTGGTCGAAGCTTTCGGCCGGGACGTACAGCCGTGAGCCCGCGTTGCAGGCCTGGCCTGAGTTGAAGTAAATCCCCTGGAAAGACCCGGCGATCGCCTTCTCCAGGTCGGCGTCGGGGAGGATCACGTTCGCCGACTTGCCGCCGAGCTCGAGCGTCACGCGCTTGAGCGCCCGCCCAGCCTTGGCGCCGATCTCGCGCCCGACGGCGGTTGAGCCTGTGAACGAGATCTTGTCGACGCCGTCGGCGTCGACGAGCGCAGCTCCGGTCGCGCCGTCGCCGGTCAGCACGTTGAAGACGCCCGGCGGGAAGCCGACCTCGAGCGCGAGCTCGCCCAGGCGCAGCGCCGTCAGCGGCGTCTGCTCGGCCGGCTTGAGCACCGTGGTGCAGCCGGCGGCGAGCGCCGGAGCGATCTTCCACGAGGCCATCAGCAGCGGGAAGTTCCACGGGACGATCTGCGCGCACACGCCGACCGGCTCGCGCCGCGTGTAGCAGAACATGTTCGGCGCGCTGACCGGCAGCACGCCGCCCTCGATCTTGCTCGGCCAGCCCGCGAAGTAGCGCAGCTGCGCGGCCGCTCCGCGCACATCGATCACCTTCGCGAGGCCGACCGGCTTGCCGTTGTCGAGCGACTCGAGCTCGGCGAGCTCCTGCGCGTGCTCGTCGATCGCCCGCGCGAGGGCGTGCAGCAGCCGCTCGCGACCGCTCGCCGGCATCGTCGACCACGGTCCCTCCTCGAGCGCGACCCGCGCGGCCGCGACCGCGCGCCGCGCGTCCTCGGCGCCGGCTTTCGCGACCGTCGCGATCTCGCGCCCGCTCGACGGGTCGAGCGTCGCGAACGTCGCGCCGTCTGCGGCGTCCAGTCGCTCCTCGCCAACCAGCAGCTGCTGGGGGCGCGAGAGGAACTCGCGCGCGTCGGCGCCGAGCGCCTCGGGCAGGGCGGTGGCTGTGTCGGCGGCGGCGGTCATGGTGACTCCTTCTCCCATCGGAGGGGGCTACGGTTGGAGGACGATCTTAAGCGCCTCGCGCCTGTCATACAGCGCGTAGGCCTCGGGCGCGTCGTCGAGCGCCATGTGGTGCGTCACCAGCGGCGCAGGGTCCAGGCGCCCGCTCGACATCAGCTCGAGCACGCTGTCGACGTGGCCGATCACGTTCGCGTGACCGGAGCGCATCGACAGCGCCTTGATCCAGAACAGCCCCATGTGTACCGCGCAGCGCTCGGCGTAGACGCCGACCGCCTGGACGGTGCCGCACTTGCGCGTCAGGCGGATCGCAAGCTCGAGCGCGTGCGGGTCGCCGACGGCCTCGATGCTCGCGTCGACGCCGCGGCCGTCGGTCGCCTCGCGCGCGGCCTCGCGCGGGTCGTCGTCGGTCAGGTGCACCGCGCGCGCGCCGAACGACGCCGCCATCGCCAGGCGCTCGGGCACCGTGTCGATCGCGATCACGTCCACCGCACCGAGTGCGAATGCGGCCTGCACGGCGCACAGCCCGACGGGACCGAGCCCCAGCACCGCGGCGACGTCGCCCTGCTGTAGGCCGCTTTCGGCGGCTGCGTGATAGCCCGTGCCCATCACGTCGCCCGCGAACAGCGCGACGTCGTCACTCATGTCGGCCGGCACCTTGCGCAGGACGAGGTCGGCATTGGGGACGAGCGCCAGCTCGGCCTGCGTGCCCGGCAGCGAGCCCAGCGCCGCGCCGTGCCCGAACGTGCGCGAGAAGTCGCACTTGTGAAACAGGCCCCGCGTGCAGAAGAAGCAGTGGCCGCATGCCGTCTGAAAGCATCCGAGCACACGGTCGCCGACGGCGACGTCACGGACCTCATCGCCGACCGCCGTCACCGTCCCGACGTACTCGTGTCCGATCGTGAAGCCCGGCTCGATCTTGACCCGGCCGTGGTAGATGTGCAGGTCCGAGCCGCACACGCCGCTCGCTTCGATCCGGACGATCGCGTCGGTCGCGTCGCTCGGCTCGGGCTCGGGAACGTCCTCGACACGCACCTCGCCGGGCGCCTGGAATGTGACCGCGCGCATCGGCGCACCACCCTACTGCGAATAGAGCGTCGGGAGGCCGGAAGCCGAAGCCAAAAGGCCGGCCCGGATGGCCGGCAAACGTGACTGCTGTGGCGGCCGGAGCCGGTCAAAAGGAAATAGGCTGCTCGAATGCCCGAACCCTCGAAGGCCGTGCTGATCACCGGCTGCTCGTCGGGGATCGGCCACGCAACGGCGCTGCGCCTAGCGCGGGCGGGCTGGAACGTGTACGCCACGGCGCGACGCCCCGAGACGATCGCCGACCTGGCTGAGGCGGGCTGCACGACGCTCGCGCTCGACGTCACCGACGAGCAGTCGATGCGCGCGGCGGTCGACCACGTGGAGGGCGCCGCGGGCGCGGTCGGGGTGCTGATCAACAACGCCGGCTACAGCCAGAGCGGCGCGATCGAGACGGTCCCCGTCGAGGCGGCGCGAAGGCAGTTCGAGACGAACGTGTTCGGGCTCGTGCGCCTGACGCAGATGGTGCTGCCGAAGATGCGCGCTCAGCGTTGGGGCAGGATCGTCAACGTCGGCTCGATGGGCGGTCGCCTGTCGTTTCCGGGCGCGGGGCACTACCACGCGACCAAGCACGCGCTCGAGGCGATCTCCGACGCGATGCGCTTCGAGCTGCGGGGCTTCGGCATCGACGTCGTGCTGCTCGAGCCGGGCCTGATCACGACCGAGTTCGGCGAGACGGCTACGGCCAGCATCGCCGAGACGAGCGCGGCCACGAACGGTGACCAACCCGACGCGGGCGACCCGTACGGCGAGTTCAACACGACGGTCGGCGCGGTCACCAAAGGCGCCTACGAAGGCCCGATGCGCCTGCTCGGCGGCGGCCCTGACCGCGTCGCCAAGACGATCGAGCGCGTGCTCAAGCGCCGCAACCCGCCCGCGCGGATCACGATCACCCCGTCGGCCAAGCTGACGATCGGCCTCCACCGAATCCTCCCCGACCGCGCCTGGGAAACAATAATGCGCGCCCAGTTTCCTCAACCACGCTGAGCGAGCCGAGAGGCCGGCCCGGACGGCGGGCAAAGGTAACCGCTCAAACCCGCCCGGCAGCCCGCTCGCTCGACCCAACCAGCCGAGCGTGCGGCCGGCCGACGTGGAACCCCTGCGCGTAGTCGACGCCGAGCTCGCGCAGCAGCTCGAGCGTGCGCCGATCGCCGACGAACTCGGCGATCGTCTGCTGGCCCATCTCGCGCACGAGCCCGACGAGCGCCTTGACGACGAGTTGATCGTGCGGCGAGTCGGGCAGCCCGCGGATGAAGGCGCCGTCGATCTTCAGGTAGCGGAACGGCAGGTGCTTGAGGTAGTGAAAGGATCCGAAGCCGGCGCCGAAGTCGTCTAGCGCGATCGAGCAGCCGAGCGCGTGCGCGCGCTGACAGAAGTCGCGCGCGACGGGCATGTCGGAGATCGACGCGGTCTCGGTGACCTCGATCACCAGCCGCGCGGGGTCGGCGCCGTGGCGGCCCAGGCCATGCTCGATGTGGGCGAGCATGTCGCGGTCGGTGACCGACAGCGCCGACAGGTTCATCGCGATGCCGCCGTGTTCGTCGTCGTGGCGGGCGAGCCGTTCGGCGACCTTGTCGAACACGCGGCGATCGATCTCGCCGATCAGCCCGTAGCGCTCGGCCGCGGGGAGGAAGCTGGCCGGCCCGATCAGGCGACCATCATCCTCGTCGAGCAGCCGGACGAGCGCCTCGTGGTGGGCGATCCGCCCGTCGGCGAGCGAGACGATCGGCTGGTAGTGCAGGACGAGCAGGTCGTTGGCGAGCGCGCGACGCAGCCGCCCGAGCATCGGGCGACGCTGCATCCCGGCGGGCGAGCAGATCCGCTCGCTTCCGGGTTCGGGCATCGGCACGCCGCGGAAGCGCTGCTGCGCCGGGCGCACGGGCACTCGCATCAACAGGCGAGGCGTTGCCTGGGCGATCGTCGACGTGCGCATCTCGGCGCAGATCTTCGACGGGCGACGCGCGTCCCCTGCGGCGCGCGCGGCGGTGGGCGCGGACGCCCGCGCGTGATACGGAGAGTGCGTGGCCGCCGGCGCGGGCGCGTCGCGTGTGACGCGAGCCGCTCGCTCAGCGCGCGCCGGTCGCTGCGTAGGGGCGCCGGGCGCGATCGGAGACGACAAGCAGCAGCGCGAGCAGGACGAAGTTCATCACGACCGACGAGCCGCCGTAGGCCACCCATGGCAGCGTGACCCCGGTCAGCGGGATCACGCGCGTGACGCCGCCGACGATCACGAACACCTGCATGGCGACGACGAACGACAGGCCGGTGGCGAGCAGCTTGGAGAACGAGTCGCGCGCGAGCGCCGCGGTCTTCAGCCCGCGCGCGATGAACAGCAGATAGACGAGCAGCAGCACGGCCGCGCCTGCGAGGCCGAGCTCGTTGGTGATCACGGAGTAGATCGTGTCGCTTTCGGGAACCGGCAGGATCGAGCCGCCGTGGGGCAGGCGCAGCAGGGACTGGTCGAAGCCGGTCCCGAGCAGGCCGCCGTCGGCCTGTGCGAACAGCGACTGTGCGAGCTGATAGCTGCCGCCGAACGGTTTGTTGTAGAGCGCCGGTTCGAACGGGTGCTCCCAGGCGAGCACGCGCGCGTGGACGTGGCTGACGTGCGTGGAGACGAACCACGCGCCGATCGCGAACAGCACGAGGCCGATGAACGGAAACGAGAAGCGCCCGGTGGCGACGTACAGCAGCGCGAGGAACGCGCCGTAGAACATCAGAGAGGTCCCGAGCTCGCGGGTGAGCAGGAGCGTCCCGATCGCGGCGCCCCAGACGACGAGCATTGGGCCGAACTGCTTCATCGGCGGGATCGTCAGTCCGAGCACGCGGCGCCCGGCGGTGACGAGCAGCTGGCGGTTGTCGTGCAGATAGCTCGCGAGGAACACGACGATCGCGATCTTCGCGAGCTCAGAGGGCTGGAAGGAGATGCTGCCGATGTGGATGTCGAGGTAGGCGCCGTTGACCTGCGCGCCGATGCCCGGCAGTCGCGGCAGGATCGTCGTGACGATGCCGATCGCGGCGATCGTGTAGCGGTAGCGCTCGAGCACGGCGACGCCGCGGCGCAGCGCGATGATCGTCGCGGCGAACAGCACCAGCCCGACGACCATCCACTGCGCCTGCTGGCGCGCGAGCGTGGGTTCGATCCGGTAGACCATGACGATGCCGATGCTCGCGAGCACGGCGGCGATCGGGAACAGGTACGGATCGGCATACGGCAGCGCGAAGCGGATCACGAGGTGCGTGGCGATCGTGAGCACCAGGAACAGCGCGCCGTAGGTCAGCGACACGCTCGAGGCGTGGTTGAGCGTCAGGTTGGCCGGCGCGCCGGGAGCGTTGTCTTCGGACTGGATGAAGATCGCGGTGAAGCCGGCGATCACGAGCAGAGCCGAGGGCAGCAGGCCCAACAGCTCGCGGTTTCTGGCGCTGAGCACGGCCGCGAGCGTACCGAGCCACGCGGCGCGCGCACGCCGATGCGCTCGCTACGCTAAGCGCACGTGCGCCCCGCCGGGGGGCCGGCGCGCGTCCGCACCCTTATGCGCAGCCCCGTGCCGATACCCCATGGATGACCAACGCCCCCCATCGCTCGCGTGGGGCATGTGGAAGCGCTTCGTGATCGCGGCCGTGCTGATCGCGGCGCTGGCGGGCGGCGCGACGGCGACGGTCGCGCTGAACACCGCCAGCAGCATCGCGCACGACCTGTTCAAAAACCCGGTGAAGGCGCCGAAGGGCCTGATCGCGCCTTACACGGGCGGCGCGCAGACGTACCTCGTGCTCGGGTCCGACCGCCGCGCCAAGTCCAAGAGCGCGCTCGACCGGGAAGGCGGGGCTCGCAGCGACACGATCCTGCTCGTGCGCTTCGACCCCGAACAGGGCCAGACATCGGTGATGTCGATCCCGCGCGACCTGCTCGTCAACATCAAAAGCCGCTCGGGCGCCTACTACCCGCAGGAAAAGATCAACGCCGCGTACTCCTACGGCTCCAGGGAAGGCGGCGCGAAAGGCTCGATGGTGCTCGCCGCCGAAACGATCAAGCGCGAAGTGTTCCCGGGGCTGAAGCTCAACGGAATCATCGACGTCAACTTCGAAGGCTTCATCAAGGTCGTCGACTCGCTCGGCTGCGTCTACGTCAACGTCGACCACCGCTACCTCCACGTCAACGGCGAAGGGGCCGAACTGTATTCGGAAATCAACCTGCAGCCGGGGTATCAGAAGCTCTGCTACAACAACGCGCTGAGCTACGTGCGCTACCGACACGGCGACTCGGACTTCGTGCGCGTCGCCCGCCAGCAGGACTTCCTGCGGGCGCTGCGCGAGCAGATCTCGCCGGAAGATGTCCTCGGGCAGATCGAACACGTGGCGAACGTCGTCGGCAAGGCGATCGTGACGGCCGGCTTTGAAACGTCGGCCGGCCAGGTGATCCAGCTGGCGAAGCTGATCGGCTTCTCACAGGGCAAGCCGCTGCGCCAGGTCAAGTTCCGGGCCACGAGCACGAACTTCCCGCTGAAGGGTGGCTCGTATGTGACGAGCACGCCTGAACTCTCGCGCGCGACGCTCAACGACTTCCTCAATGGCGCCGAAAAAGTCACCGAACCGAAGCCGACCCCGCCGCCGTCGCACGGCAGCCGCGGTCATCACCACGCGCACCGCTCGTCGGCGCCGTCGGCGGCGTCGCTCGGCCTCGCGCCGTCGTCGTCGGCGGCGGAAGCCGAACTGGCCAAACAGACCGTCAACATGCCGCTACAGGTCCTCCATCCGGCGCTGCAGACGGCGTCGAGCAGCGAGCAGCCGGCGCGCGCGTACGACCTGCGCGACAAGGGCGGCCAGCTGCGCCACGCCTACGTCGCGGTGTGGCAGCAGAACACGCTCGGCGCCTATTACGACTTCCAGGGAACCGACTGGCCGCACCCGCCGATCGTCGACCACCCCAACCAGCAGCGCAAAATCAACCACGTCACGTACATGATCTTCACCGACGGCGCGCACATCCACGTCGTCGCGTGGCGCCAGGGACCGATGCTCTACTGGCTCACCAACACCCTGCTCGAGGACCTGTCAAACGAACAGATGCTCGCAATCGCCCGCTCAGCCCACCCGCTGCACTAGAGCGGGCCGGCGTCTCGCTGTTGGTCGAGGGCGGCGTTTACGAGCGCGTCGGCGTCGGCGTTCTGCGCGCGCGGGACGGTGCGGATCGACCAGTGGTCGAACGCGCGCAGCGCGACGGTCGCCTCGCGATGCAGCGGACGCAACGTCTCGTTCTTGACCTTGTACTGGCCGAGCACCTGCTTGGCGATCAGCTCGGAGTCACCGATCACCTCGACGTCGTCGGCGCCGAGCTCGCGTGCGCGCTGCAGGCCGAGCAGCAGCGCGCGGTACTCGGCGACGTTGTTGGTCGTGCGTCCGAGCAGAACGGCGTCCTCGGCGAGCAGCTGGCCGTCGGGGGTCGCGACGACGCACGCGGCCGCAGCGGGGCCCGGATTGCCGCGAGCGCCGCCGTCGACGTGGACAACGAGCTTCACGCGGCGAAGTATTTCGCGGCGCTAGGCGGACGCCTGAGCGAGAGGCAGCAGATCGCCGGCCACACGGGCCCGGCGACGGTCGCGCACGACCCGGCGCTGAGCGTGGTCGCCGGCGGCGCGCATCGAGGAGCGCCCGTGGCGGGCACGCCGATCGGCGACGCGGCGGTCGACGATCACGGTGACGTTGGCGTCGCCTGCGTAGTGCGCGACGAGCTTCGGATAGAGCTCATCGGCGAGCGGCTTGGGCACGACGCAGTAGACCATCAGGCGGCCGATGTTACAGCCTGTATTTCAGATAGCAAGATCTGCAGCGCGTGAGGGGTCCCGCGAGCCGGTGGCGGCCGGCTGGCGCGCCGGCCGGCGGCGCGGTGGGCTCAGGCGAGGGCGAGCGCCCCGCGCTCGTCCGCAAGCGCGTTGGCGAGTCGGTCGTCGGGGCCCAGCTGTGACAGCTCGGTGCCCTGGGCGAGCGCGCGCGCTTGAACGCCGCTGAGGTCGTCGAGGTCGACCTCGTAGGTGTACCAGCAGAGTTCCCACGCGAGGACGATGACCACGCAGCTCGCGACGGCCTCGCCGGCTCTGACGGTCACCTCGGGCGTGCCGAGCGAGCGCGTCAGGCTCGCGACGCGACGGGTGTACGGGCCGGCGTTGAAGACATCGAGCGCCTGCTGCAACGGCCCGTCAGACACGCTCGGCGCAGGGCGCTCGTCGGGGGTGTTGCTCGCGGCTCCCGCACGCGCGGGCGACGCTCGGCGTTCATCGCCGCGCTCGCTCGACGGTTCGTCAAACGGGCCGTCGGCGAGCAGCTCATCCGGTTGCGCTGGATGGGCGGGTGCATCCGCGTGCGCCCCGTAGGGACTGCTCGTGCGCGACTGGCGCAGGCGCTCGAACAGCCTTCGCCCGCGCCGTGCCGGCGGCGGCGCCGAGACGAGCTCGGACTCCTGAGAGCCACGCTTCCACCCCTGGTGGGCGGCGCGCGGTGCGCACAGCTCGCAGACCATCCGCGGCTGGCCGTCGGCGAGGAACACGTCGGGCTGCTCGCCGCGGAGCAGGCGCCGTTCGCATACGTCGCAGGTGACGTCGGGCTGTGATGTGACGATCGCGCGCGTTGTCATCAGACCACGCAGGGTAGCTCGGCGCTAGGGCGCCCGGTAGCTCGGCAATCCGGCGCCCGCCGTCAGGCCGGCGCGGCGGCGGCGTTGCCCGACGACTTGGCGGTGACCTTGTCGGCCAGGTGCGCGGGCAGCTCCTCATAGCGCAGGAACTCGAGCGTGTAGTCGCCCTGGCCACCGGTGATCGAGCGCAGGTCGGGCGCGTAGGTGAGCATCTCGGCCATCGGCACCTCGGCCTTGATCTCGGTCATCGCGCCGTCCGGCTCCATCCCCTGGGGGCGCCCACGACGGCTGTTGAGGTCGCCGATCACATCGCCGACATAGGCGTCGGGAACCGACAGGGTGACGAGCATGATCGGCTCGAGCAGCACCGGGTCGGCCTGCTCGAGCGCCTGTTTCATCGCGTGCGAGCCGGCGAGCTTGAAGGCGATCTCAGACGAGTCGACGGAATGGTGCTGGCCGTCGAACAGGCGGACGCGCACGCCCTTGACGGGGAAGCCGGCGACGACGCCCGACGACATCGCCTCGCGGACGCCCTTCTCGACCGCGGGTATGAACGATCCGGGGATCACGCCGCCCTTGATGTTGTCGACGAACTCGAACTCGTCCTCGAGCGCGAGCGGCTCGATCTCGATGTGGCAGTCGCCGAACTGGCCGCGCCCACCGGACTGCTTCTTGTGGCGGCCGTGCGCGGTGGCGGACGAGCGAATCGTCTCCTGGTATGGCACGCGCGGCGGCTGCAGTGTGACCTCGACGCCGAACCGGTCGCGCAGGCGGTCGACGACGACCTCGACGTGCACCTGGGAGAGCCCGGCGACGATCTGCTCGCCGGTCTGCTGGTCGCGGTGCAGGTCGATCGTCGGGTCCTCCTCCTGCAAGCGGCGCAGCGACGTGAACACCTTCTCCTCGTCGCCCCTGCTCTTGGGCTCGATCGAGAAGGCCATGACGGGCGCGGGCAGCGACAGTCGCGGCATCTCGATCGGCTCGTCGCGCGCCGCCAGCCAGTCGCCAGCGCGCGTCTGTTTGAGCTTGGCGACGGCGCCGATGTCGCCAGGTCCGAACTCGCCGACGTGCTCGACGTCCTTGCCGGCGGACACGATCAGCTGGCCGACGCGCTCCTTGACGTGCGCGCGCGTGTTCAGCACGCTGCTTTCTGCCGGCAGAACTCCCTGATAGACGCGCAGCAGGTTGATCCGCCCGGCATACGGATCGGCGCGCGTCTTGAAGACGAACGCGAACAGCTCGCCATCCTCGCTGGCCTGCAGCTCGATCTCGCCGACGCGCAGCGAGCCGTGCTTGACGGGCGAGGGAAGGTCGTCGACGATCGCGTCGAGCAGGCGCGCCGTGCCGAGGTTGCGCGTCGCCACGCCGCAGACGACGGGAAAGATCTTGCCGTGGTTGGTGCCCTCCTTGAGCGCGTCGACGATCTCCTGGTGGGAGATCTCTTCGCCCTCGAGGTAGCGCTCCATCAGCGAGTCGGACACTTCGCAGACCTCGTCCATCAGCTTCTCGCGGTACTCCTGCGCGCGCTCGGCCTCGGCGTCGGGGATCGCGATCTCGCTCCACCCCCCACGCTCGGGTGAGTCCTGGCGAAAGGCCTTCATGTCGACGAGATCGATCACACCGGAGACGTCGTGCTCGGTGCCGATCGGGATCTCGGTCGCGACGGCGTGCGGCCCGAACGCACGCTTGATCTGCTCGAGCGTGCGGAAGAAGTCGGCGCGCTCGCGGTCGAGCATGTTGACGAACAGCATCCGCGCGATGTCCAGCTCGGCCGCGCGCGCCCACAGGCGGCTCGTCGACACCTCGACGCCCATCACCGCGTTGACGACGAACACCGCCGACTCGCAAACGCGCAGCGCGCCGAGCGCGTCGGCGACGAAGCTCGGCTCGCCGGGCGTGTCGAGCAGGTTGATCTTGCGTTCGCGCCACTCGAATGAGCTGAGCGAGGCGGAGATCGACATCTGGCGCGACTGCTCGTCGGGATCGGAGTCCGACACCGTGCTGCCGTCGGGGACCGACCCGAGCCGCCCAATCGTGCCGGCCTCGAACAGCAACGCCTCGTGCAAGGAAGTCTTGCCGGCGCCGCGATGGCCGACGAGGGCGACGTTGCGAATCCGGTCCGCCGGTGGGCGGCCTCCATTGCCTCGCATGCGATCTCCTCTCTGAGCTGTGGAGAGGACCATACCGCCGGCGTCAATCAGTCGTCAAAGGACTCCTCTTGCATTCGCGAGCGCAGGCGCAGGACGGCCTTGGTGTGCATCTGCGAGACGCGCGACTCGGTCACGCCGAGCACCTCGCCGATCTCGCGGAGCGTCAGGTTCTCGTAGTAGTACAGCGCGATCACGAGCTTCTCTCGCTCAGGCAGCTTGGCGATCGAGTCGGCGATCCGGTCCTTCAGATCGCCGACGTCGAGCGAGCGAGCGGGGTCGGGCGCGTTGGGGTCCTCGATCGTGTCCATCAGCGAGACCTGGTCGCCGCTGGAGTCCGACACGCTCCACAGCTCGTCCAGCGCGACCATCGACGAGTGCGAGATCGCGAGCAGCGATTCGTTCAGTTCGTCGACGGTGATCCCGAGCTCCTTGGCGATCTCCTCATCGGTCGGCGCCCGTTGCAACGCGTTCTCGAGCTTGGCGTTGGCGCGCTCGACTTCACGCGCGCGCGCTCGGACGCTGCGCGGGACCCAGTCCATCGAGCGCAGCTCGTCGATGATCGCGCCCTTGATCCGCATGATCGCGTAGGTCTCGAACTTGATATCGCGGGACAGATCGAACCGCTCGATCGCGCTGATCAGTCCGACCAGGCCGTAGGAGATCAGGTCGGCCTCCTCGACGTGGGGCGGCAGCCCGGCGGCGGTGCGCCCGGCTACGTACTTGACCAGCGGCGAGTAAGCCACGACCAACCGCTCGCGTGCCTTGCCGTCGCTGTCGGACTTGTATCGCCGCCAGAGTTCCCGCAGCTCGATCGGTTTGACATTGGTCTCCAGGGTCATTTCCCCTATCAGGCCCGAGGATGGCTGCGCGCATAGGCGCTTTTGAGCCTGGCGGACTCTA
>DASXIJ010000023.1:0-2677 GCA_036498045.1 Solirubrobacteraceae bacterium
CGCGAGGACACGCTTGCGACCGGAGTCGCCGCGTACGTCGTCCTGCTCGCCGCGCACGCGCGCGGGCTCGCCGGGTACTGGCGCACGGTCGCGCTGCTCGACGATCCGCGCGGGCGCGCGATCCTCGGGCTCGACGACGCCGAGACCGCGCTCGGCGTGCTCTACCTCGGCACGCCCGTGCAGGAGCAGCGCACGCCGGAGCGCGAGCCGCCCGCGCGCTTCGTCAGCTACCTCGACTGACCGTCACGCGACGCGTCACGGCGCCGCGGGCAGGACGACGAGCGGGCCGTCGACCCGCGGCAGCTCGGCCGTCTCGAACGCGTTCGACTCAACGCGCTCGACGAGGCCGGCTTTGTCGAGGAACGCGTCGACCGGCTCGAGGAAGCCGATCCGCGGCGTCCGGTAGTGCATCGGCAGGACCCATCGCGGCCCCAGACGCTCGACGATCAGCGACGCCTGCTCAGCGCCGATCGTAAAGCCGCCTCCAACCGGCACGATCAGCAGATCGACGTCGCCGATCGCCCCCGCTTGCTCCTCGCGCAGGCCGCTCTGGCCGAAGTCGCCCATGTGGCAGCAGCGCACGCCGTCGAGCGTGAAGACGAAGATCGTGTTCGGCCCGCGCTGGGTGCCGGCCACGTCGTCGTGCTCGGACGCGATCGCCGTGACAACCCCGAGCGGCGACTCGAGAGTCCCGGCCGTCGAGCGCAGCACAGCCGGATCGCCGCCGATCACCTCTACCGCGTTGTGGTCGGCGTGCTCGTGCGTCACCAGCAGCAGATCTGGCTCCACGGCTGGGATTGCGGGGTAGTCCCACTGAACCCCACGGTCGCGGCCGAGCGCCGACATGTCGCCGAACGGGTCGATCGCGACCGATCCCTGCTCCCCGCTCACGTAGAACGCCGACTGTCCGAACCACTCAACTCGCATACTGCGGCTCCTCTCGGTTGCTGGGATGCTTGGTCGCCGCCTCTGCATGGTGATAGCGCCCGCCGCGCGCGAGCGATGCGACGGCGGCGACCAGGCAGGCGACGATCGCGAACACGAACGCCTCGTGCAGCCCCGAGCTGAACGGCCCGGAGATCAGGTGCGGGAAGAACGAGCGGCCGGTCAGCACGGCCTGGCTGTGGGCGGGCAGCGCGCCGAGCACGTGCGCGCCGACGAGGTGTTCGATCGGGTTGTACCCGAGGAAAGCTGCGAACAGGATCGACACCGGCGGCACGCTCGCCGCGGCGTGCGCCGAGGAGGCCGAGACGCCGTGGGCCTGCAGCCCGGACGCGAGCGTGTGCGGCAGGCTGGCCGCGAGCCCGAGGATCATCAGCGTAAAGAAGATCCCGACCGACAGCACCTGCGCGGAGTTCTGAAACGTCTGGTTCATCCCGCCGCCGGCGCCCCGGTCCTGCGCCGGCAGGCTGTTCATCACCGCCGCGCGGTTGGGCGATGCGAACAGCCCCATCGACAGGCCCATCAGCAGCAGCACCGCGGCGAACACGCCAAACGAGAAGTCGATCGGCAGCAGGCTCAGCAGCACGAAGCTGAACGCCGAGCCGAGCATCCCACCCGTCGCGAACGGCCGCGCCCCGAAGCGATCGGACAGATATCCCGACGTCGGCCCGGCGATCAGCATCCCGAGCGTCAGCGGCAGCATGTAGAGACCGGCGCGCAGCGGCGTGTCGACGAAGTCGACGCCGTGCTCGGGCAGCCAGATGCCCTGCAGCCAGATGATCAGCATGAACATCAGCCCCCCGCGCGCGACTGCCGATAGGAATGTCGACAGCGTGCCGAACGTGAACGCCCGGATCCGAAACAGCGGCAGGCGGAACATCGGGTTCTGCACGCGGCCCTCGATCACGGCGAACGCCACGAGGCAGGCGACCCCGGCGGACAGCAGCGCGATCACGCGGGGGCTCCCCCACCCCGTCGGGCTCGAGCCGGACGGGCGGATCCCGTACGTCACCGACACCATGACAAGGATCAGCCCAAGCGCGAACGTGACGTTGCCCCACCAGTCCACCGGAGCACGCCGCGGCTCGCTACGCTCCTCGAGCTTCAGGTAGGCCCACACGGTGCCGAACAGCCCGACGGGCACCGAGATCAGGAACACCAGGCGCCAGTCGATCGGCGCGAGCACGCCGCCGAGCACGAGCCCCACGAACAGGCCGCTGACGCCGACGATGTTGTTGATCCCCAGCGCCGTCCCGCGCTGATTCGCCGGGAACGCGTCGGTGATGATCGCGGCGGCGTTCGCCAGCAGGCAGGCGGCGCCAACGCCCTGCACGATGCGAAAGGCGATCAGGTACGTGGCGCCCGCGCGGCCGGTCATCCAGTCGATCGTCAACAGCAGCGAGGCGACCGTGTAGATGACGAAGCCGAGGTTGTAGATCTTCACGCGCCCGTACATGTCGCCCAGTCGCCCGAGGCTGACGATCAGGACGCTCGAGACGACGAGGAAGCCGAGGATCATCCACAGCAGGTAGAAGCTGTTGGCCGGCTTCAGCGGGTCCAGGTGGATGCCGCGGAAGATCGCCGGCATCGCGATCAGCGTGATCGAGGCGTCGAGCGTCGCAAGCAGTACGCCGAGCGTCGTGTTCGAGAGCGCGATCCACTTGTACCGATCGTTGCTCGCCGTCTTCTTCATCTATTAATAATTATACAGGAAAACTACACAGTTTGCCTGCTG
>DASXIJ010000024.1:0-58522 GCA_036498045.1 Solirubrobacteraceae bacterium
CCACCATGTCGGTGACGAGCCGCATCGCTGGATCGATCGGGAAACACCACTCCTTCTGCGCGATGTACTCCTTCAGGATGTCGGTCTGGATGGTGCCGCCAAGCTTGTCCGGCGGGACGCCCTGTCGCTCGGCCGCGACGACGTAGAACGCGAGCATGATCGCCGCCGGAGCGTTGATCGTCATCGAGACGGACACCTCGCCGAGGTCGATGCCGCCGAACAGCGTCTGCATGTCATCGAGCGTGTCCACGGCCACGCCCTCACGGCCGACCTCGCCGAGCGAGCGCACGTGGTCGGAGTCGTGGCCCATCAGCGACGGCATGTCAAACGCCGTCGAGAGCCCCGTCTGGCCGTGCTCGAGCAGGTAGCGGAAGCGCTCGTTGGTCTCCTCGCTCGTGCCGAAGCCGGCGAACTGGCGCATCGTCCACAGCCGTCCGCGGTACATCGACTCGTAGATGCCGCGCGTGAACGGGTAGGTGCCGGGGCGTCCGAGCGGGTCGTCGGCGCCACCGATGCCCTGCGGTAGGTCCTTGTGCGTGTAGAGCTCGCGCACGGGCTCGCCCGAGAGGGTGCGGAACTCTTGCGCGGTTGTGGCGCCGTCCTCGGCGGACGGCTTCTCGGTGACTGCCATGAGCGCCACAGATGCTACTTGCCCGCTTGCAGGCGCTCACGCGCCCGCCGGCGACCGCGACGCGTGGCTACTCGGCGGGGGCGATCAGCTCGGCGCCCGGGATGTACGCGGCCACGCGGCGTGGGTCTCGCGTGAGCAACGGGCGCCCGCTGACAGCCGCGTGTGCACCGATCAGGAAGTCGGGGAGAATCGCTTCGCGTGCCCCTCCAGCGCGACGGTAGTTCGCGTGGGCGTGGCCGGCGAGGAACGCGGCCGTGGTAGGGATCTCCTCGATCGCGGTCATCGACGGGAGCGCCGAACGGAGTGTCTCGATCCGCGAGAACCGGGGGGCGATCTCGGCGAGGACGACGGTGTTGACCACGAGCGCGCCACGCTGGGCCGCCTGGGTGAGCTGCTCTTGTGACCACGCGAGCCATTGCGCGTCCTCGGTGAAGACGTCGAGCAGGACGCTGCTGTCGATCACTGTGCCCGTGGGTGGGCTCACCGCCGGGTCAGGGCCAGGACCTCGTCTGTGGTCAGCTCACGGTCGCCGGCTCCGCGAATCCGCGCGATCTCCTGGGCGGCGCGATCGCGGTCCACGAGCAGGCGCGCGCCCTCACCATCGAGCTCGAACTCAACGTCGCTCCCCGCGTGGATGCCGAGCGCTCGACGCACCGCTTGCGGGATCGTCACCTGTCCCTTTTGAGTCACCCGCATTCAGTAAGACTATCAAGTAATACTCGCTGACCGCGGTGCAGAAAGGCCGCAAGCTCTACCCCATACTGGTGGCGTGCACACGACGCTCGACATCGAGGACGATCTCATCGCCACGTTGCTCGCGCGCCTCCCGGGTCGTTCGAAGACCGAGGCGGTCGAGCACGCGATCAGGTCGTTTTCGTCCTCGGACGCGGTTGATCGCCTGAAGTTGCTTGCGGACACGCTCGAGATCGACGATCTGGCGGACACGCTGCGGTGGGTGGACCGGACGACCTGACCGGTGATCGTTCCCGACACCTCGATCTGGGTCGCGTATCTGTGTGCTGGATCGGGCGCCCTCACGGCTGCGCTGAACGAGGACCTGCAGCGGGGCGGGGTGCTCGTCTGCGGCTGCACTTCGGGATGAGCGGCGGGCGGAGCTAGCGGTGGCCAACGCGTTGCGCGACGGGCTCAGCGGCCTGATCGGCTCCGAGCACGTGCTCGAGGCGCCCGCGAGCTCGCCGTACAACAGCGACGCGTCGCGTCGCAGGGGCCTCGAGGGACGGGCCGACGCGGTCGCCCTCCCGGCCACGGCCGAGCAGGTCGTTGACGTGGTTGGCTGGTGCTACGAGCGCGACGTGCCGATCGTGCCGCGCGGCGGCGGCACGGGGCTGGTCGGCGGCGCGGTGCCCACGAACGGCGGCGTCGTGTTGTCGCTGGAGCGGTTGACCCGCGTGCGCGAGCTGGAGCCGGGGCTGTGGCGGATCCACGTCGAGGCGGGTGTGCGCACGCGCGACGTCCAGCGCCTCGCGCGGGAGAACGGGCTGTTCTTTGCCCCCGACCCCGGCGCGTCCGAGCAGTCGCAGATCGGCGGCAACGTTGCGACGAACGCGGGCGGCCCGCACGCGCTGAAGTACGGCGTGACGGCCGCTTGGGTGGCGGGTATCGAGGCGGTGCTCGCGCCCGGCGAGCTGGTCGACGTCGGCGGCTGGGCGCGCAAGGACGTCGCCGGATACGACCTGAAGAGCCTCTTGATCGGATCGGAGGGGACGCTCGGCGTGATCACGGCCGTGCGCCTGCGGCTGCTGCCGGCACGCGAGACGGCGCTCGCTCTGGTCGTGTTCGTCGCCGACCGCGCCGGCGGCTGCGCGGCGATGCTCGACGTGCTCGCGGCTGGCATCGAGCCGGCGGCGTTGGACTTCCTCGACGGGGCGACGCTGTCGTTCGTCGCCGGCGGCTACCCCGGCGACGTGCCCGAGCGCGCCGGCTTTGCGCTGCTGGTCGAGGTCGACGGGAGCGCCGAGGAGGCCGAGCGCGCGAGGGACGCCGTCGTCGAAGTCGTCGGGGCGCGCGCCGTCGCTGTCGAGCGGCCGGCCGACCGGCCCGCGCTGTGGCGCTGGCGCGACTCGTTCAACGGCGTGGTGACGGGCGTGCGTGGGGCGAAGGTCTCAGAGGACGTCTCGTTCCCGATCGAGCGCCTGCGCGAGGGGCTCGAGCGCTTCGACGAGATCGCAGCGCGTCACGGTGTGCGCTCATGCGCGTGGGGCCACGGCGGCGACGGCAACGTTCATGCGACGGTGCTCGTCGACCCGGCGCGCGAGGACGAGCGGGCGGCGGCCGAGGCGGTGGGGGCGGAGTTGTTCGAGCTCGTCGCCCGGCTCGGTGGCTCGGTCGCCGCCGAGCATGGCGTCGGCGTGCTCAAGGGTGGGCTGCTCGCGCACCAGTGGGACGCGCGAGCGGTGGAGCTGCACGAGCAGATCAAGCGTGCGTTTGACCCGAAGGGCCTGCTGAACCCGGGCAAGAAGCTCGCACGAGTGAGAGGATGATCGGCCGATGACTGCCGTCAGTGAGCTCGACCTGCCGACGTTCGACCATACGGATGCGGCCATGCGCGGCGAACGCTTCCATGCGGCGATGGCCGAGGTGCGCGAGCAGGGGTGGCTCGCGCAGGCGCCGTTCGGATACATGACGCTCGATCGCGAGGCGGGCGAGTTCTTCCTGCGCACGCGCGCGGCGATCTTCCCGGGAATGAAGATCGCGGAGATCTTCGGCGTCACCGAGGGTCCGCTGTACGAGCAGATGCGGCGCAACATCCTGCACGTCAACGGCGCCGACCACACGCGACTGCGCAGCCTGGTCAACCCGGCGCTGTCGCCACGCGCGGTCGAGCGCTACCGGCCGGTGATGCGCGAGTTCATGCAGCGACTGCTCGCTGAGGCGGTCGCCGCGTCGCGCGCGGCCGGCGACCAGGGGGCGGGCGGCGTCGATGGAGCGGGTGGGCTCGTGCGCTGTGAGTTCGTCGAGGCGTTCGCCAAGCCGTACCCGTCGCTTGCGATCGCGAGCGTGATGGGCGCGCCGCTGTCGGACGCACCGCGCCTGCACCACTGGTCGAACGTGATCCAGCGCCAGTTCGACGCGGTCAGCATGGCCAGCGAAGTCGAGACGATCGAGCGGGCGGTGGAGGAGTTCTACGAGTACGCGACCGCGCTCGTGCTCGCGCGCCGCGACGACCCGAGCGACGACCTGATCTCGAAGCTGATCGACGCCGCCGATCCGGACCACCAGCCCGAGCGCCTGAACGACGTCGAGTGCGTGAACCTCGTCTTCAACGTCCTTGTCGGCGGCGTCGACACGAGCCAGAGCCAGCTCGCGCACACGATCAGGCTGCTGGGCGAACATCCCGACCAGTGGCGGGCGCTTGCCGACGACCCATCGCTCGCGCCCGCTGCCGTCGAGGAGGCGTTGCGGTACGAGCCGATCACGCCGTTCACCGCGCGCATCGTCGTCGAGGACGTCGAGTTCCGCGGCGTGACGTTCCCCGAGGGCACGATCGTGATGGTGTGCGCGTTCACCGCCAACCGCGATCTCGGAGAGGACGCCGCCGGAGAGCGCGGCGCGGACGCGTTTGACATCACCGTCGACCGTGGTCGCGCGCGGCCTCTGACGTTCGGCGCCGGCGTGCACTACTGCCTCGGCGCGAACCTCGCGCGCGTCGAGCTGCAGGAGGGTCTGTCGTTCCTCGCCGAGCACGCCAACGACCTGCGCCTCGACGGCGAGCCGGTGTTCGAGGGAGTGTCCGGCATCTACGGCCTCGCCGAGCTGCCGATCGCCTTCACCGTCTGATCGCTGGAAACACGGCTTGCCGGCGCCGCGGCGCCGGCGCAACATGCGACGGGGGGCACGAAGCCTCCGATGTCGACATACGGATGTGATGGCTATACGACGAACGACGACAGCGCTGGCTGCGAGCTTTGCGCTCGCAATCCTCGTGCTGCTGCCCGCGAGCGCCCGTGCGGGGACGTACCACGTCTACTCGTGCCGCATGCCCAACGGGCAGGCGGCGCCGGCCGACGGGTGGGTTGGGTCGGTGGCGGGCACGTACGTGTACGCGGAAGACACGTGCCCCTCCGGGGGCGCGCTTGTAGCCGGTCTCGGTGATCAGCCCGTCCGATCAGCCAATAGCGACTTTGCTACCTGGGCCTTCGGGACACCAAGCGGCACCTCGGTTGCTGCAGCCACCCTTTGGCGGGCAGGGGATGCCGACGGCGGGGGCGCCGTCAACGCTGAGTACCAGTTGTGGTTCTCGGCCCCCGTGAACTCCAGCGCCGCAGCAAGCACATTCGGATGGTGCGTCGGCGGACTTGAATGTCCGTCGGGCGTCGGCGTTCAGGGTGAGCCGCTTGCGCAAGCGAACCTGCTTACGGTTCCGGCTCCGAACCTCGGTCAGCACATCTATTTCAACGCGTCATGTCTGGGTGAAGCGACGTACAAATGTCCCGCCGGGCAGGGTGACGCCAACGGCTACGCCGCCGTCGTCTACCTCTACGCCGCCGACCTAACCCTCGAACAACGCGAAGGCCCGCGCGTCAGCGCGGTAAGCGGCGAACTGACGACTGCCCCGGCGATCCGCGGCCAGAGCGATGTGGCGTTCGATGCGACCGACGCCGGGTCGGGCGTGTACGAGGCGGTGTTCAGCGTGGACGGTCAGACGGTGCAGCGCACGGTCGTCGACAGCAACGGCGGACGCTGCCACGACGTCGGGCAGACGAGCGACGGCACGCCCGCGTTTCTGTACGTACAGCCGTGCGGGGCGTCGGCCAGCGCGGATGTGCCGTTCGATTCGACCACCGTCGCCAACGGCCCGCACCACTTGCTCGTCGATGTCATCGATGGGGCAGGCAACGCCGCGCCCGTGCTCGATCGGACGGTCACGATCGCCAACCCGCCACCGCCCGGCGTGCCGGGCCCGCCGAACGGAAGCAACGCTTCGACGCAGGCGTCGATGTCGGTGCGCTGGTCCGCCACGCGCAGGGCGACATTGCTCGGAGCCTACGGGCACCGCCAGATCGTCACTGGCCGGGTGACCGGTCCGGGAGGAACGCCGGTCGTTGGCGCGGCGATCGACGCGCGCGCGCGGGCAGCGTACGTGGGCGCGAGTGCCGTGGCGATGCCAAGCCCGCACACCGACTCGGCGGGTCGCTTCAGCGTCCGCCTGCCGCGCGGAGCATCGTCGCGCACTCTCGATTTCGCCTATCGCGCGCACCTCGGCGACGCGCTACCGGTCGTGACGCGCACGCTGCAGCTAAGGGTGCGCGCGGGTGTCGTGTTGCGCGTCTCGCCGCGCACGGCGAGCGTCGGCTCGACGATCTTCTTCCGCGGCCGCCTGCTCGGCGGTCCGATCCCGCGCGGGGGCAAGCAGCTCGTGCTCGAGGCCCGCTCGCCGGGCAGCGCGTGGATCGAGTTCAAGGTCGTGCACACCGACGCGCGCGGGCGGTATCGCTCCTCGTACCGCTTCAAGTTCCCGGGGCCGGCCGACTACTCGTTTCGCGCGCGCTCGGAAGCGGAGTCGGACTATCCGTATGCGCCGGGCGCATCGAACGTCGTGCACGTACACGAGCGCTGACTCGGCGGCCGCACGGGGAGAGCGCGGATAAGCCGCGCTCTTGTCCGCCGGTCCGGCCGTGACGCTACCCATCGGCACGCGATGGGTTTAAAGGGTGGTGCGCGATCGAGCCGCGCTGGAGCGAGGAGACGAGAGGGGTGAGGCATACGACGGGCCGAACGGATGCGCCGGCGGCGCTCGCACGCGCGATAACGGCGCACGCGGCGACGCTTTCGCTCGCGCTCGCGGGGATCGCTGCGACTCGCGCTCTCGCCGGCGGTTTCGCGCTGAGCGCGTGGGCGTGCCCGCGGCAATCGCGGCATCGCGCGCCGATCGCTGCGCCAACGGTTCACTAATCTGGCGCATCGTGAAGGCGGTGATACTGGCCGGCGGCTACGGATCGCGCCTCAGCGAGGAGACGGCCGTGCGCCCGAAGCCGATGGTCGAGATCGGCGGCAAGCCGATGTTGTGGCACATCATGAAGATCTACTCGGCGCACGGCATCGACGACTTCGTGATCTGCCTCGGCTATAAGGGCTACCTGATCAAGGAGTACTTCGCCAACTATCACCTGCACGAGTGCGACGTCTCGTTCGACCTTGCTGCGGGGAGCATGGAGGTGCACCGGTCGGAGACCGAGCCGTGGCGGGTGACGCTCGTCGAGACGGGCGAGCAGACGATGACCGGTGGCAGGCTCAAGCGCGTGCTTCCCTACGTGCAGAACGAGGACTTCTGCTTCACCTATGGCGACGGCCTGGCCGACGTCGACATCGCTGGGCTGATCGCCTACCACCGCGCGCAGGAAACGCACGCGACGGTGACGGCCGTCCAGCCCCCCGGTCGCTTCGGTGCCCTCGAAATCGACGGCGAGCGCGTGCGCGGCTTCGAGGAGAAGCCGCGAGGCGACGGCGCCTGGATGAACGGCGGCTTCTTCGTGCTCTCGCCAGAGGTCGGCCGCTACCTGAACGGCGACGACACTGTCTGGGAGCAGCGCCCGATGCGCTCCCTCGCGCGCGAGGGCCAGCTCGCGTGCTACCGCCACGAAGGCTTCTGGCAGACGATGAACACGCTGAGCGAGCGCCACCGGCTCGAGGAGCTGTGGAACTCCGGGAAGCCGCCCTGGCGGACCTGGGCCTAGCACGGCGATGAGCGCCTTTGGCTTCCCGACGCGCACGCTCGTCGACCCCGGCTTCTGGCGCGGTCGCCGCGTCCTCGTGACCGGGCACACCGGCTTCAAGGGTGCGTGGCTCGTGCTCTGGCTGCAGTCGCTGGGCGCACGCGTGAGCGGGTTCGCGGTGCGCCGGGCCGACGCGCCGTCGCTGTATGAGCTGGCGCGCGTCGACGATGCCGTGAAGAGCATCGACGGAGACGTACGCGATTCAGAGTCGACCGCGGACGCCCTCGCGACGAGCAGGCCAGAGGTCGTGATCCACCTGGCCGCCCAGGCCCTCGTTCGCCGCTCGTTCGCCCAGCCGCGCGAGACGTTCGAGGCGAACGTGATGGGCACCGTGAACGTGCTCGACGCGGTGCGCCGCGCTCCCGGCGACGTTCGCGCGGTCGTGGTAGTCACGTCGGACAAGTGCTACGAGAACCGTGGCTGGGAGTGGGGCTACCGCGAGGACGAGCCGATGGGGGGAAGTGACCCGTATTCGAGCTCGAAGGCGTGTGCCGAGCTCGTGACGAGCGCGTTTCGCAGCTCGTTCTTCGCCGACCCCGACGGTCCGCGCGTGGCGACCGCGCGCGCAGGCAACGTGATCGGCGGAGGCGACTGGGGCGAGGACCGACTCGTGCCCGACATCGTCCGAGCGGCAGTCGCCGGCGAGGAGCTGCTCGTACGCAATCCGAGCTCGATCCGGCCCTGGCAACACGTGCTCAACCCGCTGAGCGGCTATCTGGTGCTGGCACAGGCTCTGTGTCGCTCGGCCGAGTGCGCGGGAGCCTGGAACTTCGGACCGGCCGAGGAGGACGCGCGCTCGGTCGGTTGGCTCGTCGAGCGGCTCGCCGCGCTGTGGCCTCAGGGGATGCGCTGGAGGGTCGACGACGCAGCCCATCCGCCCGAGGCGCGCTACCTCAAGCTCGATTCATCGCGTGCGCGCGCACGCCTGGGGTGGCGCCCGCTTGTCGGCATTGACGATGCCCTGACCAGCATCGTCGAGTGGCACCACGCGCTGTCTCAGAACGCCGACATGCGCGAGGTGACCGTTCGTCAGATCGAGGCGCTGCAGTCAGCGTGAGCGCGGAGCTGCCGAGCCACGTTGGAATCAACGCGATGTTCCTCGAGCCCCGCATGGGCGGCCTCGACACCTACGTGCGCGCACTCGTGCCGGAGATGGCGCGGCTCGCACCCGACGTGCGCTTCACGATCTACTGCAGCCCCGGCGGCCGTGAGTACCTGCAAGCCGACCAGGGGTTCGGCGAGTTCGAGCTCGTCGTGCCGCCGCTCCTCGGGCGTCGCGGGCTCAAGGCGCTGGGCGAGCTGACAGCGCTCGGCGTGATCGCCGGGCGGCAGGTCGAGCTTTTGCACAGCGTCGCGCTGACCGCGCCGCTGTGGACGCGCGCGGTCAACATCGTCACGCTCGCCGACGTCACATGGATCGTCGCGCCGGATCCCGGCGAGCGTTGGACGGCGCGTCTGTGGCGCGTGGTCGTGCCGCCCGTCGCGCGCCGCGCCGACCGCGTGATCGTGCTCGCACAGGCCGGCGCGCAGGACGTTCGGGAGCATCTCGGCGTCGACCGCGACCGGATCGACGTCGTGCCGCTCGCGGCGCGCGCCGACGGGCTCGTCGCTCCGACGCCGTCGGCGGAGCTGCGCGCTCGGCTCGGGCTCGGCGACGGCCCGGTGATCCTCACCGTATCGGCGAAGAAGGTCCACAAGAACCTCGAGCGTCTCGTGCGTGCGATCGTTCCGGTTGCGAGACGCTGGTCCGACGCCATTCTCGTAATGCCCGGCAACCCGACCGCGCACGAGCGGGAGCTGCGCGAGCTCGCCAAGCAGCTCGGGGTCGATGCGAACGTCGCGTTTCCGGCATATGTCGACGCGGCCGACCTCGAGGGGCTGTATGCGCTTGCCTCCTGCTTCGTCTTTGCATCGATCAACGAGGGCTTCGGGATCCCAGTTCTCGAGGCGATGCGTCGTGGCGTTCCGGTCGCCTGCTCGCGCGCCTCGGCGCTCCCCGAGGTCGCCGGCGACGCCGCGCGCTACTTCGATCCCTACGACGTGCAGGACATCGCAGCCGCGCTCACGGAGCTGCTCGGCGACCGCGCCGAGGCGGCCGGTCTTGCAGCGCGCGGGCGCGAGCGCGAGCGCACGTTCACGTGGGAGGCGGTCGCGCGCGGGACGCTCGCGAGCTACGAACGCGCCTGGCGAGAGCGAGCGTGAGCGCGCTCGAGCCGCCGCCCGGGGAGTCGATCGTCGTCGCGCTGGACGAGGCGTCGGCCGTGCTCGACAGCACCGCCGCCGGCGGGCGAATCCTGCGCGGCGGAGCGGTGCGCTTCGCCAGCTACGTCCTGACCGTCGCGCTCTCGGTGCTCTCGGCAGCCCTGCTGACGCGTCATCTGGGTGTCGTGCGCTTCGGCGAGTACACCACAGTGCTGTCGCTCGTCGGCGTCGTCTCCGCGGTCACCGACGCCGGCATGTCGAGCGTCGGCACGCGCGAGTTCTCGGTGCGCGAGGCGTCCGAGCGCGACGAGCTGATGCGCGATCTGCTCGGGCTGCGAATGCTGCTGACGGCCGTCGGCGTCCTGCTCGTCGCCGTGTTCGCCGTCGCCGCCGGCTATGACACAGCGCTGCTGGTCGGCGCCGTGCTCGCGGGGCTCGGCACGATCGCGCTGGTCGTGCAGCACACGCACACGATCCCGATCGCTGCCGCCCTGCGACTGGGCACGCTCTCGCTGCTCGACCTCCTGCGCCAGGTCCTGTCGGTAGGAGCGATCGTCGCGCTGGTCCTTGCAGGGGCCGGAGTCCTGCCGCTGCTCGCGGTCGCCCTTGTGGTCAACCTCGTCCTGATCGCGCCCACCGCGGCGCTCGCTCGCCACCAGATCACGCTTCGGATGTCGTTCCGTCCACGCCGCTGGCTCGAGCTGCTGCGCCTAACCGTCGCGTTCTCGCTCGCAGCGGCCGTCGGAACGATCTACGTCTATACCGCTCAGATCCTGACGAGCCTGGTCTCGAACGAGCATCAGAGCGGCCTGTTCGCCGCGTCGTTTCGGATCTTCATCGTCCTCGGTGCCGTGCCCGGGCTGCTCGTCGGCGGCGCCCTGCCGCTGCTCGCCCGGGCCGCGCGCGATGACAGCGAGCGGCTCGCGTACTCACTGCAACGGATCTTCGAGGTCTCGCTCATCCTCGGTGTCCTCGCCGTCGTCGGGACGCTCGGCGGCGCGGGCTTCATCATCGAAGTCATCGCGGGGCCGAAATTCGCGGCGGCCACGAGCGTGCTCCAGATCCAGGGGATCGCGCTACTCGCTTCGTTCGCGGTCGCCGGCTGGAGCTTTGCGCTGCTCTCGCTGCGGCGCTACAAAGGCGTTCTGCTCACCAATCTCGCCGCCTTCGCCGTCAGCTGTGGACTGACCGTCGCGCTCGCCAGCAGCGACGGCGCCAAGGGAGCGGCGATCGCGACGCTGTGCGGCGAGAGCACGCTCGCGGTCGGCTCGCTGCTCGCCCTCGTTCACGGCCGCCCCGACCTTCGCCCCAAGCTCACGATCGTCGCCAAGCTGGCGATCGCCGGGGCGCCGGCCGTGGTCGTGGCCCTGGTCCCCGACCTCTCCTCGCTTGTTCGCGCGCTGCTCGCGGTCGTCGTCTACGGCGTCCTCGTCGTCCTGACGCGCGCGCTCCCGACCGAGCTGATCGAGCTCCTGCCGGCGCGCCTGCGCGGTCGCGGGTCCTCGTCGAACGTCGGGTAGCCTGCCGCCGTGCCCGACCCAGCGCGCGAGGACGCGCCTCCACAGGTCGCGCTGCTGGTGCTCAACTGGAACGGCGCCGATTTGATGCGCCGCCACCTGCCGGCGGTCGTCGAGGCGGCCCAGCGGGCGACGGTTCGTACGCGTGTCTACGTGATCGACAACGCCAGCGAAGACGCCTCGCGCGAGGTGATCGCCTCGTTCCCCGAGGTCGAGCTGATCGCGATGCCCGACAACCGCCGGCTGCATGCGTACAACCTCGCCGTCGCGGGCGTGCAGTGCGAGGCATTCATGATGCTCAACAACGACGTCAGCCCCGCGCCGGGAGTGATCGACCCGCTGTGGCGCACGCTCAGCGCAGACGGCAGCGTGTTCGCGGTCGGTGGCGAGGTGATCGACCTCGCCACGGGCGAGACCGATTCGGGCCCGACCGCCGCTCGCTGGGAACGCCAGTGGGTGCTTCAGCCGGAGGCGCTCGCCGGCGCAACCGAGCCCGTCGACGTCGCGTATGTCTCCGGCGGCGCCGGCCTCTACCGGCGCGAGATGTTCCTCGCGCTCGGTGGCTTCTGGGAGCTGCTGCCGGGGCTGTATTGGGAGGACGTCGAGCTCGGCCTGCACGCCTGGCTGCACGGCTGGCGCTCGATGTTCCATCCGCTCGTGCGATTCGACCACGCCAGCGGCTCGACCGTGCGCCGCTCGATGAACCCGTATGTCCGCGAGTTCCGCACCTATCAGAACGTCCGCCTGACGCACTGGTCGCTGCTGCTCGACGGGGGTGACCTGCGCGACTACCTGCGCGGCGAGCTGGCACGCAGTGTGCGCAAGCCGTACTACTACCCGGCCATGCTCGCGCTGTCGAGCCGGCTGCCCCGCGCGCTGCGACGCCGTCGCGCGCTGCGACGCCGTCTCGGGCCGGTCCGTGTCGCCGAACTGCAGGCGCGCTGGCCCTAGGGGCCTCACTCCGCTCGCGCGATCACCGTCAGCTGCTGGCGCAGCAAGTCGTTCGCCAGCGGCTCGCTGATACGCGCCAGCACGCGTCCCTTCAGCGAGCGCGACGCAACCCATCGCTGCGGTCGCCAGCCGCTGGCGATGAGCATCCGTGCGAGGCTGCGCCGCGTGAACCAGCGCAGGTGCGTCCAATCGCGCACGCCCCATCGCTCGTACTCGAACTCGCCGCGCACGACGAGGTTTCCGAGGAGACGGTAGAAGCGGAGGTTCGGAACAGAGACTGCAAGCATCGCGTCGGGCTCGGCCCAGTCGCGCAGGATTCGCAGCGCACGCCACGGGTCGACGAGGTGCTCGAGGACATCGGCGACGATCACCACGTCGAACCGGCCGCCGCCGAGCTCAGCCAGCTCGGTCCCCTCCAACGTCCCGACGATCGCCGTGTCATAGCGCTCGCTCGCGCGCGCGATTGCGGCGGGCGACGGATCGAGCGCGACGAGCTCGCGCGCGCCGGCCTGTCGAAGACGCGGAGCCCACGAGCCTTCGCCGCAGCCGACGTCGAGCAGCCGACCGGAGATCGCGCCGAGCCCGCGCAGCACCTCCTCGTTGTCGTTCTGTCCGTAGACGAATCTCTGCTGCAGCGGCGCCTCTGACACGCGCGCAGCGTAGAGCACGTCCCGACGCGCAGGCGTGCGCGAGCGCACCCGGTAGCCTGCGCGCCCGTGCCCTCCGTCCTGATCGTGCGCGGTCATCTCTCGACACCGTGGGAGCTGCGCCCGTGGCTCGAGCTGCCCGACCGCTTTCAGGTGTCCTACCTGCTGACCGGCTCAAACCGGTTCGCGACGCCCGACCGACTGCGCCCCGTTCGCGCGCGGGCGCTACGCGACCTGCTTCCGCGCGGACCGCTCGGCGAGCTCTCTGCGGGCGTGCTCGGCGACCGCTATCTCTCAGGCGCCGACGCGTTCGCCGCCGCCGACATCGTCCACGCGGCAGAGCTCAGCTTCTGGTTCGCCGCCGATGCCGCCCGGCGACGCCAACGGGCGGACTTTCGGCTCGTGCAGACCGTGTGGGAGACCCTGCCGATGCTCGTCGCGTATCGCAATCACCACGCGCGCAAATTTCGCGAGCAGGTGCTCGCGAACACCGATCTGTTTCTGCCGACGACCGAACGCGCGGCATTGGCGCTTCAGCTCGAGGGCGTCGCGTCTGAGCGGATCAAGGTCTGTCCGCCCGGCATCGACACGGCGCGCTTTGCGCCGTCGCTCGACGCGCCCACGCCGGCGGCCCACACGCTTGTCTCCCCGGGTCGTCTCGTGTGGGAGAAGGGCCACCAGGATGTGCTGCGCGCGCTCGCGCTGCTGCACCGGGGGATCGTTCGGACGCCGACCGGCGAGACGGTCCGCCCGCGGCTGGTGATCGTGGGCGTCGGGCCGGAGGAGGGGAGGCTACGTGCGCACGCCGCCGAGCTCGGTCTGGCCGACTTCGTCGAGATCCGCAGCGTCCCCTACGAGGAGATGCCCTCGGTGTTCGCCGGCGCCTCGGCGATGGTTCTCGCCAGCCAGGCGACCGCCAACGCCGCGTTGCATCCGTTCGACGTCCCGCACGCGTTCTGGGAGGAGCAGTTCGGCCTCGTGCTTGCCGAGGCGATGGCGTCGGGCCTGGCGATCGTCACGACCACGAGCGGCGCGATCCCGGAGGTCGTCCGCGGAGCGCCGGTCGAGCTCGTCGCGCCGGGAGACTGGCCTGCGATCGCGCAGACGCTCGCGCGCGGTCCGCTGAGCAGGCCGCCTGCGCAGCGGGTCGCCTACCCGCCGGAGATCGTCGCTCGCTACTCGACAAGCGCTGCGGCCGAGCGCCTGGCGAACGCCTACGACCGCGTGCTCGCGGCCTGAAGCAGCGCGAGCGTGCGCTCCGCGAAGCGCGCCCACGAGAACTCAGCCGCGCGGGGCGGACCGGCGTGTGCGAGGCGGTCGCGCAGCCCGGTGTCCTCGAGCACGCGACGGATCCCGCCGGCGATGCTCGCGACGTCGCGCGGGTCGACGTATTCGGCCGCGTCGCCGCCGACCTCCGGCAGCGATGAGATGTTAGAGGTGACCACCGGTGCGCCGGCGGCCATCGCCTCGAGTACCGGAAGGCCGAAGCCCTCGCCGAGAGACGGGTAGCAGAACACGGCGCAGCGTCGATACAGCTCGGCCAGCGCGGCGTCCGAGACGAAGCCGAGCATCGTCGCGCGCTCGCCCAACGACCGTAGCGCGTCGAGCGTCTCACCGGTCTCCCAGCCGAGCGCGCCTACGACGACGAGCGGGTGGCGCCGCTGAAGCTCGACGCCGAGCGCACCGTAGGCGACGACCAGACGCGGCAGGTTCTTGCGCGGCTCGAGCGTGCCCACCGCCAGCACGAACCCGGGGGTCGGCAGCGCATCGGCTTCGCCCGGCGCCAGCTCGCCGACATCCGGTGGCGCCGCCCCGAGGTGCGCGACGACCGTGCGTTGGCGCGCGGCCGGAAACCGCTCGACGAGCACGTCTGCCGTCGACCGCGAGATCGCGAGGATCGCCGCGGAACGGCGTACCGCGCGCCCGAGCGTCAGGCGCTCGATCGCCGCCGAACGGCGGTTGGGTCGCATCGTCGGCGCGAATGTGGTCAGGTCATAGACAATCGTCACGGCGGGAATCCGCAGGAACCACACGGTGAGGTACGAGTTCGTCGATAGGAACACGTCGCACTCGCGATTCGCGCGGCGCGCTGCAAGTAGGTGCCACAGAGGTTCGGCGGCGGCGATCGTCTCCCAGCGAAAGCGCTCGTCCAGGCGGGCGCCGTGCCATCGCTCGCGCGTGTAGAGCACATAGCTGTTGGCGTCGTCGCCGTTCGCGCTCAGCGCGCGGAGCAGCTCGCGCACGGTGCGCCCCCGGCCGGCCGGCACCTCGGCGGCAGCGCGTGCGTCGATCCCGATCGTCAGCGGTCGCGGCGGGTCCATCGGCGCCTGACGCTACCGAGCCGGCCGCTACTGTACGCGAGTGCCCAGCCCGCGAGGCCCGATCGCCCGCCTGGTCGATCCTCATCAGTTCGACCTCGCCCCGACCGGCGCGGGAGCGATCCTAGACATCGGCTGCGGCTCGGCCAAGACGCCCGGGGCCGTAGGGCTCGACATCTCGGTCGACACCGACGCAGACATCGTGCACGACCTCGACGCCTTCCCGTATCCGGTCGACGACGAGAGCTTCGACCAGATCCTGCTGCAGGACGTCATCGAGCACGTGCGCGATCCGATCAGGGTGTTTGAGGAACTGCATCGGATCGGGCGCCCCGAGGCGCAGATCCAGCTGCGCACGCCACATTTCTCGTCGGTGCTGGCGTATGGCGATCCGACGCACCGCCATTACTTCTCCGCGCTCGCGATCCGGTCGCTCGCAGAGCCGCGCTTTGAGCACTACACGGCGGCGCGCTTTCGGTTGCTGCACGTGACGATCGACCTGTGGCTGGCGTGCCGAGCGCTCGGCATCGGGATCGTCGCGCGCCGGTTTCCCGACACGTACGAGAAGTACCTCGCGTTCAGCTTCCCAGCGATGAACATCCGCGCCGCGTTCGAGGTGATCAAGTAGCGCCGTTGCACGTCGGGCTCAACCTCGTGTTCCTCGTCCCCGGCGAGACCGGCGGCATGGAGGTCGTCGCGCGAGAGCTGATCCCGGCGCTGTTGGCCGAGGCGCCGTCCGGGACGCGGTTCACCGCGTTCGTCAACCGCGAGGCCGCCGACGCCGGCGGTCCGTGGAACGATGCGCTCGCGAGCGTGACCGTCCCCGTGCACGCGCGGAGCCGGGTGCAGTGGGTGCTCGGCGAGCAGCTGCTGCTCCCGCGCCTGGCGGCGCGCGCCGGCGTCGATCTCGTGCACAGCCTCGCGAGCACGGCGCCGATGCGGGGGCGCTTCGCGCGCGTCGTGACGATCCACGATCTGATCTACGCGCGATTCCCCGATGCTCACGCGGGCGTTCGCGATGTCGGCATGCGGATGCTCGTTCCGGGAGCGGCGCGCCGTTCCCACCGCGTGATCGCCGACTCCCGCAGCACGCGCGACGACCTGATCGCGCTGCTCGGCATCGACGCGAAGAAGATCGATGTCGTGCCGCTGGGGCTGGGGGCGGTGCGCCGCGCGCAGCCGCTGGATGCGAGCGAGGTGCGCGATCGCTTTGCGCTCGGCGAGCGAGACGTCGTCCTGAGCCTGTCGGCGAAGCGCCCGCACAAGAACCTGCTCGCCCTGATCGACGCGCTATCCGAGCTGGAGGCACCCGAACGACCCGTGCTCGTGCTGCCCGGCTACGCGACCGAGCACGAGCGCGAGCTGCGCCAGCGCGTGCACGCGCGCGGGCTCGCCGCCGACGTCCGCCTTCCCGGGTGGATCGCGGCCGACGAGCTCGAGGGGCTGTGGTCACTGGCGCGGGCGTTCGTGTTTCCGTCGCTGTACGAGGGCTTTGGGCTGCCCGTTCTAGAGGCGATGGCTCGCGGGGTACCGGTGGCATGCTCCAACGCGTCCTCGCTGCCCGAGGTCGCCGGTAGTGCCGCGCTGATGTTCGACCCGACGAGCACGACCGAGATCGCCACGGCGATGCGGCGCCTCATCAGCGACGAGGCGCTGCGCGAGCGGCTGCGAGGCCTCGGACACGAGCGTGCACGCCACTTCACCTGGCAGCACACCGCGCGCCTGACACTCGCGAGCTATGCGCGAGCGCTCGATCCGGGCAGGTCAAGCGCGGGCCCCGCCTCGTCCCGGTCCGACAACGCGCCTGCCGACGACCCCGACGAGGTGCCCGGCGGTGCGTCGCCATCATCGGCGCGCGGCGGCTCATAGCCGGCACTGACGACGCGCAGCGAGGACTCGAGCGAAAGACGCTCGGCGTTGTCGGCGTACCAGCTCGACGTGCGCGCTCGCAGCTGCTCGCCGCCAACGTGCACACGCACGATCGCGTCGGCCACGGCGCCTGGGTCCGAGCGCGCGGCGACAGTCCCGTTGACGCCCTCCTCGATCAGCTCGGTCGCCGCGTTGTCCTCGCCGGCGACGACGACGCTCGGCGTGCCTCGCGCGGCCGCCTCGACGACGACCATGCCGTAGCCCTCGCGGCGCGACGGCAGCAGCATGCACATCGCCTCGCGCATCTCGCGATCGACCGTGTCGGCATCGGCGAAGCCCGGTGCGGAGACGCGATCGTGGAGCCCGTGGTCGGCGATCGCACGCTGCAGCGCGGCGCGCTCGGGACCGTCGCCGAGGAACTCGCCGCGGAGGTGCGGGATTCGCTCCGCGGCAAGCGCGATCGCGGCAACACCGAGCGGCGCCTGCTTCTCGGCGATGAGGCGTCCCGCGAACAGAACGAGCGGACCGACATCCGTGCGTCGGCGCCTCGCGTGAAGCGGATCGGCCGCGCGTTCGGCATCCGCTCTGGAGAGCAGCCCGCGAAGCACCGTCACCGACCCGCGCAGCCCCTCCTCGCGCAGGCGCCGGGCGTGGAGCTCTGAGAAGCAGAACGCGCGCTGTGAGACGCGCGCACACAGCCGCTGCACGAGCGCCCCGATGCGACCGCCCACGCCGCCGAGGTAGTCCAGCCAGTAGTCGCGGCTCCACACCTCGAACCAGTCGACCTCGATCCGATAGGGCCTGATCCGGCGGACGGCCGCGGCCGCGAGCAGTGAGAAGTACGGGAACGCGCACGTGTGCACGACGTCGTAGCGGCGACCGTGACGCAGCAGGTGCGCGAGCACGCCGAGCCCGAAGACGAGCGGCGGCGCGATCCGGCGGCGCCCACCGTCGGTGTACAGCGACATGCGCGGGCCCGCTGTCACGACGCGGACACGACCGTCGATCTCGACGTTCTCGCCCCGGTCCCATTGGCGCAGCGTCAGATATATGACGTCGTGCCCCTCGGCGGCAAGCCGCTCGGCGAGGTTGCGGTACCAGCGCTCGCCGCCGCCGATCGTGTAGGGAAACAGGCAGTCGTAGACGACGCAGATCCGCATAGCGGTAGCATCATCGCGCGAATCCGCCACTTTCCGCCCGCCCGGGCGTTATAACGCGTGATCGTCCGCGAACGGGCACCACAGGCATCGAGCCGTCGCTCATGAGCACAGCCGTCCAGACAACGCCACCGGTCGTCACCGGCACCGAGGATCGATCGACACCGCTCGTGTCGGTCGTGATCCCGTGCCTGAACGAGGCAGAGAACATCGAGGCGTGCGTCCGCGCCGCGCTCGACGCGCTCGGCTCGATGGACGTCTCCGGTGAGGTCGTCGTCGCCGACAACGACTCCGAGGACGATTCCGCGCGCCTGGCCGAGCGCGCGGGCGCCCGCGTGGTCGTCGAACGTCGCCGCGGCTATGGCAGCGCCTATCTCGCCGGCTTCGCCGCCTCGCGAGGGCGCTACATCGTTATGGCCGACGCCGACCTGACGTACGACTTCAACGAGATCCCGCGGTTCGTCGCCGAGCTCGAGAACGGTGCCGAGATGGTGATCGGCGACCGGATGGACAACATCCAGCCGGGCGCGATGCCTTGGCTGCACCGCTACATCGGCAACCCGATCCTGACGGGCCTGCTCAACCTGTTCTTCCGCACCGGCATCAGCGACGCCCATTGCGGGATGCGCGCCGTCCGACGCGACGTGCTGGCACGCCTCGACTTGCGCACCACCGGCATGGAGTTCGCCTCAGAGATGGTGATTCGGGCCTCCAAGGAGAAGCTGAGGATCGCGGAGTTTCCGATCGAATACCACCCGCGCGGTGGCGAGAGCAAGCTGTCGAGCTTCCGCGACGGCTGGCGCCACCTGCGCTTCCTGCTCGTCCACAGCCCCAATCACCTGTTCATCTTCCCGGGAGCCCTGCTCGCCGGCCTGGGCGCGCTGATCATCCTCGTCGTCGAGACCGGGCTGAACCTGTTCGGGCGCGACTGGGGCGTCCACGCGATCATCGGCGGCGCGCTGCTGATGATCGTCGGCACCCAGGTGCTCGCGCTGGGTCTCTGCGCGCACGCGTACGGCACCTACTTCATGGGCGAGCGCGATCCGTGGTTCGACCGCATGCGCGCGCGCTTTCGCCTCGAGCACGGCCTCCTGCTGGGCAGCCTGTTCGTGCTCGTCGGGATCGGCCTGGGCTGCGTGATCATCGTCAGCTGGATCGCGCACGGATTCGGCTCGCTGTCCTACGAACGGCTCGCCGTCGTTGCCGCATCGGTGCTGATCGTCGGCATCCAGATCTTCTTCTCGTCCTTTCTGCTGTCGATCCTCGGTCTGCGCCGCCGCTGAACGTGAGCCTCCTCCGGCGGGCGCCGGCGGCCATCTTTGCCGGCGACCGACGGGTGTGGCGCACCGCAGCGATCGTCGCCGTCCCGCTCCTCGCGCTGCTTGCCTACTACGGCCTGCGGCCGCGGTTCTACTTCACCGGCACCGATAGTGTCGAGGACGTCAGCAGCGTCGTGCAGGCGCCCGCTGGAGCTCCCGTCTGCGCGACAGGACTGCTGCTCCCGGCGGGCACCGCGGCTGTGCGCCTGCAGGTGCTTGCGCCGGGCCCGCAACGGCCGACGCTCTCGCTCGTACTTCGCGCCGGCGGGCAGACGATCCGCTCTGACCTCGCGCCGATCGTGGCGCGGCCGGGTCAACCGACCAACGCGGACTTCTCGATCCCGCTGACGCCGAGCTCCCCAGCGGCGCGATCGGCGGCGCTGTGCCTGACGGCATCCGGCCCGATCAGCCTTGGCGGCACGCCGCTGAGTGCCGTAGGGGACTCGCCGCCGACCGTGTCAGGCGCGGCGGTGGCGGCGCGACTGGCGGTCTGGTATCTCCCGCGGGCCGGCTCGCGCCGTAGCTATCTGCAGCGCGCGGGGGAGATCTTCAGCCGGGCGGCGCTGTTTCGCCCAGGGTTCGTCGGCGGCTGGACCTATCCGGTGCTGCTGTTCGTCGTGCTTCCTGCGCTCGCCCTGCTGGCGCTGCGCGCAACCGCGGTCGCCGTGGCTGGGCGCGAGCGCGGCCTGGTGGCGTGGGTGTTTGCGATTGCCGCCGTCAACGCCTGCTGCTGGGCGCTCGTGACGCCGGTGTTTCAGGCGCCCGACGAGGTCGACCACTACGCCTACGTGCAGTCGTTGGTGGAACGCGGCGAGCGGCCGAGCGCCAGTCCTTCGTCGTCGTTGCCGCGATGGTCGAGCGCCGAGAACCTCGCGCTCGACGACACGAGCTTCCTGACAGACCACCAGGCGGGTGACACACGCGCGCCGTGGCTCGCCGCACAACAGCAGGCCTACAGGGTGCACGTGCGCGAACGCCATCCCAGCCGCGCCGACGGCGGCGGCTACACGACGTCGGCCGTGCACGGACCCTTCTACTACCTGGCGCTGGCGCCTGCCTATCTCGCGACCAGCCACGCGTCGGTCTTCTCACAGCTGACGCTGATGCGCGTCCTCTCGGCATTGATCGGCGGCCTGGTCGTCCTGTTCACGTACCTGATCGCGCGCGAGCTGGCGCCACGAAGGCCTTGGCTGGCGGCGGTCGCGGCGCTGCTGGTCGCCTACCAGCCGATGTTCGGCTTCATCTCGGGGGCGGTCAACAACGACGTTGGGGTGAACGCGGTCGCGGCCGCACTCGAGCTGCTCCTGATCCGGCTGCTGCGCCGCGGTCTCACCGTTCGCTGGGGGATGCTGACCGGGGCCGTGCTGCTGCTCCTGCCAAACGTCAAGGGCACCGGACTGTCGCTATATCCGGTCGCCGCGTTGGTGTTTGCGATTGCCCTGTGGCGCCACCACCGCCGCGCCGATCTGCAGGCGTGGGTGGCGCTCGCCCTCACCGCCGTGCTCGTCGGCGAGCTCGCGGCGCAGGTTGTCGACCCGGCGCTCGCATCCTCGTCGGGCGTCGGGGCGACGTCGGCGATCGCATCCAACGCGGGGGCGGTGAACGAAGCGCTGCACCACCTGCCGGACTATCTCTCCTACCTGTGGCAGGTCTTCCTGCCGCGACTGCCGTTCATGGCCGCGCATTTCCCGCCGGGCGAATATCCCGGCTACGTGATCTTCATCAAGCGCGGCTGGGGGGCGTTCGGCTGGTATGACGTGTTCTTCCCTGCGTGGGTGTATCTGGTCATCCTTGTCACGAGCCTGTTGGTCCTCGTGCTCGCCCCGGTGGCGGCGCGTCGCGAGTGGACGTGGCTGAAGGCCAACTGGGCGGAGGCGCTGGCGGTCACGCTGCTGCCGGTGGCCGTGATCTCCGGCTTCACCGCCGCCTACTTCACCCAGGGGTCACGACCTGTCATCGCCGAGTTCGGTCGCTACGCGTTCCCGGCGATCGGACCGATCGCGCTCCTCGTCATCGGTGCACTGCACGCGCTCGGGCGGCGGTTGATGCTGACCGCGGGGGTCGCGCTGGTCGTCGCGATCATCGCGCTCAGCTACGCCGGCCAGCTCCTGACGTTGACCTCGTTCTATGGCTGACGTGAGCGTCGTGATCCCGGTGCGCGACGGCGGCGACTGCTTCGCCGAGCTGCTGCGCGCGCTCGCGCGCCAGACCGTGGAGCACGAGCTCGTGATCTGCGATTCGGGCTCGCGTGACGAATCGGTGGCGCTTGCCCGATCGCATGGGGCGCGTGTAATCGAGATCGCGCCGGAGCGCTTCTCACACGGCCGCGTTCGCAACGAACTGGTCCAAGCGTCTGCCGGCTCGCACGCGGCGCTCCTCACGCAGGACGCGCTGCCGGCCGACGAGCATTGGCTGCAGCGGTTGCTGCAGGGCTTTGACCTCGCTGCCGATGTCGCGCTCGTGTACGGCCCCTACCGCCCGCGTGTCGAAGCCTCGCTGGCCGTCCGGGGCGAGCTCGAAGCCTGGTTCGAGTCGCTCGCGCCCGACGGTGAGCCGAGCGTCGAGCGTCTCGACGCGCAGGAGCGCAGGGCGCTCGCACCGAGCGAGTTGATCGGGCGCCGCGGGTTCTTCAGCGACGCCAACGCATGCGTCGCGAGAGCGGCGTGGCAGCGGATACCGTTTCGCGACGTCGCCTACGCCGAGGACAGGGTGCTCGCGCTGGACATGCTCCACGCGGGCTACGCCAAGGCGTTCGTTCCCCAGGCTGCGGTAACGCACTCGCACTCCTACACGACCCGGCAGCAGCTGCGCCGTTCGTTTGACGAGTGGCGGGGGTTGCTCGAGGTCTACGGCTGGCGCGAGCCGGCCGACCCACGACACCTCGCGAGCCGTCTGCGCGGCGCGCTTGGCCAGGCCCGCCGACAGCTCGACGCGCAGGGCGCGCCGCCGACGCAGCGCCCCGCGGCCCTCGCCGGCGTGACCGCGCACCAGCTCGCGACGCTGTCGGGCGCGCTGCTGGGCTCGCGCGCCGATCGCCTCGCGCCGACGATACGGCGTCGCCTGTCGCTGGAGGGGAGGCCGGGCTACGCGCCACTATCACCCGGGCACGCCGCGAGTCGAGACGGGGAGGAGCTGTGATGGCGGGGCGCGATCCGCTGGAGGGGCGCCGCGAAGGGCCGTTCTCGAACCTCGGGCGACGGATCTACCTCACGTACACGCATTTCGGGCTGCGCACGATCCTCTTTCGCCTGCTCACATTCCCGCTGCGCTTCACACCGCTCGAGAAGCGCATGCGCCTGCGCACCCATGCACGCGACCAGGAGGTGCGCCGCGCGAGGACCTGGTATCGAGAGCATGCCCAGCCGGTCGACATCGTGATCCCGAGCTATCGCGACGCCGAGCACGTGCGCAAACTCGTGCACAGCATCCAGCAGACCGTTCGTCCGGACATGGCGCGCGTGATCGTCGCCGACGACGGCAGCGGCGCCGAGCACCTCGCAGCGCTGCGCCAGGTCGAGGGCATCTCGCTGCTGATCGAGTCAGATCGAAACAGCGGCTTCGCCGCGAACGCCAATCGTGGCATCGCCGCGACCGACCAGGGGCGCGACGTCGTCGTATTGAACTCCGACGTCGAGGCCCTCCCGGGCTGGCTGGAGTGCCTGCAGTACGGCGCGTACGCTCACGAGGGCGGCGCGGGGATCGTGGGTGCCCAGTTGCAGTATCCCGATGGACGCATCCAGTTCGGCGGGACCGTGCGCAACCGCGACCAGCCGCAGTGGTTCGACCATCGCTACCGCTTCAAGCCTCACGGTTGGGGGCCGGCGGAGACGCCGAGCCCGGCGCTCGCAGTGACAGGTGCGTGTATGTACGTGCGGAGAGCGGTGATCGAGCAGATCGGAGCGTTCGACGAGCGCTACGCGATGGCTTACGAGGATGTCGATTGGTGCCTGCGTGCGTGGCAGGCCAACCTCGGCGTCCTCTACTTCCCCAGTGCGCAGCTCGTGCACCACGAGTCGGTCACGCGCGGGACCAACGTGGGCGAGCGCGAGGCTGAGTCACAGCGTCTGTTCTGGGAGCGCTGGTCGGATTTCTTCGACCGGCGCATCGTCGCCGCCGGCCCGGACGCGGCGGTCGGCGCCGACTGTCGCGCGCGAGAGGCGGCGTCGAGCGCGCGGGCCGAACCGGCCCCAGCCACTGCTCGCGCGCCGCTGCGGATCGTCTACGCGACCGAGGACACCGGCGTCGGCGGCGGCCATCGCGACATCTTCGAGCACCTCAACCGCCTCGCCGACCGCGGCCACGACGTCGCGCTGTACACGCTCGGCGCCCCGCCGGACTGGTTCCCCCTCCGCGTCGCGGTCCACACGTTCGATGACTACGAGGCGCTTGGCGACGCTCTTGCCCAGGTCGATGCGATCAAGGTGGCGACGTGGTGGATGACCGCCGCGCCGGTCTGGCGCGCGAGCATCCCGCGGGGTCTGCCGGTCTACTTCGTGCAGGACATCGAGACGTCGTACTACCCCGACCACGAGCGCGCGCGCCACGCTGTGCTCGATTCCTACCGTCCCGAGTTCCGCTACATGACGATCTCCTCGTGGAACCGCGACCGGCTGCGCGAGCTCGGCCTCGACGCGGAGCTGATCCCGCCGGGGATCGACCTCGACACGTTTCGCCCGCGCTCTAACGTGCAGCGGCGAGACGACTTGGTGCTCGCGCTCGGGCGCACCAACCCGTTGAAGAACCTGCCGCTGACGCTCGCCGCGTGGCGCTCGCTCGGCGATCGGCGAGGAGAGCTGTGCCTGTTCGGGATCGAGCCCGAGCTGCTCGACACCCAGCTCGCGCGCGACGGCGCGCGCTATGTCTCCTCGCCGAGCGACGAGCTGGTTGGCGAGCTGCTGAGCCGGGCGACCGTGTTCGTCCAGACCTCCGTCCACGAGGGCTTCGCGCTGCCGCCGCTCGAGGCGATGGCGACCGGCGCCGCCGTCGTCTGCACCGACGCGCACGGCAACCGCGACTTCTGCGTCGACGGCGTCAACTGCCTGATGCCCGAGCCGACGCCCGCGGCCGTCGGCTCGGCGCTGCGACGGCTGCTCGACGACCGCGACATGCGCGACGAGCTTGGCCGGGCCGGGATAGAGACGGCGCAGGACTATGCATGGGACAAGCGCATCGACGCGCTGGAGCGGTTCTTCCAGCGGGTCGCTGCGTCAGCGCGAATGGCTGTCGCCGGGGAACTGGCGCCGGAGCGGACATCCAGTGCGCCCTGAGCTGTTGGCGCTGCTGCGCTGCCCGTCGTGCGGCTCGCCGGAAAGCTTCCGACTCGACGCTGTGGCGACCGACGAGCGTGAGACCCGTGAGGGATCGCTCCACTGCCGATCGTGCCACGCCACGCGGTCGGTTTCAGAGGGCGTCGCCGACATGCTGCTCGACCCCTCGGCCGAGGTGATGGTGGAGGCCGAGGGGCTCGAGCGCTTTGCGGCGGAGATGCGCCGCGACGGC
Organism: Solirubrobacteraceae bacterium; assembly: GCA_036498045.1. Taxonomy (GTDB): domain Bacteria; phylum Actinomycetota; class Thermoleophilia; order Solirubrobacterales; family Solirubrobacteraceae; genus Palsa-744. The sequence goes on from DASXIJ010000024.1 coordinate 24,845, forward strand.
TGGGATCGAGCTCGCGTACTGCAGCTCCCTTACGAGAGGAACGGCTACTGGTACACGCAGGCGCGCTCGATGGAGCGTCTGCTCGACATCGTCTCGTTCATGCCCGGGCAGTCGATCCTCGATATCGGCTCGAACACCTGCTGGGCGGCGGCGACGTTCGCGCGCATCGGCTTACGCGCGGTCGCGCTCGATATCTCGATGACCGAGATGCAGGGGCTTCGCACGGGCGATTGGTGGATCGAGGATGGGGGTCTTTACTTCGAGCGCGTGCTGGGGCAGATGTCGGCGCTGCCGTTCGCCGACGACAGCTTCGACTGGGTGTTCTGCTGCGAGGTGCTCCACCACAACGACCGACGCGGAATGACCCGAGCTCTCCGCGAGGCTCATCGGGTCCTCAGTCCTGGCGGGAGCCTGATCGTGATGAACGAGCCATTGCGCTGGCCGACCGAGCTCAAGCGCGACCATGGCGCCGAGGTCGCGGCCTACGAGGGCAACGAGCACGTGTACTTCGTCGCGGAGTACCTGTGGATGGCGCGGCGGGCGGGGTTCTCGCATATTCGCGTCACGGAGCCCGCGTTTGACCGCTTTCACTCCAACGATCCGCTCTACCTCACGCTCGACGCAAGCGCGCTCGGCTCGATCAAGCTCGCAGCGATCAACGTCGCCCGCCAGCGCCGGCTGCTGCGCCGCCTGCACATGTGGTGGCGCTACGCGCTCGGGCCGCAGGTCTCATTGCAACTGATCTGCACGAAGGGCTGACCCGACTACAGATCCTCGGCGATGTGCGATGCCGAGCGGTTGAAGACCATGAAGCCGACGACGATGATGATCGCGACCAGCGCGATCGGCGCGAGCAGCGCGACCCAGCTGCCCATCACCTGCCCGGCGCTGAGCGTCGATCGATTGATCATCGCGTGGCGGAACTGCTGGAAGATCGCGACGAGCGGGTTGAGCGTGTAGATGTGGTAGAGAAGGCTGCCCTGTCCGAGTTCCGCGCGGACGGTTTCGGCCGGAAGGATCACGGGTGCGGAATAGAAGAGGATCTGGCTCACCACTTCCCAGATCGGCGAGATGTCGCGGAATTTCACGAACAGGGCCGACAGGAGCATCGCGACACCCGTCGTCAGCACGGTGAGCATCAGGATGATCAGCGGCAGCTCGAGCCAGCTGAGCATCGGCCGCACGCCTTCGATCAGCGCGAAGACCAAGACGACGACGAGGTTCAGCGCAAGGTTGAACAGCGCGAGCAGCACGACGGAGATCGGTATCGCCAGCCGCGGAAACTGGATCTTGCGGACGAGGCTCTCGCGGTCGACGACGCTGCGGACGGCTCCGGAAGTCCCTTCTGCGAAGCACGTGAACAGCACAATCGATCCGAGCAGCTGCGCCCCGTAGTGATGCGCCGCGGCGCCTTTGGCCTTGTCGACGTGGAACACGAGAACGAAGAAGACGTAGAGCACGCCGAACAGCATCAGCGGCCGGACCACCTGCCACAGGTAGCCGAGCGCCGAGCCGAAGAACTTCAGTTTGAATTCACTGCGCGCGATGTTGTACGCGAGGTGCCAGAAGCGCGACCAGCTCTCGTCGAGCGCGCGTGGTCCGCGGATCGGCTGGCCTAGCGCCGCGACCTCGGAAGGCGTCGGCGGCGGCAGCGCGGGGGGGGTTGAGATCGAGACGCTCACAACGTCTCACCGGCGGCCGGCACGGCGCTCGGCGGCGTGTTGCCCCAGCTCTGGACGGTCGTCTGTACGGGGATCTCGACCATCCCGCCGCTCGCGGCCGTGCCGGTCACGACGAACGAGAGGCCGCCGGCGAAGCGGTCGATCACGTCGAGGCCGTCGCCGCGATGCGTGATCGTGATGATCGGGTGGTAGCGGCCTGGGGCGAGCATGTTGTGAAACGAGAACGCGAAGACGACCCATTCCCCGCCCTTGAACACACCGCTCTCGTCGTGGTCCTCGGTCGTCGTCGCGACGACGACCGGCTGGCGGTGCTCGTTGAGCAGCGTCATGCTGACCGCCGGGTCGACCACGTCGGCGTCGAACTTGACGAGCGCCTTCAGCGTGAGCGGCTCGGATTGCGGCGCGATCGCGAGCTGGTCGAATCGGTCGTCGCCGATCCACACGTCGTTCACGCGCGCGGCCCCGTCGCCCATCCGCGCGCGGCCGACGTCCGGGCCGACATAGCCGACCGACCTTCCGAACGCGATCTCCAGGTAGCGGTCGGCGACGTCGCGTGGATCGCCGATTGTGACGATCTCGCCGCGCTCGAGCAGCATCGCGCGGTGACAGAAGCGCGTGACCGCGCCCATGTCGTGCGTCACGAAGACGATCGTGCGGCCTTCTTCGCGCATGTTGTTGAATGCGTCGAAGCACTTCTGCTGGAAGGCCGCATCACCCACCGCCAGCACCTCGTCGATCAGCAGGATGTCCGCGTCGACCTGGATCGCCACCGAGAACGCAAGCCGGACGTGCATGCCGGACGAGTAGTTCTTCAGCTTTAGGTCCTGGAATTCCTCGAGCTCGGCAAACTCGATCACGCGCTCATAGCGGGCGCGCGCCTCGCGCGGGGAGAGCCCGAGCATGATCCCGTTCAGGGCGACGTTGTCATACGCGGCGAGGTCGGGGTTGAAGCCGACGCCGAGCTCAATGAACGTCGAGAGTCGTCCGTTGCACCAGATCTGCCCAGAGTCCGTCTGGTAGATCCCGGCGAGGCACTTCAGCAGCGTGCTCTTGCCGCTGCCGTTGCGCCCGACGATCCCGAAGAACTCACCCGGCGCGACCGAGAAGGAGATGTCCTTGAGCGCGTGCAGCTCGTCGTGGCGCGTGCGGCGCAGCGGATGCAGCGCACGCTCCTTGAGCGTGTGGCTGCGCTCCTCGGGGATCTTGAAGCGCTTGTCGACCTCCAGCGCGGCGAGCGCAGGGAGTCCGTGCGCGGATGTCTGGTCGCGGGACACTCTCGGGTCAGGGTATAGCCAGCGGTAGATCGTCTGAGCGCGCCGAAGACTCAGCGTCGCGGGCGCGCCAGCATTCGAATCGGACGTAAACCGGCTCGCACGAGCACGAAAACACCCGACAGCGCCCCGAAGAGCGGCCGGCTCAGCGCCGGCCGAGCGCTGACCGCGAGCAGCGCACGCTGGACGTTCTCCGGCAGCGATCCGTTCGGCCCGATCAGACCGAGCCCGAACCCGACCTTGGCGTTGAGCTCGTCGTACATGCGTTTGGCGTGTTCGCGCTCGCCGAGGAGCCGGCGCACTTCGGCGTCGTGCTGGACGCTGAGCCGTGCTTCGCGCTTGACGAGGTCGCGGCTGAGCGTCGCCGAGTCGCGCACCGGCGCGAGCGCGGCCTCGCGGTAGATCGCGACCGTCGCAGCGGCCGTCGCGTCCCACGTGAGCGTTCGCGCGCGCTCGGCGAGCGACTGCACGTGCCGATCGCGCGACGCCTCGTTGGTCAGCAGGTCGTGCGCCGCGGCCGCGCTTGCGATGGGGTCCCACGGGACGATCGTCGCCGTGCCGTCCGGCGCGGCCTCAGCGAGCGATGCGTACGGCGCGAACAGGCACGGCACGCCGGCGATCGCCGACTCGAACGGCACGAGGCCGAAGCCCTCGTAGACCGACGGATAGACGACGGCGCCGGCGTTCTCGAGCAGCCAGCCCTTCTCGGGCTCGTCCACCGGGCCGAGCGAGATCACCGCGGCCTTCAGCTCGGGGTGCTCCTCCAGGTAGGCGCGCTCGAGCTCTAGGGACGAGCCCGGCGAGATGTGCGCGCCGGCCAGCACGAGGCTGCCGTCCCAGCCGTGACAGTCGCGCAGGGCGCGGAGCAGCCGCAGCGCGAAGACCCTGTTCTTGTGGCGGAAGTCCGTGCCGAGGCAGAGCAGGAAGCCGGGGAGAGGCGCCTGGGCGCCCAGCGCCGCCGGACGGCGGGGCTCGCTCGGGGCGCGGTGGTCGAGGCCGGGGGGCACGACCCTGATCCGCGAGTCCTCGACGAGCGCGTCGGCGATCAACTCGTCGTGCGTGTGCTCGGAGAAGACGACCACTCGCTCGGCCGCCGACAGCCCGTGGCGAGAAGCCGCGCGATAGTCCCCCCAGGTCGCAGCCTCGTCGAAGTACCCCGGATTGCGGTAGGCGATCAGGTCGAGCTGGCTGATCACGAAGCGCTCGCCGAGCGCGAGCGCGACGCCTACGTCGCTGGGGGAGAACGTCTGCTGCGGACGATGGAAGACGTCGGTGCGCGGTGTCGCTGCGTCGACGTCCTCCATTGCGAGCAGCTCGGTATGCGATAGCTCGCCGAGGACGCTTCTCGTCCCTGCGTCGATCCGGTCCGCTCGGATCAACACGCGCAGCGACAGCTCGTTCGTGCGAGCGAGCGCGCGGATCAGCTCGAGGACGTGGACGTGCGTGCCCGTTACGGCGCCGTCCAGCGCTCGTGCGTCGAACGTGACATCCAGGCGCGTCTGGCGCTCGCGCACGCTCTGCAGGGCGTACGTAACCGTCGCCGAGTCCGCGAGCGGCGTGTCGGGAAGATACGGATAGCGCTCGAGCAGCGTCGCGTCGGTTGCGACGGCGTCCGCATTGCCGCCTTCCAGCAGCTCCACGACGAGGTCGTCCGCGACGATGTGCGTCAGCCCCGCCAGCACGCAGCGCTCGGCGAAGTCGATCTCGGCCGCGGCCCGCAGCTCAAGCCGCTCGTCGAACGAGCCAACGAGCTCGAGCGCGTCGCGACGGATGTAAACGCACGGGCCAACGATGCGGCTCAGACGGGGGTGCAGCGAGTGTGAGCGCTCGGCGACGCCCGCCGCGAGCTCGGCGAACTCTTGCTCGCCGCGCCGGTCTCGCGGCCGGCTGGGCTCGAGTGCGAGCTCGGTGCCGGCGAGCGACGGCACGCTCGCTGAGGCGACGTTGGTGTCGCTGTCGGCTGCTGCCGACAGGCGCTCCAGCCAGCCGCTTGCAACCCGACACGGCCGATCGATCAGGACCACGTCGGACGGCGCGAGCTGCTCGAGGACGCGATTGACCGACGCCGTGTCCGACGCCACCTCGACGATCGCAGCAACCTCGGGCGTGTGCGTGCGCACCGCCTGCAGGCACTCTCCCCAACCTGTTGCGCTCGGGCTCGATGCGATAACGACACACGCGCCACGGGTCCGGCCGACTCGACGCGTCTTGGGCAGCTCGTTCATCTCATCGATCTCCGCCGGCGGATCAGCCAGCGTAGAGGAGTCTCGCGGACGTTCGGGACATTGGGCGATAATCGGGGCCGCGCCGATGACCCCGCAACAGACGACAGCGAAGACCAGAGCAGCCGGGCAGCTCGTCGAGTCGCGACGGCCCCGCGAGCTCGCCCGCCGGGCGCTGTGGCGCTTTGCGCCGGGCTATGCTCGTCGCCGCTCCGGCAGGAGAGGGACGGCCGCGACCGTCGAACGGCTCCAGGCTGACTTCGAGCGCCTGCGCGAGCGCCACACCGAGCAGATCGACCGGCTCGAGGATCTCGTGCGAGAGCTGATCCTGACGGCTGAGACGCTGCGCCGGGACATCGCCCGGCGCGAACGGCGCGACGAGGTTTGATGCAGATAGTCACGGTCGCGACGATGAGAACGCTCGCGCGCGCCCGCGCGCTCGTCGCCTCGCTTGGTCGCACCCATCCCGACTGGCCGGTCAGCGTGATGCTGATCGGCGATGAGGCCGCGATCGAGCGGACGTCTCATGCGGAGCCCGCCCTGTCGATCGACTCGGTCTCGAAGGCGCTCGAGCTCGATGTGGAGACGTTGCTGGCCCGCCATGACGAGGAGGACCTCGCGATCCTGCTGCTCCCCCATCTGCTCCTGCGGCGGCTGGAGCAGAGTGCCCAGCCCGTGATCCACCTGCCGAGCAGCGCTTGGGTGCTGGGGGGGCTCGACCCACTGGCGACGCTCGTCCAGACGAGCGGCGTCGTGCTCGTGCCGCGATTGCTCGTCGATCTGCCCGACGATGGGTTGGAACCCAACCGCGAGGAGCTCGAACGCTTCGGGCGGATCGACCCGACGGTGATGGCCGTCGATGCGACGCCGGGTGCACGCGATTTCCTGCGATGGTGGGCGGCCCGGGTCGAGCAGGCGCTCGGCTCGCTGGACGCGCTGAGCGTGGGCGACCGGCCCGAGGATCGGCCTTGGCTCAGCCGCTTTCTCGAGCTGGCCCCGGCGCGTTTCGCGACGGGCGTGCTCGAAGACCCAGGGTGCAACCTGAGCCTGTGGAACCTCGATCGCCATGCGCTCGAGGACACGTCAAGAGGGGTTGTCGTCGACGGGAGCGCCCCGTTGCGCTTCCTGAATCTGCCCGGTTTCGACCCCGACCGACCGTACCGGCTCGCGGCGAACGCCAGCCGCGCACGAATCAGCCGCTCGGGCGTCCTGCGCCGGCTCTGCCAACGCTATGGCGAGGAGCTGCGTGCGAGTGGCTGGGACGACGCGGAACGCCGCCACGAGGTCGGACGCCGCCTGTTCGGTGGGCTGGTCTACGACGACGCGTTTCGCTCGATCTACGGGCGGGCGCTCGCGCTCGGCCAGGACTTCGGCGAGCTCTTCGACGAGCCCGGCTCGCGCGCGTTCTTGGCTTGGCTGGAGCAGCCGGCGCCGCGCGGCGGGCGCCACGGCATCAATCGGTATCTCTTCTACCGCGTCTCGCGCGAGCGACCGGACGTGCTGCGCGCCTATCCGGACCTCGACAACGATGACGACGGCGCAGGCTTCGTCGCGTGGTGCTGGGCCTTTGGTCGCGCCGAGCTGGCGATCCCAGATCGCTTCATGCCGCCGTGGACGGGAAAAGGCCAGACCCCGGCCGCCCAATCCGCGAGCCAGCCGGGGGAGCGATCTGCGCAGCAGGTGCGCTCCGCGAAGAGCGCCGGCGAGGGGCGACGGCAAGCCATCTCTCCCGAGCGGTGGGCCGGCCGCACGACGGGAGCCTCCGGGGATGAGCTGGCGGTTCGCCTCACCGGCTACATGGGACACACGCTCGGGCTCGGCGCGGCCGCGCGTGGCTATGCCAAGGCGCTCGCCGCCGTGAACGTCCCGGTCAGCACCGTCAGCGTTCCGCTGCACCACCTCGCGTTGCCGGTCGCGCTCGGCGACGAGTACGGACGGCACGGTTTTGACGACGTCGTCCACCGCGCCCGACACGGCTTCGAGCTGGTCGCCGTCAACGCCGACGAGCTACCCGGCTTCGTCGACCGCCTCGGTGAGAGCTACTGGGAGGGACCCCGCATCGGGATCTGGGGCTGGGAGACGAATGCGATCCCGGCGCGGTGGCGGCGGGCTTTCGAGCTCGTCGCGGAGATCTGGGTCTACTCGCGCTACATGGCCGAGAACATCGGCGCGCAGGCCCCCGTCCCGGTGCTTGCCCTGCCGCCGCCGGTGCAACGGCCACCACAACCGGTCGCAACAACGCGTCTCGGGGTTCCCGACGGCTACCTGTTCCTGTTCGTGTTCGACTACCTGAGCACCATCCAGCGCAAGGATCCGGTCGCCCTGATCGAGGCGTTCAAGGCCGCGTTCGAGCCGGGCGAGGGACCGCAGCTGCTGATCAAGACGATCAACGCCCCGCTGCGCCCGCTCTCCGAGGAGGAGGTGTTGTGGGCCGCCCACGGCCGCGGGGACGTCCACGTGATCGACCGCTCGCTCGATCCCGCCGAGCTGAACGGTTTGATGGCGGGTTGTGACTGCTATGTCTCGCTCCATCGCGCCGAGGGCTTCGGCTTGACGCTCGCGGAGGCAATGGCAATCGGCAAGCCGGCGATCGCGACGGGCTACTCCGGAAACGTCGACTTCATGAACGACGCCAACAGTTACCTCGTCGACTTCACGATCGGCCGTGTTGGTCCGGAATGCGAGATCTACCCGCCCGAGGGCGAATGGGCGCAGCCGAGCGTCGAGCACGCGGCGCGGCTGATGCGCCACGTCTACGAGAACCCCAATGAGGCGGCCGCCAAGGGCGAGCGGGCGGCCGCCGATGTCGCGCGCCTGCTCTCCCCGGAGGCTGTGGGGGGAAGAATGCGTGAGCGGCTGGAGCAGCTAGCTGATCTGGCGCGCGGGAGCCTCCTCCCGGGCGTCGCCAGAGCCACGCGATGATCGGAGTCTTCCTGGTTGCGTGGGTCGTCTTCCCGGCCCTGATGGTCGTGCTCTGCGGTGGTGCCGGCCTGCTCGTGCGACGCGCCGCCGGGCCGGTCTCGGTTCCCGCCGTTCTAACGCTGCCGGTGGGCCTCGCGCTGTTGGTCGTGGTCGGCGGGATCTTCTGCGACGCCGCAGTGCTCGCGCCGTTTGCGGCGCCGGCGTTCGTCGTCGTCGGCGCGGCGGGGCTGATCGTCGAGCGCCAAGCGCTCAGGCGCCTGATCGCGCGCCGCCCCAAGCGGCTCGACCCATGGGCGCTGGCTGTCGGGATCGGGGCATTTGCGATCGTCGCGGCGCCAATCGTCCTATCGGGTAAGCCGGGCTTCACCGGCTACTCACGAATCGTCGACATCTCCTATGAGCTCGACCTGGCAGTGCACTTCGCGCATACCGGCCGCCACATCCCGACAGCCGGAACATCGGCGTACGACATCGTGATGAAAAAGTACCTCGGCGCCGGATACCCGGGCGGCGGGCCGTGGACCCTCGGGGCGCTGTCGAACCTGACGCCGGTCGACCTCTCGTGGCTCTACCAGCCGTTCCTCTCGTTCCTCGCTGCGATGAGCGCCCTCTCGATCTACGCGCTGCTCGGTCGCCTCGTGCGAAGCCGGGCCACGCGCGCGCTCGGGGCGCTCGTCGCCGCGCTTCCGAACGTGCTCTACGCCTACGTCCTCGCCGGAGGGATCAAGGAGCTGGCGACGAGCTGTTTTCTGCTGCTGATGGCAGCGCTGTTCGTTCCGCTCATGGGCCGCCTGCGCCCGGGTCGCGCCGCGCTCGCGTTGCCGGTCGCGCTCGCCGCGACGGTCGCGTCGTTCTCGCTGACGACGTTGCCGTGGGTGGGCGTGCTCGGCGTCGGCACCGGTGTGACGTTGATCGTGCTGAGCAGGCAACGAATCGCGACGCTCCTGGGCTGCGCCGAGGTGGCTGTCGTCGGATTCGTTCTGTCGCTGCCGACGCTCGGCGCCGCGTTCAAGCTGCTGCCGTACGTGACCGGCACCGGACCGGTCGATCTCGGGAACCTGGCCGCGCCGGTGCCGGGGATCTCGGCCGCGGGCGTGTGGATAACCGGCGACGTCCGCTTTCCGCAGTACGCGCACCGAGGGCTGAGCGAAACGCTCGCGATCGTCGTCCTCGTCCTCGCCGCGTGCGGGCTCGTCTTTGCGGTTCGCCGCCGAGCCTGGAGCGTCGTGTGGCTGGGAATCGCCGGCGGCGTCGCGCTGTACTACGTCGCCCATCGCTACGGACCGTGGATCCAGTTCAAGGCCGACTGCATAAGCTCGCCAATCGCGCTGCTGCTCGCGTTCGGCGGCGCCGGCGGGCTGATCGACGCGGCGCGACGCCGAGATCCAAGCGCGCGCGCAGGCGTCGCCCAACGGGGTCTTCCCAAGATCATGCGCCTATCCGGCGGGGTCGCCGCAGCGCTCGCCGGTCTCGCCGTCGCCGCGGCGGTGCTCGGGGGCAACGCCCTCATCTACCACGATGTCACGCTGTCCCCGTATGCGCGGCTGCACGACCTGCAGCGGATCGGCGAACACTTTGCCCGGCAGGGGCCGACGTTGACACCCGACTTCGAGGAGTACGCCGAGTACTACCTGCGCGATGGCCAGCAGGACAGCGTTGTCAACGGTCCCGGGATCGGCCTGCGCCCCGGCGTGAACCGCGACGTCGAAGCAGGTGGCATCTTCGCGTATGACCTCGATGAGTTCACTCTTCCGTGGGTCGAGTCGTTCAGGACGATCGTGAAGCGGCGCAACCCACTTGCGAGCCGACCGCCGAGCAACTATCGACTCGTCTACCTCTCCCCCTACTACGAAGTGTGGCAACGGGCTCAGGCGCCACGGGCCGTGTACGCGCACATCCACTTCGCCGACAGCGCAGCGAACAGGGATCGGCAAGGTTGCGCGGAGGCGCGAGTGGCCGCCGCAAAGGCGGGGCCCGAAGCCCGGCTTGCGTACATGCCGGCGCCGTCCTACATCCAGGTCGACGGCAGCAACATGGTGGTTACGGGCGCGCTGAGCGCGGCGGGGGGCACGATTTTCGCCCACGGTTCAGGTCGCGCTTACCGCGAGCAGCCGATCCCTGCCACGGGCACCTACAACCTGTTCTTCGCCGGCTCGTTCGGGCGGCCTGTCGACGTCTACATCGACGGCCGCCACGTCGGCACGGCCGCCTACCAGGTCAGCTATCCGGCCCAGTGGATCCTGATCGGCTCGGTGCGCCTGCGACGGGGTGTCCATCGGATCGAATTGAGGCGCGGCGGTGTCAGCCTGCACGCCGGCAACGGCGATGGGATCGACCAGTTCAACCGGACGATCGGTCCGCTGGCTCTGTTCGCCCAGCATCCGGAGGTCCCCGTCGTCCGCTATGCGAACCTCGATGCGCTCACGCGCTTGTGCCACTCGGCGCAGCGCGTGCGCTGGCTGGAGATCGTTCGCCCTGCGTAGCGAGGCGTGGACAGCCGCTCAGCGACGCGCGCGTGAGCTGACGCGGGAGCGCCGGTCGGACCTGGCGGGCGCGCACGCGATCGGCGCACCGGTCTCCGTCGCGACCGGCGCACCGGCCCCGCTCGGCACACCCGCATCGGCCCCGCTCGCGAGCGTGATCGTCGTCTGCTGGAACGCGCAGGACACGCTCCGACGGTGCCTGATCCAGCTGCTCGAGCAGGACCACCCAAACTACGAGGTGATCGTCGTCGACGACGGCTCGACCGACGGAACGCTCGCGGTCGCCGAAGGCGTCGCAGCGGCCGGAGGGGAGCTGGAGATCGTGCGCAGCTCGCGCAATCGCGGATGTCCCGCCGCCCGCAACGTCGGCGTGCGTCACGCGCGAGGCGAGCTCGTCGCGTTCATCGACGCCGACGGCTTCGCGGCGCCGGACTGGCTGCGGCGGCTGACCGCCCGCTTCGACGGCGACTCGACAATCGGCGGCGTCGCGTCGACGGTCTTCTTCGCCGACAACCCGCTCGTCCTCAACGGCGCCGGCGGTACGGTCAACAGGCAGGGCTGGGCGGCCGACCTGTCGATGAACGAGTCCTACGAGACGGCGCAGATCGACGCCGAGGCGCTCTACCCGATGGGCTGCGGAATGGCCTTTCGCCGCGACACGATCGAGCGAGTCGGACCGTTCGACGATCGCATGGTCAACTACTACGACGATGTCGATTACGGCACGCGCGTGTGGCGGGCGGGCTACCGCCTGACCGTGGCGCCCGATGCGTGGATCGAGCACGGCGTCGCCGGCACAGACACGGCGCGCAAGCGGCTGCTGTGCGAGCGCCATCGGATGCGCGTGGTGCTCAAGCACATGTCTACGCACCTGCTGGGTAGGTGGGCCGGCAACGAGCTGCGGTGCCTGGCCGACGCGCCGGCGCCAGAGCGCCGGCAGAAGCTCGCGGCGATCGCGTGGAACGTTCGTCACCTCACTAGCGCGCTCGCGAGCCGCCGCCGCGATCGCCATCTTCCGCGTCCGCCCGAGAGGCTGCTCGACGACTCCTGGGGAGACGGGTTTCCGGCGGGCGTTCCGCCGCGCGCCGAACCTGATCCAGTGCGGGCTCGGGCGGGCATCGAGATGGGCGATCCCGCTGACCGCGGACAGCTGCTGCACGGGTGGTTCCCGGCTGAGGAGCTTGGCGAGCGCAGAGGCCGGTGGGCGGCCGCTCACGCCGCTGTGTTGATCTCATTGGACCGTCCAGCGCGGCGGCTGCACCTCGACTACGTGCATGTCCCGGTCGACAACGGCGATGTCGCTCTGGCGATTCGCAGAATCGGCTCCGGCGATCCACTCGCCTCGGTCTGGTCCACGCGCCTGCACTGGCAACATGCCGCGCGCTCGGTCGAGAATCATCCGGTCGAGCTGCCGGCGGGCGACTACGAAGTCGTCTTCTCCGTCGACGACGGTTGGCTCGAGCCTCCGCTGAACGTGCGCCGACTCGCGGTTGCAGTGGCGGCGATCTCGCTCGAGGAGAGCTTCGACGCCGGCCCAGGCGGCCTCGACATGTCTGCGCCGCGCGTCGAGGAGCAGCTCGTGCGCGGATGGTTCGAAGCCGAGCAATTCCCGACGGGGAGCTATCGCTGGAGCAGCGACTACGCGGCGGCGGTCGTGAAGGTCGCCGAGGACGCCGACGGCGTGCGCCTGCGCTACCGCATGCCGCCGGCCCCCGGTGGCAACCTGACCGTCACGTTCACGCGCCTGGAGGAGCATGAGCCGGCGCTTTCATGGCCGATCCCGTGGCAGCCGGGCGACTGGCGCGACGAGACGGTCGTCGCGGATTTGGCGGCCGGCGATTACCTCGTCGGCTTCCAAGTCGCAGCGACGTGGTCGAATCCCCAACAGCGCGAGACCGAGCTGCCACCGGAGAATCGCGCGCTCGGCGTCGCGGTGGCTGCGCTGGACTTCAGCTAGGGCCGCCGACCGCTGCGAAGAGCGTCGGCGCGCGCTGCGCCAGGAGCCAGGCGCTGTCGGGATCGAGGCTCGCGACATCGGCAGGCCTTGCATTGTCGCGCGGGCTATGCCACGCGAGCACCTGCGGAACGTGGATACCTCGGCCCCCCGAGTCCGCGATGCGGCACCACAGGTCGAAGTCCTCCAGTCCGGACAGGCGCTCGTCGGTCGCATAACCCCCCAGCGCGAGTAGGCCGCCGCGCCTGATCAGCGCGGGGGTGTCGATCCAGTTTTCGCGTGCGAGCCGCTCGCCCTCCCACGGCATCGACCCGCGAAGGTCGACCGGCACCCCGGCGTCGACCACCGCGATCATCGGATACGCAAAGGTCGCGGAGCGATCGGCTTCGAGCGCCCGCTCGAGTCGCGCCAGGATCGTCGGAAAGACGCCGCCGCCCGGCGGAGCGGCCAGCAGATGCTCGCCACGTGCTCGCTCGATCAGGAGACTTCGCGCGCCGCCGAGACCGCTCGCTTCGGCGCGCAGCAGAGCCATCGGAACCTCCGGATGGCCGGCGAACAGCCGCGCAAGCCCGCCTCGCCGGGTTGCGCCGAGGGCGAGCACGACGATCTCGAGCGCGTCACAGCGGCATGCGGCCACGCGCGCGAGCAGTTGCAAGGTCTCCTCTTCGCGCTCGGCGGCGACCACGCCGAGCACGCTCACGCGCGGATCCGCGTCTCGGTAGGACGGAGTCTCAGCAGCGACGTCACGGTTGCGACGGGAGCCGATCCGACCCCGCACGCGCGCGAGCAGCCGGTCGCTCGTGAGGGCGATCGACCGATCCGCCGGAGCCGGGCTGGCCGGCACAAGAACGTCCGAGAGATCGAGCTGTACCCCAACGGCCGTCGGCGCCGCGCCTGTCGTGCCCGAGTCGTCGGTCACCGGGGTGGCCGTCGCCGCCGGCCGGTGCCGCGGCAGCCCCGCGGCGAGCTCGGCCAGCAAACGTCCTGCAGGCTCGATCGGCAGTTGCTCGCGCACGAATGCGTACGCGTCATGTTGCACGGTCGACAGGCGCTCTTGATCGTCGAGCAACGCGTTTGCCTCGGCGGCAATGTGATCGGCTTGTGCCTCGATGAAATGCCGGCCCGCGAGCAGTGGCTCGCCGTCGAGCGAGGGCTCGGAGAGCACGACGCAGCCGTTGCAGATCGCCTCGAGGAAGCGCATCCACTCGAGCGCAGCCGAGGTCGTGCGATGGAGGTTCAGCAGGATCTTCGACTGCGCGAGGCGGCGGTGCTTGTCCCGCTCCTTGAGGAAGTCGGGGCGTGGCGCCGTTCTCGGCTCCAGCGGCGGGACGAGGAACTGGCACTCGCGCGACCAGAGACTCGCGCCGATGCCAGCGAGAAGCGGGTCGCGGCGCGGGTCGGCGGCGCCGAGATACAGGGCGTCGATCGGCCGCGGGGCGGACTCGTCGCCGCGCCAGCTGTCCCAGCCGGCGCAGTATCCGAGCTGCAGATGCTCGCAGGGGACCCCGCGCCGCCTGAGCTCCCACGCGCTCGAGCGATTGATCGAGACCGCGGCGCCGAACTCGGCTACCAGGCGGTAGGTGGCCTCGAACCACTGCGTCCCGGGGTTCTCGGTGCAGAGCGCGATCGTTCGCGCACGCTGAGCGGCGTCTGGAAATCCCGGGCGCAGTCCCCACGCGTCGAACTCGTGGGGGACGACGACATAGCGGAGATCGTCCTCCAGCGGCGGGAACTCGTCGAACGCGAGCTCGACGGCATGGCCCGACGCTCGGGTGGCGTCGGCGAGCGCGCCGAGAAGTTCGGTCATGAAGTAACTGCCCCGGGTGGTACTCACGAAGCAGACTCGCATCGACCGTCCGCAGCTTATCCCGATCGATGGTCGCCCCAGGGGATCGAGGCTGCGCGAGCGCGTTCCGGGGTATGGGCCGCCCCTATGATTGGAGCGGTGAGCTTCCGACGTCGCGCGGCCGCCCCGCGGCTCATCGAGTGGACAGGGGAGCGCTGCGTGCCGTGGGCGCCCGACGTCCAGGTGGTGTATGAGCATTTCCACCGTTATCTGTGGGCGGCCCGGCTCGTCGGCGACAAGCGCGTGCTCGATCTGGGCAGCGGCGAGGGCTTCGGTGCCGCGATCCTGGCCGATGCTGCGCGCGAGGTCGTCGGCGTGGACGTCGACGAGCGGACGGTCGAGCACGCGAACCTGAACTGGTCGAGCCCAACTGTCTCGTTCGTGCGTGGGAGTGCGCTCGATCTTTCGACGTTCGAGAACGGGTCGTTCGATGCAGTGGTCGCGTTCGAGATCATCGAGCACCTGACCGACCAGAGCCAGATGCTCGCGGAGGTGAGCCGTGTCCTCGCGAGCGACGGCATCCTTATCGTGTCGACTCCGGACCGCCGCATGTACAGCGAAGCTTCCGCGCAGGAGAACCCATTTCACGAGCGCGAGCTGAGCTATCAGGAGTTCTCGTCGTTGCTCGGCGAGACGTTTGCGAACACGGCCCTGTGGGGCCAGCGCACGATCACCGGGTCGCATCTCAGAGCGACTGAGCCTCCGCGCGAGGACGCGCCGGCCGCGCAGTCGGACTTCTTCATCGAGCGTGCCGGAGAGGAATGGCGTGTCGCCGGTCCCCCGGCGGCGGTCTACCTGGTTGCTGTCGCGTCCGACGCGCAGCTACCGGCCGCGCCCGCTTCTTCGACGCTCGGCGACTGCGGCCTTGAGTTGTTGCGTGTGGCCGAACGCGCCGGCCAGCAAACGGCACACGAGCTCGTCGGGGAACGTGACGCGGCAGATGATCGTGCCCGCGCTGCGTTTGCTGAGCTGGGACGGCGCGAAGCCGACTTCGCCGAGCGCGAAGTCGCGCGCAATGCAGAGCTCCAGCGTCGCGCCGCCGAGCTCGTCGAGCGTGACGAGCGGATCGTTTATCAGGACGGCGAGCTCGCCCGAACGCATACGCGGATCTCTGAACTGGAGGCTGGCCTGGTTGATCTCCACGGCCAGTTCGACCAGGCGAGGCTCCTCACCGCACGTGTCGAGACGTCGGTGACGTGGCAGGCCTTCCAACGCCTCCGCGCACGACTGTTTCGCGCGCTCGGCGGCGAACACGCGCCGGCCGTCCGAGTGCTCAGGTTGTCGCTGCGTATCGTCGGGAAGCTCGTGCGTGGACGCCCCACGGCGGCTGCCGAGGCACCGGCGCGACCGGCGGGTGAGCAGATCCAGCTCCCCGAGTTCGCCCATCCTCTCGTCTCGCTGATCGTCCCCGTCCACTCTGGCGCGGGCCTGACGCGCCGTTGCCTGGAGACGGTTCGCGATCACACCGGTCCCGCGTTCGAGGTCATCGTCGTCGACGACACCGCCGACCCCGAGACCAAAGGACTGCTCACGCTGGTGGGAGGCGCGCAGGTCCTGCACAACGAGCAGAACGAGGGCTATCTGCGAAGCGTCGCTCGCGGCGCGGCGGCCGCCCGCGGCGATTGGCTCGTGCTCTGCAACAACGACATCGAAGTGACGCACGGCTGGCTCGAGAACCTGCTCTCGACGGCGGAGTCGGGCGCCGACGTCGGCGTCGTTGCTCCCAAGTTCATCGCGCCCGACGGGCTGCTGAGCGAGGCCGGCGGCATCCTCTGGAGCGACGGCACGGGGGTCAACTATGGGCGCGGCGACGATCCGTCGCGACCCCGCTACGAATACACGCGTGAGGTCGACTACGGGTCGGCCGCCGCGCTGCTCGTGCGCGCGTCGCTGTGGCAAGAGATCGGCGGCTACGACGAGCGTTACGCGCCGATGTACTACGAGGATGCAGACCTCTGCTTTGAGGCGAGCAAGCGCGGGTGGCGCGTGCTGTACGAGCCGAGCGCGACCGTCGTGCACGCCGAGGGCTCAACCGCGGGCACGGATCCCGCCGCAGGCCACAAGCGCCATCAAGAGGTCAACCGCGAGAAGTTCGTGAGCAAGTGGCGCGAACTGCTGGAGTCCGAGCACCTGCCACCGGATCGCGGCAGCGTCGAGGAGGCAGCCCGCCGCCATCGCGGGCCACAGGTCCTAGTCGTGGACTTTCGCACGCCGATGTGGGATCGCGACGCCGGGTCGCTACGAATGCTCGAGATCGTCCGCTCGCTGCAGCGTCTTGGATATGCGGTCACGTTCGTGCCCGACAACGCGGCCCGGCTGGAACCGTACACGCGCGAGCTGGAGCGTCTCGGCGTCGAGGTGATCTACGGCGCCGTCGATGCCATGCCCGTGCTCGAAGAGATCGGGCCGAGCCTCGCGGCGGCGATCCTCTCACGGCCGCACCCGGCAAGCAGATGGCTCGACTCCGTGCGCGAGTTCGCTCCGGCGGCCGTGGCCGTGTATGACACGGTCGACCTGCACTGGGTGCGAGAGTCCCGGCGCTTCGCGCTGACGAACGCGGGCAGCGCGCCGGAGAACGGACGGGTCCTCGCGCAGGGTCCGAAGGCGGTCGCGCTGTTCGAGCTCGAGCTCGCGATGGTACGGGCGAGCGACGTCACGGTCGCGGTCACCGAGGAGGAGCGGGCTGAGATCCTCCACCACGTCCCCAACGCAAACGTGATCGTGATCCCGACGATCCACGACGTGGTCGAGGAGGCGCTCGCCCCCGGCGGCCGTAGCGACGTCCTGTTCGTGGGCGGCTTCGAGCACCCTCCCAACACCGACGCCGTGCGCTTTCTCGTGCGCGAGGTGATGCCGCACGTGTGGGAGCGCCGGCCCAATCTCTCCGTGACGATCGTCGGGGGAAGCGCTCCACCCGAGGTGCTGGAGCTCGAGTCCCCACGCGTCGACATCCGCGGCTGGGTGCCGGACCTTGACCCGATTCTCAGCTCGTCCCGGACGATGGTCGTGCCCGTCCGCTACGGCGCCGGCGTCAAGGGGAAAATCACCCAGGGCATGGCCGCTGGCTTGCCGATCGTGACGACGAGCGTTGGAGCCGAAGGGCTCGGCGGCCGCGATGGGGTGGACATGTTGATCGGAGATGACGCCGAGTCGCTGGCGGAGCGCATAGTGCGAATCGCAGACGACGACGAACTCTGGCACGCGCTGTCGAACCGCGGCCGAGAGCTCGTCGCGAGCAGGTGCTCGCCGGCCGTACTGGACGAGAGGTTGCGCGAGCTGCTCGGAGTTCCCGCTCGGAGGTAGGCGCCGGCGCGAGATTCCGGCCGGCAATCAGGCTCGCTCGGCGTGCCCGCCGTCGGCTTCGGCCACGAGGGTGAAGAACGGGACCGAGCGCGGCTCCTCGTCGGCGAGATACCTCTGGCCATGGTGAGTAACGGAGATCTGGCCAAATCCGAGCACGCCGAGGAAGCGGGCGAGGAATCCCGGGCTGAAGTCCCACCAGGTGTCCCACGTGCCCGACTCGCGAGCGGGGACCAGCCGCGCCACCGGCTCGTCGTCGAGCTCGGGCATATGCATCTCGGCGATGACGAGACGGTCAGCCCGCAGAGCGCACTCTTCGACGACTTGCAGCGGATGTCGCGTGTGTCGCAGAACGGCCGCCATGACGGCGATGTCGAAGCCCCCAAGCTCATCCGGGAGCGAGTAGACGTCGCCGTAGTGAACCTGTACAGCGCTGCCGGCGCGCTCGTGCGCCCACCAGAAGCCGTTGCGGAGCTGGCGCATGATCGCTCGGCGATCTGCGCGGATCTTCGCGAGGTCGAGCCCCGCTTGCGGGACGATGTCCCAATCGACATCGGGAGCCAGCTCGACCGCGACGACGCGCGCCCCCTTCGACTCCATGTGAAAAGAGAGAAAACCGCTCGCGGGACCGATCTCGAGCACGCGTGTCCCGGCTAGCTCAATGTTTCCGAGGTACTCGTCCTCGCGCCCGCGCAGGTCGAACTGGCCGCCCACAGCATCGTGTCCCGGCACATCCATCACGTGGTAGAAGTAACAATCGTCCTCACGGACGCCCATCACGGGGCTTGCGTACAGCGCCGGATCGGCCATGTCGTCAAGCATCGGCGGCCTTGTGCAGGAGCAGGAACATCCGCTCGTCGCGATCCGGTGTCGAGGGGTCCGAGTCGCTCGTCGCCCCTATGTTCGCCCGCTCGATCACCTCCCATCCCGCGCGCGCGACGAGACGTAGCAGGCCCGCAGGGGAGAAAATCCAATAGTTCGTGGGATCGTTGTTGGTCTCGCGAGGTGCGACGAGGTATCCGACCGGTATGTTTTCGATCGGCGTGTCACGCGGCCCGGCAAACCGGGCAACCTTGGTGCTGAGCAGGCAGTAAGACGAGCGCGTGGCGAGCTCGCGCAGCACGTAAAAAGGATTTTGCAGGTGATAGAGAATTCCTAGGAAAAACACCAACCCGTATCGGTCACGCGGAAGTGAAAACTGCCGATCGAGATCTATGTCATGAATTTTGACGTTCGAAGAGAGATGATCACGCAGGGCTCTTGCACCCCTGAGCCCGTTCATGTTCGTCGCAGCAGTATCGACGATGTCGATCTCCCAGCCGGCCAGGCTCTCGAGCGTGAACGCGAGGTCACCGTCCGCAGCGCCGATGTCTGCGACTGGGAGGTCTTCGGTGAATCTGTCGAGGTCGCGGTTGTCACCTTTGAGCAAGCTGTCGAGGTGCGGCAAGTTGCCCAAGATCGAATACGGATACCAGGGAAAGTCATCGCCGATCTGGGAGCGCGCCTCCGCGAAGCGGGCGGCTTGAGCATCTGCACCTGCGATCAGCTGGTCGAGATTCACGGGCGGGCCATCATAATCCATCCCCTCGGCGCCTCCCGCAGCGCGAGGTGAAGCTACCGTGGGCAGGGCGCGGATGACCTCGCCGGCACCGACCACGCGAGTCGCCGCAGGCGACAGCCGCCGGCCGAGCGAGACGATCCGCCACCTGGCGTCGCGTGCACTGGCGCCGGGGCCGCGGCTCGCCGCGACGGTGTCGCTCGCCACGCTCGTCGTTCTGGCGGCTCTTGTGTTCTGGCGCCAGCTGTTCGACCACTGGACGTTCACCTGGGACTTTCTGGGCGCCTACACCACGACGCCGGCCTTCGTCGCGGCGTCGGTGAGCGGCGGGCACCTGTTCTCCTGGTCGTCGTATGTGGCCAGCGGCTTCCCGACCGCCGTCGACCCCCAGGCCGGGATGTACTTCCCGGGATGGTGGGCCCTCGGCACGCTCGGTATTCCGGCGACGCTGCGGGTGCTGACGGTCGTGCAGGTCGCGCACGTGCTGTTCGGTGCGGTCGGGGTGCTCGCGCTCGCCCGCGCGAGACGCCTGTCATGGTCGTGGGCGACGCTCGCGGCCGTGGCGTTCCTGCTGTTCGGCGGCTTCTACGGCGAGTCCGAGCACGCGGACATCGTGAGGGGGTTCGCTTACGTCCCGTGGCTGCTCTGGGCACTCACCCCTCCGGGCGGGACGGACGTGCGCTGGCTGCGGCTCCTTGCACTCCCGCCGATCGTGTGGCTGATCGCCACGGGCGCGTATCCGGGGCAGCTCGTGTCGTTCGCGTTGACCGGTTTTGTGTACCTGGCCGTCGCGCTGGCGACCGAGGGTCGGGGGGTCATCCGCCGTCACCGTTGGCCGCTGCTGCTGGCGATCGGATCCTCCGCCGCCGTATGCCTGGCTGTGCTGCTCCCGTATCTGCGCGCCGAACAGGCCCACGAACTGCACCGCGTGCTCGAACCGACCGCGGCTGCGCGCGCGGGCGAGTCGCTTGGCCTGCGCGATCTGCTCGGCTCCTACCTGAATACGTTCGCGTGGGCTTATGACGGAACGGTCACGTCGTGGGCCGTCGGTGTGCCGGTCCTGATCGGCCTCGCGTGTGCACGTCGTGAAACGCTGCGGCGCCATGCGCCGCTCGTTGCCTGCGGCGCACTCGCGCTGTTGCTGGCGATGACGCCGAAGGTCGGTTTCGTCGGCAAAGCGATGACCTCGTTCAAGCCGCTTTTCCCGAGCCGGTTTCCGGCCGCGGATTACAAGGCGGTGATCGCGGTGGCGTTCGTCGTGCTGGCGGCCGACGCCTGGAGCCGGCTCGACCTTTCGCGGCGCAGCGCGCGCTGGACGAGCGCCGCGCTCGCAGTGCTGCTGGTGCTCGGAGCGACGCTTGCATCGCACCGGTACGCACCGCTCACACGCGAGCTGTGGCTGCTGATCGTCGTGATCGCGGCCTGCACGGCCCTTGTGCTGGTGCGGATCCCCGCGCGCGCTCTCGTGATTGTGCTGATCGCGTTAGCGATCGTCGACGGTGTGCGTACGAGCCACGACTACCGCCTGCTGGGCCGTACCTCGTCCTGGCAGGTCCCCGCGACCGAAGCCGCCCAGTTCCTCGGACGCGACGGGCTGGTGCGAACGCTCGGCAAGCGGCTCGAGCAGGCGCCGGCAACTCGACCAGCGCGGATCGCGCCGGTGGCTCCGCTGGTGACGGCGCCGACCGGCACCAACAACGACGCGACCGGCTGGGTCGCCGACGGCTACCACCTCGTCGATTACGGCGGAACGATCGAGAACTCTCTGTGGCGTGTCGAGCACAGCTCCGCGTGGCTTTCGCTGATGCTTGCGCCGTGGCATGCGTACACGTTCCCGTGCAGCGGCCGACAGTGCACGACCACGCTCGCGGCCCTCCCGGCTCCCAGCCGCTGGCGCGTGAGCTCGGAGGTTCGCACGCTCTCCTACGCCACCAACCGGATCACGTACGCGGTCAGCCTCGCTCGGCCGGCCCTGATGATCGAGAACGAGCTCTCGATCCCCGGCTGGCACGCCGGCAGCTCGCACGTGCGCCCGGTGAGGACGCGACTGCCGCTCCGCGCGTGGCGGCTCGCGGCGGGCACGTACACCTTCGCGACCAGCTACCGCGACCCGGAGCGCACGGCGCAGGAGCTGGTGGCGATCGCCGCGCTGCTGGCGTGGCTTGCGGGCATTCTCGTCCTGTGGCGCCCCCTCGCCCTGCGCCGGGTATTGCGTCGGCGATGAAGATGCGCATCTCGCGGCAGCTGGACCTCATCCTGCACCGCGCGCCGACGACGCGCGGAGGCGTCCAGCTGATCCGCTACGGCATCGTCGTCGGGTGCGGCTACGTGCTCGCGATCGTGCTCTACTCGGGCGAGCTGGCGATCGACATCGCGCCCTACCTCGCGCTCGGCATCGCGTTTGTGCTCAACGGGCTGTTCAACTTCGCGTTCATCCGCCTGTGGGCCTTCCCGCCAAGCGGGCGCGGGGTTCGCGCCGATCTCGCCCGCTTCTGCATCGTTGCCGCCGTGAGCGCGGTCGTCAATTACGCGAGCTTTGCGCTGTTGTACTCGGCGATCGGGCTGCACGCGGAAACCTCCCAGCGGCTCGCGATCCTGATCGCAGCGCCGATCACGTTCCTCGCCAATCGCCTGTGGTCGTTCCGCACTCGCGGGGAGTCCGCGTCTCAGGCGCCGGCCGACGCGGCCGCGACCTCGGCCAGGAAAGAGTCGTACTCGCGTATGTAGTCGTCGGGGTCGTATTCGTGCGAGGCCAGCACGAGCAGGACCGAGTCGGGGTCGTAGCGGAACTGACTTCCCCACACCAGAGGGGGGATGTAGACCCCTAGCGTGGGATCGTCGAGCAGCACCTCCGCGCGGTTCTGGCCATCGTCGACGGCGACCATCACCTGCCCCGAGACGCAGACAAGAAACTGATGGCAAACGCGGTGTGCGTGCTCGCCGCGAATCTCGCGACTGGGCACTCCGTATACGAAGAACCAGCGTCGGGGAACGAACGGCACGTCTTCGCTCGGGGCTTCGCCAGCGGTGAGCCGGCCGCGCAGGTCTGAGAACTCGGCGAAACGCTGTACATGCGCCTCGCGAACGGGGAGCGCCGTACGGCCTGCCTCGCTCGGCGCGACCGGTCGGGCGGGCGTCTCGAAGTGCGAGGTCTGCACGTAGCCCTGAATGCGAGCCGGGTTGCCCACGACGATCGCGTGTGGCGGGACGGAGCGGGTAACAACCGCGCCGGCGCCGACCATCGCGCCACGTCCGATCTCGATGCCGGGGAGGATCGTCGCATTGGCACCGATCGACGCGGCCGTCCGTACGATCGTCTGCTTGCTCTCGACCCACTGCCGGCTGCGGGGGAACGGGTCGTTGGTGAACGTCGCATTGGGACCGACGAAGACGTCGTCCTCGAGCCGGACGCCGTTCCACAACTGCACGCCGCTCTTGATTGTGACGCGGTCGCCGACCACGACGTCGTTCTCGACGAATACGCCGTCGCATACGTTGCAATCCGCACCGATGCGGGCACCGGGGAGCACATGGGCGAATGCCCAGATGCGAGTCCCCGCCCCGACGTGCGAGCTCTCGCAAAGCGCCCGCTCGTGCACAAATACGTCAGGCATCCCGTTTGTCCTCGGGCAGCCTCTCCGACAGCGCCCGCTCGTGCACGAACACGTCAGGCATCCCGTTGTCCTCGGGCAGCTCGATGACGTCGCGAACGATCGCACCGGGGCGCCCCTTGACCGTTTCGTATGCGCGCCACACGTAGGAGCCGATGATCCCGAGCCCGATCAGGTTCAGGCTCGCGAAGAACAGCACGATCAGGGTGATTGCGGCATAGCCGGGTACTGTGATCGCGCCCGCGAGGCGTGCGCCGAGCACGATCCCGCCGACGACGACTCCGAGCGTCATGCCGGCGAGCCCGAGTGTCCAAAGGACCCGAACGGGCAGGTCGGTGAACGCGAACACGCTGTCGGACAGATAGCGGAACTTCCGACGCAGCGTCCATCCGCTCTTGCCAGAGCTGGGCAGACGGTCATATGACACGAGCTCGCGGCGGAACCCAACCCAGAAGAGCTGCGCGACGAGCGAGGTGTGAACGCTCTCCAGCGAGCACACCACGTCGCGGACGGCGGCTGTGCAGGCGAACACGTCGACGCCCGCAGGCGGGACGTCCTTGAGGATGAACCGCCGGTACAGGCGCCAGTAGAGCTTCGACGCGGCGTCTCCGCGATCGTCACGACTCGCGCGCTCGCCGGCGACGACGTCGACCTCTCCCGTGGCCAGGCGCCGCAGGAACTCGATCACGAGCTCGGGGGGCTCCTGCAGGTCCGCCGCCATCACGGCGATGTTGCGGCCTCGCGCGAGGCTCATGCCCGTCCGGATCGCAGCGAAGGAGCCGAAGTTGCGTGACAGCTCGACGACCCGTGCCCGTGCGCTGCGCCCGCGGAGCGCCGCGAGCAGGCGCTGACGGGAGTCGTCGGGGCTGCCGTCGATCACGAAGATCGTCTCGAGCTCCTCCTCGATGTCGCCGGCGATCCGCCCGACCGTGTCCACCAGGGCGGTGATTGAGGCGGCGTTGCGGTAGACGGGAACGACCAGCGAGCTGAGCGGTCGGCTCATGTGCACGCCTCCACACACGCGTCGATCACGAGTTCGATCTCGTCAAGGTGCAGATACGGATGGAGCGGGAGCGAGAGCTCGCGCGCTGCAATGCGTCGCGCGACCGCAAGCTCGCCCAGCCTGACGCCGAGACCGCGAGCGGCGGGCTGCTCGGGGCACACGAACGGATAGTGTCGCCCGACTGCGACGCCGCGCTCGGTCAGACGTGAAGCGGTCGCGTCGGCATCGGTCGCGTCGCAGACCTCGACTGGATACAGGTGGTGCGCCGAGGTGCCCGCGGGCGGGAGGATTGGTCTCAGCGAGGTCCCGGCCAGCGCCGCGGTGTACCGGTCGGCGATCTCAGCGCGCCGCTGCAGCCAGTGGTTGAGCCGTGGCAGCATCGCCGAGCGCAGGATCGCGGCATGGAGGTCGTCCAGCCGGCTATTCAGCCCGAGCTCGACGTGACGGTAGCGACCCTTCTGCCCGTAGTTGCGAATGCTGCGGGCGCGCTCGGCGACGGCCTCGTCGTCGGTCAGCAGCACGCCGCCGTCTCCCAGCGCGCCGAGGTTCTTCGTCGGATAGAGACTCGTGCCGGCGGCCACCCCGGCGACGCCGGTGGGACGGCCGCCGCGGCTCGCGCCGAGCGACTGGGCGCAGTCCTCGATTACGATGAGATCGTGCTCGCGAGCCAGCCGCCGGAGCTCTGAAGGATCGAGCGGATGACCGTAGAGATGGACGGGCAACAGCGCCCGGATGGAGCGGTCGGCAAGCACCGCGGCCTCGACGAGGTCGAGATCCAAGCCACCGGACTCGTCGACGTCACACCACACCGGGACCGCGCCCGCCCGCACGATCGCAAGCGTCGTCGCAAATGCTGTCAGTGGAGTCGTGATGACCCGCGTGCCTGGCACTACTCCCGCGGCGCGCAGCGCGATCTCGAGGGCGTCGAGCCCGCTGGCGACTCCGACGGCATGCGATACACCCCACCATTCGGCGAGCTCGCGCTCGAAGCCGTCAACCTCCTCGCCGAGGATCAGCCAGCCGCTGTGACCGACCCGGTCGACGGCGGCGAGAGCGTCCTGGGCGATGTCTTCCCACTGGCGAGCGAAGTCGTTTGCGCGGACGCTCGTCGGCGAGCTGGCAGGCACGCCGTTTAGCCTACTGTCCACGTCGAGCGCTCCGGCCGAGGAGGGCGAGCGCTCCGGCTCGACGAGGAGACCGGCGCACCGGTTTCGGCTAGCGTGCCTGGCTTGTCGCGTCTGGCGAACAGGCTCCTTACATTCAAGAGACGCAAAACGCGCGCCGATCGCGAGTTGGCGGACGAGCTCGAACGCGGGGCGCCGTGGATGTACCCGTGGCGGCTGCGCGACGGAAGCGTGACGCCGCTGGCCGGGCCGGAGCTCCCCGACATTCATCGAACGAGGGCCGAGCTGATCGAGGCCGACGTGCGCGCGGCGCTCGCGGCCGCGGGGCCGAGCGCCACGGTGATCGACCTCGCTTGCAACGAGGGCTGGTTCTCGCAGCGCGCGCTCGAGTGGGGAGCCGGGCGGGTGCTGGGAATCGACATTCGCCCAGAGCTCGCGAAACGCGCCGAGCTGATCCGCGATCATTACGAGATCCCCAGCAGTCGATTGGAGTTCCGATCCGCCGACGTATTCGATCTCGACCTCGCGACGCTCGGAACCTTCGACGTCGTCCTCTGCCTGGGCCTGGTTTACCATCTCGAGGACCCCGTCGGGGCTCTGAGGATCGCGAACACCCTGACCGGTCGCTTGTGTGCGATCGAGTCCCAGCTGACGCGTCAGACAGATCCGATCCTACTTGGTAACGGGCGATCTGGGCAATACGAGGAGAGCGCCGCGAGCTACGCGGCGATCGTCGAGACGGACTACGAGACGAACCTCCTCGCCTCCGCCGGCGGTGTCGTCTCGCTGGTCCCCAACCGGGCGGCTCTCGGTCAGGCGGCACAGGCGGCCGGCTTTGGGCGCATCGAGTTCGCCGATCCGCAGACGGGTCACAATCACCAATACGTGGTCGGCGACCGCGCCGTCCTGCTTGCCTGGCAACGCGAGCATGGCGATCGGTCCGCCGAGCCGGCCTCTAGTGGGCCGCCGGACCAGCGGCGAGATCCGGCGGCTTCACATCCAGCGGTCCTCAACCCACCGGGCTGAGCGCACGGTCAAACCGCGCCGAAGGTCAGGTTGGAGCTTGCCGCGCTTGTTACGAGGATGACGATCACGGCGTAGACGGCGAGCGCGACGCCCAGTGCGGCGAGCGTCGACCACTGTCGCAGACCGCGCGCGCCGAGTCGTGCGCGAAACGGGTTCGGCCAGGGGGAGAGCACGAGCATGTAGCTGAGCAGGAAAGCGGGCAACAGGTATCGCGGTTCGACGGCCGACGGAACCGAGGTGGCGCAGCACAGCGCTAGCGCGACGGCGAAACGCCAGCGAGCGCGTCCGAGCTCGCGCCGTGCCGAGGCCCACGCGATGCGAACGAGCGCGAGGAAGAACAGCGCGAAACCGGCGATTCTCAGCAACCGGTTGGAGCCCGTGCTGAGCTGCGAGACGTAAGGCGTGTCGTAGCGCTGGTCGCCGCCGTTCACGAGGTGGCGCAGGAACAGGCCGGCCATCGTGACCGGGTGGCTGACGACTAGCCCGAGATACTGGCCGGTGCCCGTGATCGTCTGTTCCTTCTGCTCGGAGAGCAGCCTCGTCCCGGTCGGGTCGGTGTAGAGCATGCGCGGGGGATGTCCGCCGCCGACGAACGTTTCGTAGCGCTGCAGGCGCAGTCCTTCAGTGAGCTGCAGGCTCGTCAGATGGGCGACGGAGCCAGGGATGAAGCTGACGCTGTGAAAATGCCGATTCGTCGCGAGCGACTGGGGAAGGGCGACGAGCGCGAACCCAAAAACCAGGAGGCCGAGGCAGAGCGCGCGGCGGGCGAGCGGAAAGTCCTCTCGGCCGCCCAGCTCGAGCCATCGCCAAGACACGAGAATAGCGAGCAGGGGCGCGAGCACGAGATAAGCCGGGCGCATCTCGATCGCCGCAGCGCACGCCAGCCCCCCGATCAACATCGAGCCTGGTCGGTCGGGGACGGCGATCGCGATCAGCGCGACGAGCGCCATTGCCAGTGCGGGGAAGTCGCTGAGCGGATAACTGAGGTATCCCCGCCAGAAGACGAGTAGGGCGCCGGTCAACGCGAGTCGCCGAACGAGCCCCCAGCGCTGCTGCGGCCAGACGATCTCCGCCAGGCGCGGCGCCAGCAAGGCGCCGATCGCCGCGAACGTGAAGGCGTTGAACAGCACCACCGAGAACGAGAACGACCACCCCAGCCCGAGCGCGAGCACGCGAAGAAGGTGGTTGATCAGCGGCAGCAGATAGCCGCGGAGCGGGCTGTTGAAGTTGAGCAGCGAGAAGTGTCCGTGCTGTGTGAACGTCTCGCCGAGTTCCCAATAGCCGCCCGAGTCGAAGTAGAACGGCTTCTTGCCCTCGAGCAGGCCTATGGTGAGGGTCGCGGCCAGAGCGATCGCGAAGGCGCTCAACGCCGATCGCGCGCCCCACCGCACCGCCGTCGCGCGAACCGATCTGGACGCGACTGTGGCGACCGACATCGCGCTCATCCTAAGCCAGCGGGGGCGTTCAAACGTCCATCGAAGCCGTGTCCGTTGGGGCAGGCGCGGGGAATAGTCGATTACCCAGGCGATGCCGTTGTCCTGCCCCAGCCAGCCAGCATCGCGCACTCGTCGCTCGCTCGGGGTCCTCCTCGTCCTCCCGCTCTCGCTCGTGATCTTGCGAGCCGCGCTGCTCCCGGCGACCGGCCAGGCCAAGCTCACCAAGATCGGCAGCTCGCTCTCGGTGCCCGCGACCCTGAACACCGCCGGAAACTTGAGCTATCCGGGCATCTACACGCAGGTGCCGCCGGCTCCCGACGCGCCGAACGGCGTGTTTCACACGCTTCACTACGGGGCCGACACGGCGCTGTGGAACTTCTCGAGCGCGGCCGGCGAGGAGCGCGTTCCGGCGACCGGTCAGGCGAAGCAGATCGAAATCGAGGGCTGCGCTCAGCCCGCGCCGAGGGGTCCGCTGCCGTTGACGACGGTCCACTTCCAGGACCTCTCGCCGGTTGCCGGTGGCGGCGCGCGGGTCAACCTCACCTCACAGGGCTTCGATCTGCCCGTGTGTGGCGAGAACGGCGCCGGCGCCTCGACGGTGACGAGCTTCCTGCCGATCAACCTGTGCGTGAGCGCGGGCGACTACGTGGGCTTCAACGACAGCGGCGGCTACGTGCCGAATATCTACCGCAGCGGTGTTCCGTATCAGGTGCTCGGCGCCGTCACCGGCGCGACGACCGACTCGTTCATCAAGGACCAGGGCACCGGCAACCGCTCGGTGTTCTCGCCTGCGGTCACCTCGGCAATGGACGGCTTCGCGGTCAACCGCAACGAGGAACTGCTGATGCGCGTCACGCTCGCGACCGGTGCCGACGCGACGCACATCTGCCCGGGCGGCAAGGACGGGCTGCCACCGGCGCTCGCCCCGATCCGCGTGAGCCCGCAGACCGACGGCGTCAACCACAGCCGGATCGTTGCCGTGGCGATGTTCTGCCGCGTGAGCCCGTGTAACGGCACCGCCACGCTGGGCTCCAGCGGCGCAGCCACCTCGGGCTACGGAGGCATGGAGATCTACGGTCGCGCTGGGTTCAACCTTCGGCCGAACAGGACCGTGCATCTGCCGATCCGCGTCACGTCGAGGCTCGTCCAGAAGATCCGCGCCAAACACGGCATGTCGGTGACCGTCGCTGCGGTCGTCAACGGCAAGACCGTCAAGCAGCAGATCACGATCAAGATCTTCTAGCCGCCCGGGTGGGCCAAACGCCCGACCCAGCGGCCTCCAGGGGACGCTCCAGCCGCGCGAGCTCCGTTAGGCCAAGCGCCACACGCGCAGCGTGTCGGCCGGTCGCGCGCTGGCGACCGCGGCGACAATGGTTGACCCGAGGTCGAGCTCGGCGATCCACGGATCTGCAGGGGCGCGGTCGACGGTGGCACCGATCCCGCCGCCGGCGAGCTTCAGCGCCGCCTCGTGCCGCGTCCAATGGCGCAGGAACTCGCGCTCCTGCGTGTCCTCGTCCAATCCGGTGAGCCGCTCGGCGACCGGTAAGCCAAACGCGCGCCGGGCGAGCGCGGCGTGATCGCGCCGGCGGGCAGCGTCAGCTCTGCGCATGACCTCGACGTCGACCCCGACCGGGTACATCGCGAGCGCATACACGGCGACATCGCCCGAGTGAGACAGGTTGAAGTACGGCGCGCGCTCGCTACGCAGCATGGGCTTTCCGCCCGCCCCGGCGTCGAGCTGAAGGAAACGCTCGCCCACTCCGAGGTAGCGTGCGAGCAGCTGGCGGAGGCTCGCACGCGATCGCTGCCAAGCGATCCGCTCGCGCTCGCCTACGATCCGGCGAGCGCGCTCGAGCTCAGCGTCATCGAGCAACCGGCAGGTCGAATCGTCGACGGGCGACAGATCGGCTACCCACACGTGCAGCTCGCCCGGCGCTAGGCGCGGATGGCGCGGCCCGAGCGACGACGCCGCGGCGGCATCGACGTAGAGCTGTGAAGGCGCTGGGGGGCTCGCGCGCATCGCCAGCGAATATAGGCGCACGTGCGGGTGCGGCTACGCTTTCGCGCGTATGCAAGCCGTCCGCACCCGCATCGACGGGCTCGTTGCGCTCGAGCCCGCCGTTTACGGAGACGAGCGCGGCTTCTTCTGCGAGACCTACCGCGAGGAATGGGGCGACGCGCTCGGCCTGGCGCCCGGCACGCGGTTCGTCCAGGACAACCACTCGCGCTCGGCGCGTGGGGTGCTGCGCGGGATGCACTTCCAGATCGGCGACGGCCTGGGCAAGCTCGTGCGCTGCGGGCGCGGGCGGATCGTCGACGTCGCCGTCGACCTGCGGCGCGGCTCGCCGACGTACGGCGGATGGGACGCGGTCGAGCTCGACGACGAGACCATGCGCGCGCTGTATGTGCCGGTCGGCTTTGCGCACGGGTTCTGCGTTCTCAGCGATGTCGCCGACGTGATCTACAAGCAGACGGCGTACTACGACCCCCAGCTCGAGCGCGGGATCGCTTGGAACGACCCCGATGTGGCGATCGACTGGCCGCTGCCGGCCGACGAGCTGATCGTCTCCGCGCGCGACTCGGCGGCGCCGCTGCTGCGTGAACTAGCCGACGAGCTGCCGTTCGAGTTCGACGCCCGATGACCGCCATGGCGCTGGGCCGGCCGCTACGGCGCCGATGAGCACGGCGATCGTCACAGGCTCGGGCGGGCTGATCGGCTCTGAGTCGGTCGCTCGGTTCGTCGAGCTCGGCTTCGACGTGATCGGCCTGGAGAACGACATGCGTGCGCAGCTGTTCGGTGCCGAGGCGTCGACCGCGCACATGACCGCGTCGCTGCTCGAGCGCTATCCGGACGCGTTTCGCTCGGCGGAGATCGACATCCGGGACCGCGACGGCGTCGAGCGGGTGTTCCGCGAGCACGCGGGGCGGATCGAGCTCGTGATCCACGCTGCCGCGCAGCCGTCACACGACTGGGCGGCGACCGATCCGCATGCCGACTTCGACATCAACGCGGCCGGCACGCTGAACCTGCTCGAGGCGACGCGCGCGCACGCCGATGGCGCGACGTTCGTGTTCTGCTCAACGAACAAGGTCTACGGCGACACGCCCAACTCGCTGCCGCTGCTCGAGCTCCCCACGCGCCTGGAGCTGCCCGAGGATCACCCCTTCTACGACGGCATCGACACGTCGATGACGATCGACCGCAGCACGCACTCGCTGTTCGGCGTCTCCAAGGCCGCCGCCGACCTGCTCGTGCAGGAGTACGGGCGCTACTTCGGCCTGCCGACGGTCTGCTTTCGCGGCGGCTGCCTGACGGGTCCCAACCACGCCGGCACGATGCTCCACGGCTTCCTCTCCTATCTGATGCGCGCGACGGTCGTCGGCGAGCCCTACACGGTGTTCGGCTACGGCGGCAAGCAGGTGCGAGACAACATCCACTCGGCCGACCTCGTCGCGGCATTCGAGCATTTCCACCTCGATGCCCGCTCCGGTGGCGCGGTCTACAACATCGGCGGCGGGCGGGCGTGCAACTGCTCGATGCTCGAGGCGATCGAGCTCTGCCAGAAGATCGCCGGGCGCGAGCTCGACTGGACGCTGTCGCCTGATCCGCGGGTCGGCGACCACCGCTGGTGGATCAGCGACCTGCGCGAGTTTGCCGGCGACTTCCCCGGCTGGTCGCTGACGCGCGATCTCGAGCAGATCCTGCGCGAGGTGCACGACCAGAACGCCGAACGGTGGCTGGCGGCCCGCTGAACGGCGGCGAGCGCGCGCGGGCAAGTTGGCAGACTTATGGCGATGAGGCGGCGTCTCGAGCGGCTGCGCGCGCGCACCAACGACTACACGGTCACGCCGCGCCAGTACGCCTACACGGCGTACGTCGCGCTCGGCGCGCTGACGTTGATCGTCCTCAGCGGCGCCGCAGTACGGCTGACCGGATCGGGCCTGGGTTGCCCGGACTGGCCCCGCTGCTACGGCAACGCCTACCCGCCGCTGAACACGCACGCCGTGATCGAGTTCTCAAACCGGCTGATCACCGCGCCCGTGTCGATCGCGGCGGGCGCCGCATGGCTGTTCGCCCTGCGCCGGCGTCCGTACCGTCGCGATCTGACGTTGCTCGGAGCGTTGCTGCCGCTCGGCGTGATCGGCCAGGCCGTGCTCGGCGGATTCACCGTGCGTGGAGCGCTCGACTACGGCTGGGTGATGGGGCACTTCGCGCTATCGATGCTGATCCTGCTCGCCGCCGCTCTTCTCGCGTGGCGCGCCGGCGACGCCAGGGCGCTGGGCGAAGTCGCGCGCGTTGGCAAGACCTCCGGCAAAGTCGAGTCACGTGCCGGCGCACGCGCGTCGGCCCCACCGGCGAACGGCGCCGGCGCCCCGGCGCCCGACCGGACGCTGATCCTCTCGCTGCGGGGGCTCGTCGCGTGGGGGGCGCTGACGATCTTCGCCGGCACGGCCGCGACCGCCGCCGGGCCGCACGCCGGAGGCTCGCCCGGCCAGAAGATCAACCGGCTGAGCTTCGACGGGCGCGGGACGATGGACTTCGTGATCCATCGCCACGGCGAGATCGCGCTCGTCTTCGGCCTCGCGGCGGTCGCGATCTGGTGGCTTGCGCGGCGGCGGCACGCTGGACCGGTCGTGCGGCGATCGTTGACCGTGCTGTGCGTCCTGCTCGCGCTGCAGGGCGCCGTCGGCCTGGACCAGTATGAGACGCACCTGCCGACCGAGCTCGTCTGGGTGCACGTCCTGCTCGCCTGCGGCACCTGGCTGGCCGCGATCTGGGCCGCCTGCGCGGCCGGTTCGCTTGATTCGCGAAGGCCCGAGATCGCCCCCGAACTACCTGCCAGCGCGCCGCTGCAGACGCGCGAAGTGGTCGAGTCGCCCGGAAATTAGGGGTTTTGCCAGGCCCAGGCCCCGTGTTTTGTGGGTTCGTCGTCCTCGCCAGCGGTTAGCCTGCTCGCAGCAATGCACCCTAGAAGGGAGTGGTATGACCAAGAACGAGCTGGCCGAGCAGATCGCCAGTCGCAACGGACTGGCGGCCAGTCAGGCCCGACAGGTGGTGGAGACCGTCATCGAGACCGTCTCCGACGAGCTTGCCGCCGGGGGTGAGGTCGCGCTTGCCGGCTTCGGCAAGTTCAGCGTCAGCCACCGTGCTGCACGGCAGGGACGCAACCCGTCGACGGGCCAGACGATCCAGATCGGCGCAAGCAAGGCGGCGAAATTCTCGGCCGCGAGCGCGTTGAAGAAGCGCCTCAACCCCTGATCGTCCTTCGCGCGATCCCCAGAGGTCATCGGCCCACAACGGACCGGCGACCTCTGGGCGCCGAGGGCGTCCGCGGCCGCTGCCAGCCCGAGCCCCTCGGCCGCAACGGTCGCGAAAGGCCGCCGGCCGCGGACGGCTGCGGGCGGCTTCAGAGAACTCTTCGCGCGCGCTAAGCGGGTCTTAAGGGCCGGCGAGGACGCTTGACCGGCGACCTCCCCAATCCCCTCGACTCCCGGACGGTGCGGCATGAGACAGGACAACGCCAGGCTCCCGCGCGCGACACCGAAGGCTCGCTACACCACGCCCACGCGCCCGCGCGCGACACCGAAGGTCCACTACGGCTCCCTCGCCGGCTTCTACACGGCGGACGCGCGGCGAGCGCGCTCGCGCGAGCGCGACGTCGGGCTCTGGTGGCGCGATGACGTCGGCGGACCGCTGCACCGCGCAGCGTGGATCGCCGAGACCGGCGAGCTCTACCTCGTGCGCCTCGGGCCGCCCGAC
Source organism: Solirubrobacteraceae bacterium (assembly GCA_036498045.1). Classification (GTDB taxonomy): domain Bacteria; phylum Actinomycetota; class Thermoleophilia; order Solirubrobacterales; family Solirubrobacteraceae; genus Palsa-744. Next base: position 58,044 of record DASXIJ010000024.1, read on the forward strand.
GCGGGCGGGGGCGAGGTCGAGGTGCTTGCCGTCATTCGCGACCGCGCCAGCCTCGAACGCGGGCTCGCCGGCTGGCGCGAGCGTTGTGGCGAGCGGCGCTCGCTGCGCTGGCTGCGCGCGCGGGCGGCGAGCCTCGACGCCCGCGGCACCCGCCGCACCACCCGAGCGGCCCCGCCACAGCGGGTCGAAGCCGGCGGCGGGACGATGCTCGCGGCGATGAGCGCGATCACGTCCGAGCTGTCGCGCAAGGCCAAGCCGCCGGGACGCGCTGCCTCGCGCCCGTCGCGCCAGCCGACCGGCCGGCTGGCGCCCGCCGTCTCGCCGGTGCGCTGACGGCGGCTGGACATTTGTTCGAGGCCGCGTGAAGTTCCCGCCCGGGCGGGTGTCATAGGGGCATCAACACGCAAACCCCGACACTCCGACCCCGGTCGAAGGAGGCCCAGATGAGACGGATGCTCCTCACAGCGACGGCCGCATCG